>JBJEPH010000019.1:0-85402 GCA_051881135.1 Eubacterium sp.
ATAGAGAAAGGGCAAATCAGCCAATTTGAACCACGGTTCGGATTGCTATTTATTGCCGAGGTAACGATTATGATTTTTACACTTGACATAGGCGGAACATATACAAAATATGCTCA
This sequence comes from Eubacterium sp., assembly GCA_051881135.1. Classification (GTDB taxonomy): domain Bacteria; phylum Bacillota; class Clostridia; order Oscillospirales; family Acutalibacteraceae; genus Eubacterium_R. Next base: position 117 of record JBJEPH010000019.1, read on the forward strand.
CATAGCTGATAATAAAATCATCAGCAAGGGCAAATGGGAAACCACCTACGATTTTCAACAGCTTGTTGACAAAATTGACGGAGCTATATGCTCCGATGCAGAATATATCGGCATTTCAAGCGGTGGCTTTTGGGATAAGGACGGAAATTCAATCGGCTATGAAACCATTGAAAGCACATCAAAAAAGGGTTTAGCTTCATTTTTGAAAGACAAATATAAATGCCCTGTTTTCATTGAGAATGACGCGCGCTGTGCCTTGCTTGCAGAAAAGGAATACGGTGTGCTCAAGGAGCATAAAAACGCGGTTTTGTTTGTTCTCGGCTCCTCCTTGGGCTGTGCCGTAATGATTGACGAAAGACTTCTTTTCGGCAGTACAAATCAGGCAGGTGCAATGTTTATGATGCCCGAATATTATGACGGATGTGATTATCGGTATGATAAAACGGCAAACAGCATTGCCCTTACAAGAGAATATGATGCGTTGCAAAACAGAGGAAATATGCTTTTGCTCGAGCAAAGGGCTTTACAAAACGACAAAAAAGCCTTAGAATTAATTGATAGCTATGCAAAGGCTGTTGCCCTAAAATGCTGGTACTCATATTTGGCGTATGACCCGGAGCTTATAGTTATAGGCGGCGGTATTTCAAACAGCAGCTTTATCATAGATAAGGTTAAGCACTTTTTGAACTGCTTTTTTGAAAATGACAGGAGCACAAGAAGGCCTAAAATAGCTAAAGCCGCGTTTGGCGGTGACAGCAACCTTTTGGGTGCTGCGCTTCTCGGTACTAATCAAAGGAAATAATCATTGCATATAAATATTAAGGGGAAATATTTATGGAAGAAACAAAACAAAAAGAGTCGTTAAAAACAAAAATTGTCAATGGCGTAGGTAGGTTTAAATCTCATTGGAACAAGCCTCCCGAGGGCTATCAGGTTGCATACAAGGAATTTGCAGCCTTTGCGGCAGGCTGCGGAAGCCCTAATCTGTTGGGCGTTTTGACGCAGTACACCACAATTGCTACAAGCGTACACCTTATGATATCCTATTTCAGGATGTCAACAGGTATGGCGTGGATACTCACAATTCTTGCGTCTGCCATTGCGATTGTCCGTTCTCCCATACTGTCGATGATGATTGATAATTCAAACGGCAAGAACGGAAAATTCAAGCCGTTTCTGCTGTGGTCTGCAATAGGCACGGCGGTAAGCTTTTCCTTTGTGCCTTACATACCGTCTTCGTGGATGGATATTCATCTTTTCAGCATACCGCTTCCTGCCATTCCGATTATGGGCGTGTATGAGGCTTCTACCATAGATTTTAATTTAGGCATTCTTTTAGCCTTTGTTCTCATACAGATAGGACAGTTCTTTATTACGCTTTTATATCAATGCATTTCGGGCATTGAGCAAACCATTTCAACTGTTGCACAGGAAAGAGCAAATATCGGCTCAATAAAGGGCCTTGTTTCAGGCTTGCCAAGCTCTGTTGTAAATATTATTCTCCCAATTCTTGCAGGAACATTATTTGCAAAGCAGGGAGGCTGGAATGCAGTTAATATGTACCGCATCATTTTCCCTATATGCGGTGTTGTAGGTGTGCTGATGGTTCTTCTTCTTGTTAAGGGTGTTGAGGAAAGAACGGTTGTTAAGCAGGAATATGTTGCAAAGGTAAAATTCCTCGAGGGTATGAAGCTTCTCAGCAAAAGCAAGTATTTTTGGATTATAACCATATTTAATGCATTTAACGCATTAAGAAATCTTGCAAACATTACAACCTGGATTACTCAGTACAGCTTTATTTCCGATACTGCCAAAACCGTGGTCGGACTCTACTGCTCAACAATTCTTATGAACGCAATAGCCGTTGCGCTTCTTGTAGGACCGTTTCTTATCAAAAAATTAGGCAAGAAAAATGTTATGATAATTTCCTGTGTGGGATATGTTGTTATGATTGCATTGCAGGTTATTTTCCATAAAAGCCCTGTTATTATTCTTGTTGTGTCCTTCTTTGAGCAGTTTTTCGGTGGATTCTATTTCTTAACAGGTCTTATGACCTCGGACATTATGGATGATATCCAAATGAAAACAGGCAAGCGCCTTGAGGGCTTTTGGCAAAACTATATGGCTATTGTCACAACTATTATAGGCGTGTTTACGGGTATGCTCACTCCGTTATTCCTCTCCTTTGGAGGCGTTGGATTTTCCGACGATATTTCTCTTGCCCTGCAAAATACCGAGCTTAGAAATAATATCTTTTTCTATCAGTCGCTTCTTGCGCTGATTGGCTCGATAATAGTTGCAATTCCATTCTTCTTCTATGACCTTACCGAGAAAAAGCATGCAAATATTGTGAGGGTTTTAAGAATAAGAGCCGCCGTTGACAACTATAATGATAATATGCTTCAGAGCGAGGATGTAAAATATCTCGGTGAAATTGTTTCATTTGCAGAGGAAACAAAGGAGCCTATGATAACTCAGGAGCTTTCAAAATATGATTGTATTGATAAGATTTTGCAGTCGGAAATTGCAGAATGACGCTATTTAATTCTTAATATCGGCAAACTTAAAAACAGCCTTACGGTGCTATCCGTTAAGGCTGTTTTGATTTTACTGTAAAGTATTTTTAATTTCTATTTTTTGCCCCTTTAAAAGAGTAATGCGGTGTCCTTTGTCCGTGCATTCTGCCTCACAGCCTGCAAATTCAACCGAAGCAGGCAGATTAAGCAAGGTTATTTCTGCGTCGTTTTCCGCATAAAGCTCCGCAGAGTAGAAATGCGAATTACGAAGCTCGGCACTAACAAGTATTCCGCCCCATGCGCGTAGTGTGTTAAACGACACGTTTTCCCATTTTTCAGGTATTGCCGGAAAGAACTCAATATAACCGTTTTCGGAATATAAAAGCATTTCCTGCAAAACATCCTGCGCACAGAAATTCCCCTCAAGCGTAAACGGACGGTAATCAAATGTTGAATATCCCTGCTTTGTGTAATCTCCGTTTAAGTGAAATGTATTGACGGAGCAAAAGTATTTCCAGAAAATTTCAAGACATCTTAAAGCCTCGTTTCCGTTTTTAGCCGTCGCAAAAAATTCGCCGAGCCATGTGTATGAATATCCTGTATAATTTGCAGGGCCGAGCTTTACGGAATGTGCTATCGTTGCGTCTATGATTTTTCTGTCATCAGGATTATTATAGTCGAGAAGTCGCAGAGGATGAATTGCCATAGCGTGCGACTGATGACGGTGCGACTCCTCTAAATCCTCATCGGGAGATATTTTGAGCACATTGCTTTCGTTTACTGCAAGCGGTCTTAGCCTTTGCAGTACATTTTGCCAGCAGGCCTTGTCCTCTTCCTTATGTAAAGCTCCTGCAAGTCTTTCAAGAGCCGTAAACAGATAGATTATCAGCGACTGGTCATAGTTTGAATTAGGCGTAAGAAACGCTTTGAGCGTGCAGTCGTGAATTTCGGGTGAGCTTGACAGAGGCAAAGCATAAAAACCCTCGGAGTCCTCATTCAAAATTGAAAGAATAAATCTTGCAGATTGCTCCATATACGGATAAGCCGTTTTTTCAAGAAACTCTTTATTTCCCGTATAGCTGTAATAACGCTCGAAGCTCTGACAAAGCCAAAGCTGATTGGTGGGGGACAGCGCATACATTGCCCATCCGCCCAATGCGTAGCCGTCAATATCCATAACCGACGGCAAACAAATGCCCTCTGCCTCATAAAAGCCTTTTGCAAAATCCTTTGCGCGTTGTGTAAGGGACGCAAGATAATCTATAAAGCACTCTCCCTGCTCAAGTCGGTTTGCTTTAAGATAGCTGTAATATGTCATTTGAGTGTTCAAATCGTTATGATAATCGCCGTTCCACGGCGGAAGCTCTTTGTCGTCGCAGGCTGTCCATAAGCCTTGAAGCGGCATAGGATAGCAGCCCTTTCTTGACGCACAGCCTAAAAGGTAGTTGCCCATATTATATCGGTTTAAGATGTAATCATCTGGAACATATACAGAGGATTTTGCATTGTATTCCTTCCACCACCCAATATGGCTGTCAAACAGCGCGTCATAGCCTTTTGCTATTGCAGATGACACCTTTTCAATCAAAATTTGTTTAAGCCTATCTCCGTCCTTTTCACAATAGGAATAATACGTCATTTGCGTTTCGCTACCACTCATTTTAACCGCTGATGCAATACCGAAGCAGCTACCGTCGGAAATTTTTTGGATATAGTAGTTGATATCGGCACCGTTTTTTGTGAGCGAGCCGAATTGCGGCTTTGGATATTTCAAAACGCTGAGCTTCCTTGCAGTTTTAATGTGACCGACCTTATGCTTAAAAGCCCTATTGAAAATATTTTCCTTTCCGAATTTGGGATTAATAATTTTTATGTCGATATCGGAAGCGTTGGTTTTGAGCATACCTATACCTTTTGTTGCGTGAGTATAAGTTTTAAGAAATACGGAGTCGTTTTTGTATGTACATTCAGCCGTTTTCATATTAAGGCAGAAGCTGCTGCTTTCGCTGTCACAGCCCAAACCTATTTCTATTCTGCCCGCCGGAAGCTTGGTAGGTGTGGGATAGGCATAGGGTGCGTCAAAGGTTTTATATATTGCCCCTGTGTTTTTTTCATTCACCCATTTTATCAAATTGCTGTAATTAAAGCCTTTGATATGCTCGGGAGAATCGTTTCTGTCCCAGATATCCCCTCTGTCCAAGGCAAGAATAATACGCTGTGACGAACCGAACACAAGACATCCCATTTCGCCGTTTCCAAGCGGTATTGCTTCGTCCCATCTGTCTATACTGCGGTCAATTTGTAATTCATAGGAATTCATTTCATTCTCCCGATTTAAAAATATGTTCTTCCCATTTCATTTGTAGGCAAGGCATTAAAGCCCTCAACGGATATGTCTTTGCCGTAGTTATTGTCTGCATATGGGTTGTTTTTAAATGAATACAGCGTGTTGCTCTGCAATGTGCTGTATTTTTTCACGCGCTTTTCAATACTGCCTATATTCTTTTTTCTGTTTACGATAATATTGTTTTCAACAACACTGTTTGCAGGATTTGCGGCAAAGGCGGCATCGCCCGTATTATTGAAGTCGTCGCTTAGCTTTGAAAGCTGAGGATAGGAGCTTTTCCATATATCCGAGCTTATATCAAACTCTTTGAGCGTTGCCCACAGTCCCTCACCCGGAACCCTTGCGTGTGCAAACCAACCGCCGTCCTCAATGCCTGCAATTGCACGGTCATCGTATGAAATAGGAGTTCCCGAGTTTACAAGGACATTATTTGCAATTTTCAAATCACGTCCGCCGCCGAGAAGAAAAGCACAGCCCGGAATGTTTACAAGGAGGTTTCCGTATGCCTCCTGACCGGACAGGGCATCGTCAAAATAAATTCCGCTTGGCGCAAATCCCTCGGAGCCAATATTGTATATACAGTTATATCGGATAATGTTTCCGTACTGGCTCCAGCTTCTACCTGCGTAAATTGCACCTGCGTCCGAGGATTCGCGCACAACATCGTGTATAACATTGTATTCGATAATATGGTTGTTGCCCGAATATGTTATGGCCTCGTGAGGCGAATTATAAATTTCGTTATGACTGCAAATGCCTCCGACACCGTGAAGCGCAACAGCCGCCTGATATGTGCGATAAACCTGCGACCAGTCATAAATAAGATTGTTTGTAACAACATTTTCAGAGGACTTAAGCGTTTCTCTGTCACCGCCTGTAAGCACTACGCCCGCTTTGCCCGTGGCGGTTATTGTGTTATTTTCCACAAGTATCCTTTCGCCCTCAAGCTCAACTGCCGTTTCGCCCACATTTTTGATCGTGCAGTTCTTCACGGTAATGTTGTTGCCTGTACCCTTTATGGCACCTGCTCTTGTGCCGCATAGGGTAATGCCGTCAAAGGTTATGCCCTCTGCCTTATCAAGCGTAAACAGATTTTCAGTTTCGAGAGAAAGCTCAAGCGACTTGCCTTCAAAGTCGGACGGTGCAACAAAATAGAGCATAAGCTTATCCCTGTCTATGTACCACTCACTCTCGGTATCAAGCTCCTCAAATACATTGAAGAAATAGAAGGGCATACCCTCCTTAAAGCCGTAAACGCTTGCATATTTTGTAGTGATGCTGTCCTCGTCAAAGGAGGCAAGCGGAGTTGTGGAATCTGCCCAATCATATTGGAAATATCCAAACATCCATATGTCGTCACTGCCGTTCCATTTTTTCATACGGTCGGTAAGCGCTTTATCGGCACCAAAGGTTCCGCCCTTTGGATTTTTGATATTCTCCCACTCGGGATTTTGCTCTGTTCCTTTATTTGTGTATATTTCTTTAGAGTCGCCGTTGTCAAGTATCTTGCCCGTCTTAAGATTTTCCTCTCCCTTATTGGGATAGCGCGACAGAGTCATACGCTCACCGTCACAAAACAGCTCGCAATAAAGGCTTCCTGTTTCATCATATTTTTCTGCGGTGTTATAAGCGCCGAAGGCTCTGATTTGACCGATTTGCTCCTTTGCTACGCCGTATTTTTTCAAATCAAGCATTAGGATATTATCCTTGTATTCAACAAAATCGGATGGCGATAGAGTTACACCGCCGTTAAATATTGCTTCCTCCTCGGCATAGAATACCGTATTGCTGTATTCCTTTGTAAGATTTAATGCATTAACAGGGTATTCGCCCTTTGCAAAGGAAATTACCTTTTCTTTTTTATTCAGCTTTTTTGTAAGCTCAAGAGCGCGCTCAACCGTTTTAACTGGATTGCTTTTTGTTCCGTCATTTTTATCGTTTCCGGACGGGGACACATAGATATCTCCCTGTCTTTTTTCACGCTCACGTTGCTGTGGCTCGCTCAGATTAACGGGCTCCGGCAGAGCCTCTGTGGTTTTTCCGCTTGATGAGCACGAGGACATCAAGCCTGTAAGTAATACTGCCATAAATATACAAAGTGACCTTTTAAAATGCTTCATACGAATACTCCTTAATCCAAAGCATATTTTCCTGTGGATTTGTCGGTTCTGTTTTTATATTTACCGTTTGTGAAATCGGGGATTTCAACCGGAATATTGCCGCCCTTGATTGATTTTTCCGACAGCGCGGTGATACACATCCAAGCCGCAGCGTCATAAACATCAATAGCAGGCAGTGTTTCACCCTTTGCGGCATTTATCATCGAACGCAAAACAAGATAATCCATTCCGCCGTGTCCGCTTTCAATCATACCCTGAGATTTATGCTTCCACAGATTATTATCATATTCTTCTGCATATTTGTCGGCATTTTTCCAAATTTTTTGAGGGTTCATATCTATCTCGGCAACATCACCCTCTATATCCTTTTCAAGAAAAACATAGTCGCCGTCCTCCTGATACATACCCTTTGTGCCGTGAACCGTAAAATTACGGCTGTAAATACGGGGTAGGGTTGTATCAAGTGTAAGAGTAATTGTCTCCCCGTTTTCGCAGGTGATAACTGTTGTTACTATATCGCCCTGCTTAAACTGTGTGCCCATAAGCTCCTCGTCGTCGGCCTTATGCTCCTTGATATATTCGTGCAGTCCACAGCTCTTGCTTGCAACCGAAACAAGATGAAGCATACGGTTGCCGCGATTAATTCCTAGTATTTTTGCGATAGGTCCGAGGTCGTGCGTAGGATAGTTTTCACAGTTGTGCTCCTTGTAGTGCGACAAACGGTAATGGCGGTTTTCCTTTCCGAAGGAAACCTCATTTCTTAAATCGTGCTTATATGCACCGTCGCAATGCACAATTTCTCCGAAAGCGCCCTGACGCGCCATATTTAAGCACATCAGCTCCCTTTGACCGTAACAGCAGTTTTCAAGGAAAAAGAAGGGCGTTTTTGTGCTTTCGTATGCCTCAACCAAATCAAAGCACTCCTGCAGATTATAGGTTCCCCCCACCTCCATTGCCGTGAAAATGCCTTTTTTCATAGCTTCTATTGCAATTTCGATATGACGCTCCCACGAGGTTGCAATAACAACAGCGTCAAGCGTACCGAGGTTGAGAAGCTCTCTGTAATCTCCTGTTTTAAACGGCTCGTCAAAGCCTGCGTCGGCTACTGCCTTTGCCGCATTTTCGGTTCTGTCATCATATGCGTCGCAAACAGCAGTGATTTGTACATCCTTCATTTTGAGCATCGGCTCAATTAGCTGCATACCACGCTGACCTAAACCTACAACACCGATATTAATTGCTTTTTCCATTATTCTTCGTTTCCTTTCTCGGTTTCTCTTAAAACATACCACTGATAAGACATTGCAGGCAGTGTAATTTTCATCTTAATATTTCCGTTTGTATCAATTCGATAGCTTTGAGACTCCTTATCCTGCAATGAAACACAGATTTCGCGGCTTGTAAGCTCTGCCTCAGGCAAAGGAGGAATGGGCTTGTCAACAACCTTATCATCTGTTACAAAGGTTCTTTGAGAGCCGTCCCTTGCTTTGATTACAAGCGGTGCAATTTCCTCACCGTAAAGCGGATATGAAACATCACTGTTTTTCGTGTTTTCAAATGGTGCGGGCGGCTCGTAAAGCTCGGTAAGTCCTGTGTAATATACAGGCAGAGTAATCTCCTCCGTGCGCTCGCTGTCGGTTTGGTTAAAGAACATCACAAAGCCTCTTGTATCCCCATACGGAAGCTGATTCATAATAGCGTCAATGCAGGTTGTTCTGTCAGGCTTTTCGGGATTGATGCGAGGAGGCATAAAATGAACTGTTATGCCGTTGAGCACCTCACGGTATTTTTTGAATATAGTAACCCATTTCTTAAATATTTCCTTGCCTGTTTGAGAATCGTAAACCTTTTTGCCTCTTATAGTGGGCCAAACTCCTGCGGCAGTTAGCTGTGCCATTGCCCAGTCAAATTCAAAGGCGTTTTGCTCGGTTGGGAAGAACATAGCGTCCTTTCCGCCGCCGTGATAAACATTAAGCGGTAAAAAGCCCCAGCCCTGCGACGGGTTTTTGTCAAAGGTTCCCTTGTAATAATAGATACGGGAGGTTATAAGCTGTTCGGCGCGTTTTTCGGAAAATGCGATTTCCTCATATCCTACTCCGCATCTGTTGATGCCGTTAAGGAAATGCCAGTCGGGAGCGTTTATGTAAATGTTTCGTTGCTTGAGCTCCTTGTACCAATCAACAACCGAGCCCTTCCATTGCTTATACTGTGAATCGGTAAAGTCGTCGTGGCGGTGTGTTTTTCCGCCCGAGCACATAAGCATACCGTAAGGTCCGTCTATTTCAACAGCGTCTGCGCCTGTTCTGTCAATAAAGCGCACTACATTTTTCATATATTGCTCTGCCCAATCGCACGCAAGACAGCGACAAATATGACTGCCGTCGTGGTTAAGCGCCTCATCACCTCTTACGGGACGGTAGTTTTTAACATAGGCGAGAGTGTATGCACCCATACGAAGTCCCTTTGAATGACCGTAGTCATATGCGCTTTTTATTCTGTTGAGATAGCGCTCGTTTGAGCTTTCCATATTAACACCCGAGCCAAAGGATTGAATAATCATTTCAAGCCCTATTTCATTACATTGGTCAACAGCCTTGCGTATGGTTCTGCTGTTGTTGGATATAAGATGGAAAAACAGCACATTGTCCGTGCACCAGGGTGCAATACGACGGTACATTTGCTTAACCTCGATGAGTCTGTTTTCATAATAATCCGTTGCGAAAAGAAGCTCAAAAGCGCATATTGAGGATAGCTCCTCTCCCCTTGCAAGCTTAACATTCATACGGTAAAGGGGCGCAACCTCGAGATAGTCATATTTGAAGCGGGCATAATTTTTTGCGTATTTTGACAGGTTGAGTCCCAAAAACTGTGTTGTTGAGTTGTAGTCGCTGTCAACAAAAAAAGTATCTCTGTTTTGTGTGATGCACATTACATCTGCCGTTATGTTATCAACGGTAATTTCACCTTCACTGTTGTTTTTAACCGTGATGCGTTTCATAATTACAGGCATACCGTCATAGATTTCGTATCTCACGGTTACTGCCAAAGGAATTTCTCTGCCGTTATAGCAAAGCTCAACCGCCTTGCCCGGCGGAGGGTAAGAGCCTTCATAGGTCATTGTAGGCGATTTTTTAAACGGAACTCTTTCCTCGCAGGCAACCGGTCTGAATTCGGAAAAATCAAAATCATCTGCTGTGTAATTTTTTCCGTTTACAGACAGCTCAAAATCGCCCTTAGGCGCATCTATCAGCTCGATGTCCTTTTGAAGATTATAAAAGGATGCAGTTTTACATCCGTCAGCTTCGATTTTACGGCGCACAAGTCCGTTTTCCAAAACTATCTTACCTGATGAATTTGTAATTTCAGCAGGTGTATTTCCGGTATAAACAACCCAATTTTTCATAAATTAACCTCCGGTTTATATAAAAATTTATATATTTTTACAGATTGAGTAAAATCTGTTGTTTCCAATGTAATATGGTTTTATTTCTTTGAAAAATATGCTATACTGCATATAGAATTTATAAGGAGAATGCAATTATGAAGCATACGGTAATTATAACTGAAAAGCCTGAGCGTTCGGGCAAGGAGTCTATTCCCGACGGTGCTTTAACCGGTAACGGCGATATGTCCGTTATTCTCGGAAGCAGTGAAAAGGGTATAAGAATTTTTTTGGCAAAATGTGATTTGTGGAAAGCCAATGAGCATCCCGACTCCGACGGAGGCATAAAGCCTCTGGGATATGTTGATTTCGACATACCTGAAAATATTTATAAAAATTATTATGCCGAACAGCGTATGGACGAGGGAGAGATTTTTTGTCGCTTTGCCGACGGGGAAAGCTTTGTTGAAATAAAAATTATTGCCTGCGCTGTTAAAAATGATATTTTTATCGAAACGACGGCAAGTGATGAAAGTCTTATTTCAAAGCCTCGTTTTACTGTATTCAACTGCAATGCAGACCGATTTAATGAATATAATCAAGACGGAATACATACAATCACACGAGCTTTTCAAAGCAGTGAGCTTGCCTTTGAATGCAGTGTATGCGCAGGTATCCGTGAATTTTCAAGAAATAAATATGTGCTCTGTGCTTCTACAAATTTTGACAGCGACACATACGAAAGCGATGTGCTTTCGCACCTTGCCGATTTCAGCGAGGAGCAGTATGAGCTTGAAAAAAATCAGCATTATTTATGGTGGAAAGGCTTTTACGCTAAATCGGAATTTCATTTGAGTGATGAACAGCTAGAGATGAACTGGTACGCCTGCCAATATCATCTTGCTGTTTGCGCACGAAATACGGCTTTTCCTCCGGGCATTTACGGAAATTTCATCACAACCGAAACAGAACGGTGGCACGGCGACTATCATCTAAACTACAATTATGAAGCACCGTTTTATGCAGTGTTTTCCTCAAATCATACCGAGCTGTCCGACTGCTATTTTGCACCCTTGGAGGAATTTATGCCTAAAGGCAGGGAATATGCAAAGAGATATCTTAACTGCAGAGGCTTGTTTTATCCTGTGGGATTGCTTCCGAAGGGTTTGTTTTCCGAATATCGTGACAACCCTGACGAATATGAAAAAATGTATTTAGGTCAGAAAAGCAATGCCTCCTATGCCGCAGTAATTATGGTGATGAGATGGAACAGCACAAGGGATACCGACTTTGCCAAAACGCATATTTATCCGTTTCTTAAGGCTGTCGGTGAATTCTGGGAGGATTTCCTCGTATTTGAAAACGGAAGATATGTAATTTATGATGACGCCATACATGAGGTGCCTTATTATATTGATAACTTTAATCCCTTTACTTACAGAAAGCATATACACGCTAAAAACAATTTGCTTTCCTTAGGACTTGTAAGAATGGTGTTTAAAACATTGCTTGATATTTCACAGGCTCTTGATGCCGACGCCGATAAGTGTGAAAAATGGCAGCATATCCTCTCTAATATCAGCAGCTATCCGACATTTCATAAAAAATTTAAAAGGGTATTTCGTTATACCGAAAAGGGAATGTCCTGGCACAACAGTAATTTTCTATGTCTTCAGCATATTTATCCTGCAGGTCAGGCTGATTTGAACAATGATGCAAAAATCCTTAAAATTGCACAAAACACGTTTTCGATAAACAACAGATGGTTTGACGACAATGCCACTAACTCGATTTTTCCCTGTGCGGTTAGGCTTGGCATCAATCCCCATTTGATTATCAAAAGGCTCAAACAGAATTATGAAAAATTTCAACAGCCTAATTTGCTTATGCTCCACGGAGGCGGATGTCTTGAAAACTGCAGTCTTACCGCCGCAACTCTAAACGAAATGGCATTACAGAGCTATGACGGCGTAATCAGAATTTTTCCAAACTGGGACAATGAACTGTCCTGCAGCTTTAAAAATCTGCGTGCCGACGGTGGATTTCTTGTATCTGCTAAATTTGAAAATGGAAGCATTACCGATATAGTAATAACCGGCGAAAAGGGCGGTAAGGTGATTTTGAAAAACCCCTATGACCGTTGCTTCCTATCAACCGATGAAAGCAAAATATATGAGCAGGAATTTATAGAAATCAATCTTGAAGAAAATCAGTCTGTTACTGTGACAAAAGCGTAAATTTCAAACACGGCTTGGAGATATTGCTCTCCAAGCTGTGTTGTTTTATATAAGCTCAAGCTTGAAGGAATATGAATAGGTCTCGCCTAAATGCATAATTTTTTTGTATTTGTCGGCTGTATCGGGACCGCAGCTTTGAGAGCCGATGCCTCTAATAAATCCGTTGATATGCACGAAGGTTTTGTCCGTGCGTACCACATCCTCAATATGCTTTGCCCTGCGCAGATTTGCCCCGTCAACATTGACCGCCTTAAAATTGAGCGCCTGCTTCAAAGCAGTAACTCGTATGCCGTTTCCGTCTTTATCGGTGATTTCAGCCCAGCGTACAGCGTTACGGTTGCCCGACTCCTGAGGCTTTATGTTTTCAATATACATAGTGTCAGCCGTGGCTTCGTAAACTCCCATAACATCCTGACAGGAGAAATCGCAATAGCTTTCCGTTTCTCCCATACCGTAGTAACGGACTTGGCTGTATTCTCCGTTAAGACCTAAGGTAAGCCCCATTTGAAGCATATCAAGAGGCTTTTTTGAAAGGCTTGTGAAAGATGCTGTTACACAAACAGCGTTGCTTTCAACTGCCTTATATAAAAGCTCGGCCTTAAATAAGCGCTTACCCCTTGCGTAAATTACAAGGCTTTGCTTGACGGTATTATGATATTCGTCAAAATCGCATTTAACCTTTTTAATCTTAAATCGGTCAAGCCCTGCTTTTTTAAGTGCAGGAGCGATATATACATGGTTGTCAATTACTGCCTGATAGAGTGAGGGCTCAAAGCCGTTGAAATTAGGCGGTAAAACAGATTTGCCGTTAAGGTCCTTGATATCTGTCAGCCTGCCGTTATTGTCCCAAAGCATTTCGCCGTTACTGCATTGTAGTTGCTTTTTACCGTTGCTTACAATCCAGCTATGCTTGGTATTTTTGAATTTATCATCCGGCAGACACTCATTCAATACTATCTGCTCGCGGGCGATTTCACTGCCGTCTGCTTTGGTATATTTAATAATGAGAAATGCGTCGTCATTATCATTAAATTCGGGCACAACGGAAAGCTGAAATGCCTTTTGCGGCAAAATAGGCTCGTCGCATTTTAAGAGAAGCGTGCTCTCGCCGTTTTTTAGCAGTGTGCAGGTTATGCTTACACCTGCGCTGTCTGCAAAATAATCGGTATTGCGCACATATACTTTTCCGTTTTTGTAAAAGGCCTTAAGCGGACTATATACATTTTTCATACATAGCGCACTTGACGACGGCGTTCTGTCGGGATAAAAAAGACCGTCACAGCAGAAATTGCGGTTATTAAGCCTATCGCCGTGGTCACCGCCGTAGGTGTATTTGTATTTTGCATTTTCGTCATAATGTGAGTGGTCCGCCCATTCCCATATACATCCGCCTAAAAAACGCTCGTCGCTGTAAATTACATCCCAGTATTCGTCAAGTCCGCCCGGACCTACACCCATACTGTGGGCATATTCACAAAGGAAAAACGGTGCGTCATAATTTTTCGGATTATCCCATTCGCCTCTTGCAAGTGCGCGCATTTCCTCGGGAGGAGTATAAAAATGGGCAAGTATATCGTAGCGAATACGCTTGCTTCTGCAAGCAGGCTCATAATGGACGGGAATATCTGTTTTTGTTTTTAAGTATTCATAGCAGGCGTCGAAGTTTTTAATTCCGCCTGCCTCGTTACCCATTGACCACATAACAATGCAGGGATGATTTTTGTCACGCTCATAGAGCGCTTTAACACGGTCTATATAATGCTTTTCCCATTTCGGATTATCGCTTATTAAATCTATATTTCTTACAAAGCATCCGTGCGTTTCTATATCTGCCTCGTCAACAACATAGATGCCGTACATATCGCACATTGTAATAAACAGCGGGTCGGGAGGATAGTGAGAGGTGCGCACACAGTTTACATTGTATGCCTTCATAAGCTCAATATCCCTTTGCAAATCCTCCGCAGTCATAGCGTAACCGCGTACAGGGTGTGTGTCGTGGTGATTAACGCCCTTAAGCTTAATGGCTTTGCCGTTGAAAAGGTATCTGCAGCCGTCAAGCTCAATGGTTCTAAAGCCTACCTTTTGACGAACACACTGAAGCTCCGTATCGTTTGAATAAAGAGTAATGATTAAATCATAGCAGAAGGGCTGTTCGGCATTCCATTCCCTAACAGGCAGTGATTTCATAATTATATTTTTATCCGAGCTTTCGGTTATTTCCGATACAAGCTCATCGCCGGCATACAGCTGAACCTTAACGTCTGTATTTTTATTACCACGCGCGTCAATCTTTATTTCTGCGTCATAGCCATTATCGCCCTTGAAGGTGTCAAGCTGAAAATCATAGATGTATGCCCTTGGCTGTTTTATGATATACACATCACGAAAAATACCGTTTTCCCTAAACATATCCTGACATTCAAGATATGTTCCCGTTGACCATTTATATACAACTGCCAGCAGCTCGTTTTCGCCGTCCGTAAGGTAATCGGTCAAATCAAATTCACGGCTGTTGTGACTGCCCTCGCCGTATCCTACATAGGTGCCGTTAACATAAAGGTCAAGAGAAGCACCCACACCCAAAAAGGTAATAATGTATGTAAAATCCGTTTCCTTATTAAGCGCAAATACCTTTCTGTAAACACCCACGGGGCAGTTTTTCGGCGTTTTGGGCGGATTGCACCTGAAGGGATACATAGAGTTAAGATAATTAATTCGGTCGTAGCCTGTTTTTTGCCAGGTTGACGGCACATTTACCTTGTCAAATTCGGTGCTCTGTGTATCAAGCTCGTTAGGCAGCATTGAAGAATGTCTGTAATAATGAAAATCCCATTCGCCTGAAAGCATATATACAGAGTCGCTTTCATATCTTTCTGTCAAATATGTGGTTTTAAAAAGTCGTTCTCTGCTTAAAAAGGGTATAAAATAACTGCGGTGCGGTAAACGGTTTTGAGCGAAATTATTAAAATCTCTGTAATTGGTTTTGTTAATTTTATAGCGCATAATTATTTCCTATCCGTGTCATTATATGTCAGCTTTAGCAGAATAACCTCGTTTTCCTCAATGTTTAAATCTGCAATACAGCTATTGTCCTCAAGCTGTAAAGTAATTTCTTCGGTAAGCATTTCCGATGAAGCCTTGATATGCTCAAGCTCGTCCCTTGAAAGCACGGCAGGCTTGCCCATTTTTTCCCATAAAGCTACGGGATTACCGTGCAGGCTGTTAATCCGCTTTGCCTGTGCCTTTGAAAAATGAGGCGCATTGCTTATGTTGAGCTTAACGTCATAGCTGTTCCCTGTATCTTCAAAATTCTGTGCATAAAGCATTAAATACAAATCTCCGCATTCACTGCGAAATGCCGAAAGCTCTACCTCTCTGTCGGTAACAGGCAGGCAATATCGCGTGTTCGGAAGCTCTGCTAACAGCTTAAATGCCCAATATGCAGGCTTTTTTATTCCGTCGGCTGTTAAAAGACCGAAGCCGCCGCAAAACGGGTCAGGGAAGAAAAACAACTCCTCAAATATGTCCGAAAAGGTCCAGTAGCTCGAGCCGTCAACAATTCCCTGATTGTCAAGAACGGTTTTAACCAAAAACGATGATGAGCGTGTGGTGTCGTGAATTGCCGCAACACAGTTTGAGCTGATGCTCCATTCCGTGTAAAATAACGGCAAGCCTCCAACCTCACTCCTTGCACGCTTTGCCTCTCTTGTAAGATAGCCCTTAAGCTCGGGTCTGAAATCGTTAACATTATCAAATATCGGCTGTAACAGGGCGCGCATAGATTCCGAATGGCTGTATGCTTTAATTTTGCTTATTTTTTTCAGCTTTTCGCGGTTTAGCGAATGTCCAAGCTCATCGGTAGGATACTGATGAGTTGTTACAAAATCCACAGGAACATTTTCGCTTTTGCAAAAATTCAAAAATTCCGTTAGGTGACTGCTTTTGGTTGTCGCAGGACCGCCTACCATAATATCGGCGTCAACGCTTTTTATCGCTCTTGCCGTTTCGGCATAAAGACGGTAATAGTCGTTCATACTGCCCTTAAAAAAGCAGGACAGGTCGGGCTCGTTCCAAACCTCAAAATACCAGCTCCTCACCTCGTCGGCACCGTATCTGTTAATCAAAAACCGCACAAATTCGCATATAAAATCCTTCCACTCCTCCATCTTTTTAGGCAGGGTTACATTACCTTTATAGTGGAATACCGTCTTTTTGCCCGAGGCAAGTGCAGAAGGCATAAAGCTTATTTCCACAAAGGGCTTTATTCCTATTTCCAAAAGCGAATCGTAAATTTTTGCAACCTGATAAAAGCTGTACAGCCTCGTTTTGTTTCTGCTTACAATCGGCAGGTGGTCGCTTAGGCGCTGACAGACATTCATATCATCATTAAAAATGCCGTGAAAGCGCACTCTTTCTATTCCAAGCTCATTATGCACAAGCTTAAGCTGATTAATATAATCGGTTCGGTGCGCCAAAGCGGCGTGTCCGCTGCCTATGCAAAATTGCCAATGCTTATTAACCTGCCGTGTATTTCCCGTATAATCAAAATCAAATAAAAACTGCGCCATATATGCTATTCTCCTGCATATTCAACAGGTATCTTTTTGTTGATTTTCTTTGATTGGTTAGGAAGCCATTCCTTGCCGAGCTTGATATTCTTCTCACTGCCGTGGTGAATAACTATTTTTTTGATGTTGGTTGCTGTCGAGAAGAAGGCATAATCGCCAATGCTTTTTACCGAAGACGGTATTTCAACCTCTTTTATCGAATTACAGTAGGAAAAAGCGTCCGTTCCTATGCTCTCAAGAGTGTTGGGGAATTTAACCGCCTGAAGATTTTCGCATTTTAAAAACGCCTTGCTTCCTATGCTCTTAAGACCGTTGTTGAAGGTGATAGAGTATAGATTTGAGCAAAGATAAAATGCATTATCCCTGATTGACTCAACGTTTTCGGGCAAAACGAGATTACCGCCGCCTGTTAATTCGCCCGCCTTATTTGTTTCAAGCGGAGCTTTGCCGTTGGGGTAGAAAAGAAGCTCCGTTTTGTCCTTGTTGTAAAGCACTCCGTCAACCGAGCAAAAGTAGGGGTTGCTTTCATCTACATTAATGCTTTCAAGCAGAGGGCAGTTTGTAAGTGCCCAAATATCAATTCTTTTTACATTTTTTGAAATATTTATCTCTTTAAGATATTCTGCGTTTGCCACACTGAACGCCATAAGCTCTGTTACGGGCTTTCCTTCATATGTTTCGGGAACATCAAAGGCAGTCTGCGTGGAAGTGCTCTTATATCTGTAAAGACCGCAACCGTCCTCATTGTCCTTATATGAATTTTTATTGCTTGTGAAGGTATAAGCGCCGAATGCTGTCAACGAAACGGCTATTGCAACGAAAAAAGCCGTGAATACTAAAAAGTTCTTTTTCATAATTTTACCTCTAACCTTTCCAAACGCATTACTGCACTGTAATATTTTCGGCATTTTCAGCTTCATCGCTCAACAGGGCATTCTTTTTATCTGCTATTGCCTGAAGCTCTGCTATTATTTCCTCGTGTCTTTCCTCGGTATAGTCGTAGAAATGATACGGAATTGCCGATAAAAGACCTGTAACGGCGCTTGCAACGATGGTGATGATAAACACCTTGTTTCGTATGCTTGTGTCATAAAGAATATTCCAGTCGGAGGTGAAGCCCTGAAGCTCGTAAAGATACGGAATCAGCAGAGCCGCCGCAGTTGTAACAGGTGCGGAAAGGTATGCAAAAATTCCCATACATCCGTCAAGACGCTCGCCTGAAATATACTGCTGATAGTCCCAAATATCCGCTGTCATCGAATTGGAAACAATGCCTACAACCGATGCGAGCATTGTGGAAATATAGGTAGAAATTATTATGATTACAAAGCTGTCAAGACGAACGCCCACAATAGAAAGGAATGAGCAGGCAATAGTTATATATTTACAGAAAAGCATAATTCTTTTCTTGCCGAATTTTTTGATAAGAAGCGGTGCAAGAAGCATACCGGGCGTCCAAGCCGTACCGAGTATTGTTGCCATAATTCCCAAAACCCAGTCCTGACGCAGAGAATAAATGATAAGCATATTTACAATATTTATTGCACCGGCGGAAAACATAGCAATCCAACCTGAAATATTTGTAATCCACAGATATTTGTTTTTCAGCACCTCTTTAAAGCCGTGCTTCATATCAACCTGCGGCTTGTGTTCAACCTCCTGAACTACTCTGTCCTTAATTCCGAAAACAAGGAAAAGGGCCAAAGGCGCGGCCGCAATTACAAATCCCGGTACAACGTAACGGTAGGTTTTGATGTCTGTCAAACCACCCATTTTTGCGGCAACAACAGGGAAAACAACATTATAAATTGACGGTAAAAGGCTGTAAAGGAATGAGCCGATGGACATAATCCTTGTACGCTCATTTGTGTTTGGAGAAATAACATTTTGTATGTTATTAATTTGACCGAAGCAGGTACCGAAGCTACCCCATAATGCAAAGAACAGATTCATAACCCAGAATTTCTGATGATATTCAAGGCTGTTGTACGGGAACCATACAAGAAGCATCATGCTTGCTATGTAAGGTATAATTCCTGCAAGAATCCAGCAGCGGTATTTTCCGTATTTCGGAGACAGCTTTTTCAGTACAAACATATTCCAGTATGTAGTGAAAACCTGAATTAAAAACTTTGTGCCCACAACCTGCGGCAGAGCCGGCATAAATCCTTCAAAATATTTTTGCGGTATGAAGAAGCAGGCTATACCGACAACTAAAAATGCAAGGGAAGCACGGTTAATCAGCCTCATTGTTTTCTTTGGAGGAGTGCCCAGATTATCGGTGATAATCATATTAATGGGAGAGAAAAGATATCCCAATATCAATCCTACAAAGCCCAGCATTACGAAGTCCATCATTCTTAATCCGTAGATAGCGCCTACAAAAAGACAGCCTGCCGTAAATGACAAATTGCCTCCTGCGTATGCGGCTGTATTTGAACCGCTTGCGCCGGCTACAAATTTTGCAAATTCCTTATTGGAGACATATTCTCCCTCTCTCGGCTTATTCCAGTATGTACCTATATCAAGTACAAAGGTTTTAGCCTTTTGCAGCAAATTTTTCATATTTTACCCCTTTTTATTTTTTCTATTTAAACAACGGATGGTCGATAATAGATAAAGCTTTTTTCTTACAGCCCTCAAGTTCAAGCACAACGATTTCGTTATCCTCCTTGAGCCATACACCGGGCAGATAAAGCGCTCTTTGCGGACCTACATTCCAATAGCGTCCGAGATTGATTCCGTTTACAAATACATATCCCTTTGTAAAGCCGTCCATACATACGAAGCAGTCGGCCTTCGAGCTTGCCTTAAATGTGCCTTTAAGATAAGCAGGGTACTGATTTGCACCGTCGTATGTAATGGCGTCAAGCCTTTCAATAGGCAGTGTGTAGATGTCAAAATCATACACATACTGTTCTCCGATACAGACACATCCAAGTCCCTTTCGGTCATGAATACGCTTATTGAAGTTAATTCTTCCCATACCTTCAACAAGTATATCCACCTCTATTTTTCCGTTAAACGCAGGGATAGGGAAGTTAAAGCTTTCCTTTGCCTCAACGCCGTATTTTTTCTGCTTTTTCGTCAGCGGAACGGCACGGTCAAATTTTCCGACAAGCTTGCGGTTAACATAAACATAAGCAATATCGTGAACACCGTCTGCAAAAATTGATGTGTCGGGATAATTGCCCTCAATTTCGGTGTGATAAAGAATTAAGCCGTAATTTTGACCATAATGCTCCATATAATGCGGAATATGGTCGAAATGATGCGTTCCGATATTTTTGATGTTTCCTGCAAGAGATGCGGCTTGAGTCAGCTCAATTGTTCCGATATTCTGTGTTTTAGGTCGGTCCGGAAGGGGAGGATTAATACCCTGCTTTTTGCAAAGCATATCACGGATCATATGATATTTGTATGTGTAGTCGCCGTATTCGTTAAGCGGCGCATCATAATCATAGCTTGTTGTTGTAGGCTGATAAACATTTGCATAATTTGCACCTGCCATATAGCCGAAATTCGTTCCCCCGTGGAACATATAAAAATTGAAATTTGCATCCATTTCAAAGAATTGATTCAATATTTTTGTCAATGTAATCTTTGAGTAAGCCTTTGAGGATTGATGATGCTTTTCATAGAAATGATCAAACCAACCGCACCACATTTCACTGCACATTATCGGTTTATCGGGTTGATATTCTTTAACGTCCTTAAATCCGTCAACGGGATAGCTGCCGAAGTTTACGGTTTTAAATTCGTTAGGAAGGCTTCCGCCTGAAAGATGATACTTTCCCTCGCCGTCCGAGGTGAACAAGGGAACATCAATTCCGTTTTCCCTCATTATCTCACACAGATAAGACAGATACTTTTTATCTCTGCCGTAGCTTCCGTATTCGTTTTCAAACTGCATCATCAAAACAGGACCGCCGTGGGTAATCTGAAGCGGTGCAAGCTTTGGCAGAAGAACATCAAAATATCGTTTCACAAAAGAAATATACGGCTCGCTGTAACATCTAACGCGAATGTCGTCATATTTCAAAAGCCAAGCCGGAAATCCGCCGAACTCCCATTCGGCACATATGTAGGGTCCCGGACGAAGAATAACATAAAGGCCTACCTTTTCTGCTGTTTTTATAAACTTGACAACGTCATTCTGACCTTCAAAATCATAGCGTTCCTCTTCAGGCTCGTGCATATTCCACGCCACATAGGTTTCAACCGTATTTAAGCCTGCGGCTTTAAGCTTTTGCAGACGGTCCTCCCAGTATTCACACGGTATTCGGAAGTAATGCATTGTGCCGGAATAAATATTAATTTTTTTTCCGTTAAGGTAAAAATCTCTTCCACGAAGTTCAAGCATAGTATTTATCTCCTATTAATATTTATCTGTTTTCGTTCTCCTGCACGCAGGAAAATATTTTCCGTATTAATTAATTCATCCGTCGGCAAGGCATTTTTGCAATCCTTTTCAGCGTCGATGAAAATTTTGTAATTTGCGTTGTAATCGGTAGGGTTATACAGCTCGAGCGTCAGTACGCTGTCGCCTTTGCCTTTGACGGAGCACTCAATATGGTCGAGAGCAAAGCAGAAGCCTGTATCTGCCTGAATATAAACGGCAGGTATTTCCAGATAGGTCAGCATTGCCGAAACCTCGCACCAGCAGGAGCCGATGGGAATTTCTCCTACATTATTTCTTCCCTCCCAATCGGAAAGATTTACGCGTTCGTTTATTCGCCCTACGGGATTAAATATCATATTATAGGCTCTGTTAAATGGGCCCTTACCTTTTTTGCCCTTGCAGAGCGAGAAAACAGCCCTTGCAATCCCTCTGTTAATAAGCTTTTGCATATGGGCAGGCTTGTTATGCCACACATAGCTTGCATATATGGGATTTTCGGGAGTGCTTACAAATTGAGTAATGTTGTGTGAAATATCCTTAAGCAATTCAAGATAAGCGATATTGCCTGTTGCACGATAAAGGTGCAGTAACGACTCTCCCGACATTGTGCAAATGCCTGGCGCCGCGTGCTTATTCTGCAAATTAGCCCATACTGCGCCCGTGGTTGCAGTGCCTCTCTCAAACAACTGTGTGTCGCTGTTATATGCGTAATCATAGCCTACGCACCAGCTTGCACACAGCGACGCAGTATCCTCTGCATATTTAAGCCATTTTTTATTTCCCGAAAGCCTGTAAAGAACAACAAAGCTTTCAAGCAAAGCAAATGCCGACTCGCTGTCGGGACACGCTAAAGCCTCGCCCGGGCCGCCTGTTGAAAATCCTTTAGAAATAAATTTTTGGTAAAAATCATCTCCGATTTTCTCAGCGATTTCCGTATATTCGCAACAGTCAAAATAAACGGAACACAGTGCAAGTCCTGCGCACACAATGCCTGCGCTCGCAGAGCCCCAAACATAAGGCTTACACTTTTCCATATCTATAAACTGACTTATTTCGCCGTTATTCCTGTAATATGTAACAAAGGCATCTGCCAGACGGCGCAGACCGTTGCTCCAGGTATCGGGTATATTTTCTTTACCGTTTCGCAGAAGCAGCAACTGCTTTGCAACATAGTACAGTGCGTCCGCATTTTTTCTGCTTAAAACAATATTACGGTTTTCAGGCTGTTGCGGATTATCTCCGTATGCCTTTCCGTCGCAGAAGATACCGTATATAAATCCGCTTTTATGCTGTAATTTTGAAAACATAAAATCAATGGTTTTGCGGCTTTTTTCCTTTGTTTCACTGTTTCCTTCCATAAAGCCCGGAAGAGTGTTTATAGCGCCGCCTACCCAGCCTGTTTGCCATTGGCGGCAAATTCCGCCTTCAGCCTCGGAGGATTTGTAAAATCCGTATTCATCCTCCCAGTTGCGCCTGTTATACTTTTCCTCAATAATGCCGAATGCGCAATTCCACGGAAGCCTATTAGGATGGCTTCTCGGGAGCCCCTGTATTGCTCGCAGTCTGAAAAATGTATTCATAAACTCGCATATGTCATTACAATCAAAGCGGTATTGCGTAAAGGTAAATGTAGCCTTATCTCCGACCTTCAAATTTACCGCCTCGTCGTCGGACTCCTTTTTTGTTGAGCACATTTCATATTTATACGGTGTGCGCATACATGGGGACGATAAAATGAATTTCACGCTTTTTGTATGTATGTCCTCTTTTATGGTAATGCCGAAATTACCGAGCTCATTTTTCTGCGTGAAAAAAAGAAGATATCCCTTTTTTTCATTTTCGGAATAATATCCTACGCAGGGGAAGGACAAATCTCCTGCATTAAGCTGTGCAACGCCGTCGCCCTGCTTATTAAGCCTCGGAACATCGGATATAACCGTTTTTCCTACATATTCCTTTGCTTCATCCTCGGTAAGCATAGGCGGATATTCCTTGAAAAGACTTGTGAAACGGTTGCCGTTATACATTGCGGCAGGTGCAAAAACATAATTATTGATATCCCAATTCTTTTCCTCGATAACTAAGCTTAAAGCACATTTCCTTTGCTGACCCTTCTTCACGGTTAAAACCGCCGTGGTTGTTGAGCCTGCATAATCCGTATCCTGTGTGGCCTCGGTGATATCAATTTCGCTGTTATCAATGCTTTCTTCCGTCGGGGAAGTGTTTATTCCGTCAAAATGCGTAACAGAAAAATATCTCATAAAATTCTCCGTATTATGTAAAAATTAAAGTGCTTCGTCAACCTTTATTGAAAGCTGAGTTAGTATGGTTTTTTGAACCTCTTTTTTCATTACTACTCTGTCAAAAACCGTTTTTACAGCGTTATATCCCTGCTCAAAGGGCTGTTGGCAGATGGTTGCCTGAATATCTCCGCTAAACAGAGCGCATCGTGTGGTTTTTGTATCGTCAAAGGTGCATACGCGGACATTGTGCTTTTGCTCACGCACGGCCCTAAGCGTGCCGTTGACACCTCCTGCGGTAATATACACAAAATCTATTTCAGGGTGCTTTTCAAAAGCGTTTTTCATTTCGTTATAAGCAGTTTCATCATCGTCATTGCTTTCCGAAACGCCGATAAGCTTTATTGAGGGATAGCTTTTTTCAATAATTTGATTTATTCCTTCAACTCTTTGCGAATGTCCCTTATGCTGCGAGCTTCCCGTTATGATATAAAGATTTGCACATCCGCCCGAAATAAGACCTGTAATCCGACCCGCAATGCGTCCGCTTTTCAGATAGTCACAGCCTACATACACAGCGTCGTCAATTCCCTCAAGCGCGCTTGAAAGCATTACTATATTTTTGCCGCTTGACTGAAGACTGCGTATTTTTTCAATAACTCTTTTTTCACATATAGGAGTCAGTATTATATGCTCTGTGTCTTCTTCAATTCCGTCAAGCAGGCAAAGCAGATTATCGGCGTCATATCCTTTAAATTCGGATAGCGCAATTTGAATACCGTAGCTTTCCAATTCCTCCTGTGCCGCAAAAATACCTGCCTTAACGTCTTCAAAAAACGGGTTGCCTATGCTGTTTAAAATAACACAAATGCGTATCGGCTTGCCCGAATAAACAAGCGCCTTGCCTATTATATTTGGCTTGTATTCATACTTGTCTGCAATTTCGAGAATACGCTTTTTTGTTTCCTCGCTTATCCCCGGACGGTCCTTCAGTGCTCTGTCAACCGTGCCTCTGCTAACGCCTGCAAGTCTTGCAATTTCTTTGGCTGTTATCGGCATTTTTTCTTTCCTCTTGATTTTAACTGTTTTCAATGGTATAATTATTTTACCGTGCACGAGCACGGAATATAACTAAATTATATAATGAAACAACAGGATTGTCAAGGAGAAGGAGAAATGAACTCTCAAAGCAAGGCAAAACATATTGAGACGGGAAAAGCACTTGCCGAACAGCTATCCGTCACGGAGCTTATTTCCCAGCTTATCAGCGATTCAAAGGGCGTCAAGCGCCTCGGAATTAAGCCTTATGTATGGTGGAATGAGGCGCTTCACGGAGTTGCAAGGGCGGGAATTGCAACAGTTTTTCCGCAGGCAATATGTCTGGCTTCTTCATTCAGCGAGGAATTGATGCTTGAGGTTGCTAAAACCATATCTATACAGGCGCGCGCAAAATTTAACGAGAGCCAAAGCAACGGGGATTACGGAATTTATAAGGGCCTTACAATGTGGTCGCCAAATATTAATATTTTTCGTGACCCAAGATGGGGACGGGGACAGGAAACATATGGCGAGGACCCGTATCTTACAGGCGCTTTAGGCGTAGCATTTATATCGGGCTTACAGGGTGATGATCCAAAATATATCAAAACTGCCGCCTGTGCAAAGCATTTTGCTGTTCACAGCGGTCCGGAGGCAAGCCGCCACGGCTTCAATGCCGTTGTGTCAAAAAAGGATATGTTTGAAACCTATCTTCCGTCATTTAAAAGAGCGGTAAAGGACGCAGAGGTTTGCGGCGTAATGGGCGCATATAACAGGGTTAACGGCGAAGCCTGCTGTGCATCGGACACTCTTATTCAGAAAATATTAAGAAGCAGTTGGGGCTTTGACGGATATTTTGTATCCGACTGCGGCGCTCTTAGAGATATTGTATATCATCATAAAATAACAAAAAATCCTGTAAAGGGAGCGGCGTTGGCTCTTAATTCCGGATGCGAATTGGAATGCGGAAAGCTATACCGACGACTTAAATTAGCTTATATACTGCGTTATGTTGACAGGGAAACGCTGAAAAATTCTGCGGCAAGACTTTTGGCTGTAAGAAGCAGCTTGGGTATGTTTGATGAAAATTGTCCGTTTAACAGCATTTCTCCGTCACAAAATGTACTTCCCGAGCACGAGGAGCTTTCGGTTAAAGCCGCCGAGCAGGGAATCGTTTTGCTTGAAAACAACGGTATCCTTCCGCTGAAAAATGACGGACAGAGGATTTTAGTTGTAGGCTATAATGCCGAAAACGATCTTGCCTATCTCGGCAATTACTGCGGTACGCCAAAAAGCTTTTGCAAGGTTACTGAGGCAGTCCGTCAAAAAAACAGCGACACCTCCTATGTTCAGGGATATTCCTATAAGCCTAAGGACAATGAAATCCTAATGAAGCAGGCATTGGAGCAAGCACAAAACAGCGAGCTTATTATTTTTTGCTCGGGACTTGACTGCTCTTTTGAAGGCGAGGAGGCAGGAGAGTTGCTTCAGGGCGGCGGAGGAATGCTCGGTAAACAGGGTGACCGTCAATCACTTTCACTTCCCGAGGTACAGCAGGAGCTTTTGAAAATACTTTTTGAATTGAACAAAAAAATCATTGTTATTAATTTCTCCGGTGGATGCGTCGATTTGCGCGAATGTAAAAAGCACGCCGATGCAGTTTTGCAGTGCTGGTATCCCGGAGCTTTGGGTGGCAGGGCTATTGCAAATATCCTTTTCGGCGATACCTCTCCCTCGGCAAAGCTTCCCGTAACCTTTTATAACAGTATCAAAGATTTGCCCGATTTTGAGGATTACTCAATGCAGAACCGTACATATCGTTATTATAACGGACCTGTTCAGTATCCCTTCGGATACGGGCTTACCTATACCGATTTTGTGCTTTCATCATATAAGCTTTGTGAAAACAGCCTTAATTGCACTGTCAAAAACAAGGGTACATACGGATGCTATGAAACATTGCAGTTATATATGACCTGTCCCAAAACCGATTATCCTAATCCTGTACGCTCATTAATTAAGATTGAACGCCTTTATTTTGAAGCGGGTGAGGAAAAAGAAATTTCTATCGAGCTTAAGGATAGCGATTTTTATTCGGTAAATGAGTCGGGCGATACTGTTTTACTGTCCGGAAAATATGCCTTATACTTATCGGACGGGCAGAGCATAAGCTGTGACGCAGGCTTTTATATTAACGAAAAAGAAAGCGTTATCATTGAAAAATGTCCTATATAATAAATATAAGAAGGTGAATAAGTGTATTATATCGGAATTGATTTAGGCACATCATCCTGCAAAATGCTGTTGGTTGACGAAACAGGAGCTGTTATAAATTCCGTAACAGAGGAATATCCTGTTTATTTCCCTTATCCGTCTTGGTGCGAGCAGAATCCTGATGATTGGTGGAAAGCCTGTGCTTCGGGCATCGTAAAACTTACTAAGGATTGTGACCGCAGTCTTATTCGCGGTATCGGCATTGCAGGTCAGATGCACGGACTTGTTGTTCTCGACAAAAATGACAGGGTTATCCGTCCTGCGATTTTGTGGAATGATGCAAGAACTGCAAAGCAGGTGGAATATCTTAATAATGAAATAGGCAGGGAAGCCCTAAGCAAATATACTGCAAACATTGCCTTTGCAGGCTTCACGGCTCCTAAGCTTTTATGGATGAAGGATAATGAACCGGAGCTTTTTGAAAAAATATCAAAAATTATGCTTCCTAAGGATTATATCGTTTATCGTCTTACCGGAATACATTCAACCGATTATTCCGACGCTTCGGGAATGCTTTTGCTTGATGTTGAGCATAAATGCTGGTCAAGGGAAATGTGCAATATATGCCATATCAGCGAAAATCAGCTTCCGAGGCTTTACGAAAGCTATGAAGCAGTTTCAACAGTAAAAAAGGATGTTGCCGATATGTTGGGATTGAAGGGGGATGTCACTGTTTGCGCAGGAGCAGGTGATAATGCGGCGGCAGCCGTTGGCACGGGTACTGTCAGCAACGGCAGATGCAATATTTCCGTAGGCACCTCCGGAACAATATTTATAAGCAGCGACACCTTTGGCGTGGATATAAATAATTCGCTTCACAGCTTTGCCCACGCAGACGGAGGCTATCACCTTATGGGCTGTATGCTTTCTGCCGCGTCGTGTAACAAATGGTGGATGCAGGACATTCTTAACACAAGTGATTTTGCGTCGGAGCAGGAAAAAATAAATATAGAAAATCTCGGCAAAAATCATATTTATTTTCTACCTTACCTTATGGGAGAGCGAAGCCCCATAAACGACACGGACGCACGGGCAATGTTTATAGGAATGACTATGGATTCAACACGCTCCGATATGATTCAGGCGGTGCTTGAGGGCGTTGCATTTGCCATGCGTGACTGCTTTGAGGTTGCAAAAAGCCTCGGCATAAATATATCAAGGTCGAGCATCTGCGGAGGCGGAAGCAAAAGCCTTCTGTGGAAACAGATTTTTTCAAATGTTCTCGGTATTCCTCTCGACACGGTTAAGACAGAGCAGGGGCCGTCATACGGAGGCGCAATTCTTGCTATGGTTGCCTGCGGGAAATATGACAGTGTAAAATCTGCCGCCCGGAGCTTGGTTGAAATCACAGATACGGTTTATCCCGATGAATGCCTTACAAGCTTGTATAATATACAATACGAAAAATTCACAAATATTTACCCGGCGGTAAATAATCTTTATAAAAAAATTAAGTAAAGGAGAATTGATATGATTACTAATATTCCAAATGTAAAATTAGGAGTTATTGCCGTTTCCCGTTCCTGCTTCCCGAAGGCTCTTTCGGAAAAAAGAAGAAGGGCTCTTGTAAAGGCATACGGCGAAAATATTTATGAATGTCCGTTAATTGTGGAAAATGAGAACGATGCAAAATCCGCTGTGGAGGATGTTGTAAAAAACGGGGTTAATGCTCTCGTTGTATTTCTCGGAAACTTCGGACCCGAAACGCCGGAAACCCTTATTTGTGAGTGGTTTGATAATCCCATTATGTATGTTGCCGCGGCTGAGGGTGACGGCGACCTTATTGACGGAAGAGGCGATGCCTACTGCGGAATGTTAAATTGCTCATACAATCTCGGCTTGCGCAAAAAAACTGCGTATATTCCCGAATATCCTGTGGGAACAGCCGAGGAGCTTGCTCAAAAAATCCAAGATTTTGTGCCTGTTGCGAGGGCGGTTATAGGCTTGAAGAATTTGAAAATTATTTCCTTCGGACCGAGACCCGACGATTTTCTTGCCTGCAACGCACCGATAAAGGCGCTTTACGATTTGGGAGTTGCTGTTGAAGAAAATTCTGAGCTTGATTTATTGGTTGCCTACAACAAGCACAGCGATGACCCGAGAATTCCTGCAAAGGTTAGGGAGATGGAGCAGGAATTGGGCGCAGACAACAGGTATAAGGGCGTTCTTCCCCGCCTTGCACAGTATGAGCTAACTCTGCTCGATTGGGCACAGGAGCATAAGGGAACAAGGGAGTATGTTGCTTTTGCAAATAAGTGTTGGCCTGCTTTTCAGACCGAATTCAAGTTTGTGCCCTGCTATGTTAACAGCCGTCTTGCTTCAAGGGGAATTCCCGTTGCCTGCGAGGTGGATATTTACGGCGCATTAAGCGAGTACATAGGCATATGTGTTTCAGGTTCGGCAGTTACATTGCTTGATATCAATAATACTGTTTCAAAGTCAATATACGACAAAACGGTTTCCAAGCTCTGCGATAAGCGCATTTCCGAAACCTTTATGGGCTTCCATTGCGGTAATACCTCCTGCGAGCTTCTTAAAAATCCGCATATGGGATATCAGCTTATTATGAAGCGCGACCTTGAGCCTGAGCTTCCTGAGCCCGATATCACAAGAGGTACGATTGAAGGCAATATTAAGCCCGGCGAAATTACCTTCTACCGTTTGCAGTCAACTGCCGATACTCAGCTCAAGGCATATATTGCACAGGGCAATGTGCTTGATGCAGATTGCGAGAGCTTTGGCTCTATCGGCATATTTGCCATTGATGAAATGGAAAGGTTCTACCGTCATGTGCTCATACAAAAGCGTTTTCCGCATCACGGCGCCGTGGCTTTCGGTCATCACGGCAAGGCACTGTTTGAGGTGTTTAAATATCTCGGAGTAACGGATATTTCATATAATCAGCCGAAATCAATCCCGTATCCCGACGAAAATCCTTTTTAAAATTAATCAATAAATATGAAGACACGCCTTTGATGTATTTTTACATCAGAGGCGTGTTTTTCTAAATGTTTTGTATTCCGAGCTTTTATTTCCAGCCGTTGCTGTACTCCCTATTATGCTCAATATATTCATCAATCAGCTCCTTGGCAAGAGAATACGAATTAACAAGCGGATGCATTGTAAGCGCCTGAATTGCCGTAGCTCTGCTTTTTTCACGGATTGCCTTTGACGCAAGGCGTTCGTACATTTTAACCCGTCTTATTATTTCGAGATTTTGCTCGTCAACCATGCCTATATGGTGGGGTGTGCATCCGTTTTTGTCAACATCGCAGGTGATTTCCACAACATCATCGGCTCTCAGGCCGTCAATGGAGCCTTCATTGGGGATGCACATAATCATCGTGCCCTTTTCTCCGCTCTGCGCCGTTTCGATAAACTTCAGCGCTACACCCGCGTAGCCGCCGTCATCCTCCTCGTAGATATCAAAATGCCACGGAGTAGAGCGCCTTGCACCTGTTTCGCTCGCCATATAGCTTCCCTCGCGCATACCGTACCATTTGTTAAATATTTCAAGACAGCCCTCAAAATCGTTTTCGACATCCTTTTTTGAAAGCTCTGCCGTCATATTTTTGTTGATATCCCTTATTTGCTCGCCCCTTGTTTGAGGAGCATTTAAAATGTTTTCAACTGCTCTTTCACGATAGTAGAAATAATAGAGATATTCGTTAAGTATGCTTTTTCTGTCACGCAGAAGCTCCTTTTCAAAATATCGCATATCGGTTTTTGCATAGGCTTCGTCATTTTCTATAAGCTCGGGCATAATCTCTTTTCCGTTGAGCGTTATGCTTTTGAAATAGGAGAGATGATTAAGCCCGTAAACCTCACCGCTGATATTGTCGGGGCTTTCGTTATACAAAAGCGCAAAGGAGCGAAGCATACCCGACGGCGCGTCGCAAATGCCGTATGTAAAATCATATCCCATATCCCGAAGCGTCTGTGAAACAACACCGGCAGGGTTTGTAAAATTAAACACCTTAACATCCCTTTTTGAATGCTTTTTTATTAATTCACAGTATTCGGCAAGTGCAGGAACGCTTCTCATAGCAAATGAAAAACCTGCCGCGCCCGTGGTTTCCTGTCCGAGAACGCCTTTGTTAAGCGCAATACGCTCATCCTTGGCTCGCATATCGTCCTCGCCTACACGAATTGTAGTAATTACATAGTCTGCGTCGGTAACAGCCTCAACCGCATCGGTTGTAAGGCTGAATTTCAGCTTTGGACAAAGCAGGCCTGCAACATGCGAAGCCATACCGCCGTATATTCTTAATTTTTCACTGTTATTGTCCATAAAGCAAAGCTCGTCTATTTTCAGCCTTTCTGCTTTTTGTGCGATGCTTTTTGCCAAAAACATCGAGCGAACACCACCGCCGCCTATTACCGTAATTTTCATAGATACAATTGAAACAGTGCGAATTTTACACTGTGCTCCTTTTTTAACTTTTTTCTGCATTTAATTATATAATCAATGCAATTTGTTGTCAAATACATTTATGCTTTGCAAGAACCTTAAATTATATGCAAATCGGTCTTGTATCAATGGCAGGATACGATTATAATAAAACGGTAGGAAATAATTTTTTCAAATTAAGAGGAATTACATATGAAAGAAAGAATACTTCAATTCGGAACAGGCAATTTTCTGCGTGGCTTTGCAGATTGTTTTATCGACACGCTCAATAAAAAGGGACTTTACGACGGAAAAATCGTAATTGTATCTCCGACAAATTCAAAATCGGTTGATAAAATCAATGCGCAGGAGGGAAAATATAATCTTATTTTAAGAGGCATTGATAACGGAGAGGAGCTTTGCAAAAGAACTCTCATTGAAGCAGTCAGCCGTGCCGTAAATCCTTATGCCGATTTTGACGGCTTTGTTTCGCTTGCTGAAAATCCCGATTTGCGTTTTATTATTTCCAACACAACGGAAGCGGGAATTTGCTTTGATGATACCTGCAAAATTACGGATAGGCCTGCGTCCTCCTTCCCTGCAAAGCTTACACAGCTTTTGTATAAAAGATATCAAACAGGTCTTGACGGCTTTGTTATTCTTTCCTGCGAGCTTATTGACAATAACGGAAAAAGGCTTGAGGAGTGCGTGCTTGAGTATGCTGGGCTTTGGAATTTGGAAAACGCTTTTATCCAATGGATAAAGAGCGAAAACAGCTTCTGCAACACGCTTGTTGACCGAATTGTAACGGGATATCCAAAGGATGAGGCAGACGGAATATTTAAGCAAATAGGATATCGTGACGAGCTTCTTGACACGGCAGAGCCGTATCATCTTTGGGTAATTGAGGGAAATTTTGAAAATGAACTGCCATTGCAGAAGGCAGGCTTTAATGTTATATGGACCGATGATGTTGCACCGTATAAAAAAATGAAGGTGCGTATCCTCAACGGCTCCCATACCTCGCTTGTTTTTCCGTCGCTTCTGTGCGGCGTTGAAGCAGTGGGAGAAAGCCTAAAGGACGGGCAGTTAAATGCTTTTCTTAATACCTGCCTTTTTGATTACATATTACCTATGCTTGATGATACCGACGAAAACAGGCAGTTTGCAAACGCCGTATTGGAGCGATTTGCAAATCCGTATATAAGGCATTTGTGGAAATCCATTTCGCTCAATTCCGTCAGCAAATTCACGGCAAGAGTTTTGCCGACGGTCAATGATTTTATTGATAAAAATAATTCCGTGCCAAAGCCGTTGGTTTTCTCGCTTGCCTGCCTTATTGAATATTACAAAACGAATGATGTAACAGACGATAAAACGGCAGTTGATTATATCAAGAATAACGATATAAAAAATATCCTGTCAAATACAGATTTATGGGGACAGGATTTAAGTGTTATGCTTGACATAGTCAGTGAAAGCCTTGAAAGAATACACCTTGACGGTATAAGGGAGGCAATCAAATGGAGTATGTCGTAATCAGCGATAAGGACAATGTTAAGGTTTGCCTTGATAACGGTCATAAATATGCCTTACGGGATATAAAAAAGGGCGAGCAGATTATCAAATACGGCTTTCCGATAGGTATTGCCTGTGAGAATATTAAGTCGGGCGAGCAGGTGCATAGCCATAATCTTAAAACTGCTCTTGCAGGCACACTTGAATACAAATACGCACCCCACATCAAACCTATTAATAATACTAAAAGCGTAACGATAAATGCTTTTGAACGCAAAAACGGCAATATAGGAATACGAAATGATATATGGATTATTCCAACTGTCGGCTGTGTAAACAGCATTGCAAAATGCCTTGCCGACAAAACAGGTGCATTTTGCTTTACACACCCATATGGCTGCAGTCAGCTGGGTGATGATTTAAGAATAACCCAAAAGGTTTTGGGCGGCCTTATTAAGCATCCAAACGCAGGCGGTGTTCTTGTGCTCGGCTTGGGCTGTGAAAACAACAATATTGCCGAGCTGAAAAATGCGCTCGGAGAGTACGATGAGGAAAGAATACGCTTTTTAAATTGTCAGGATTTTGACGACGAGATAAGCGAGGGTGTAAAAATCATTTCCGAATTACAAGCCATTGCAAAGCAGGACAAGCGCACAGCCGTTTCTGCTTCAAGGCTGAAAATCGGTCTTAAATGCGGCGGAAGTGACGGTCTTTCGGGTATAACGGCAAATCCCCTTTGCGGAAAAATTACCGACAGGCATATTTCAATGGGCGGCACTGCGGTTTTGACCGAGGTGCCCGAAATGTTCGGCGCAGAGCAGATTTTGATGAACCGTTGCGTTGATGAAGCCGTGTTTAAGGATACCGTTAATTTGATAAACAATTATAAGGAATATTTCATTTCTCATAATCAGCCGGTAAGCGAAAATCCATCTCCGGGAAACAAGGAGGGCGGAATTACTACGCTTGAGGAAAAGTCGCTCGGCTGTGTTCAAAAGGGCGGAACGGCGCCAGTTACGGCCGTGCTCAATTACGGCGATACTGCCGAAAAAGCAGGACTTAATCTTTTAAACGGACCGGGAAACGATATGGTTGCCGTAACAAATTTAACCGCTGTCGGCTGTCATTTGATTTTATTCACAACGGGCAGGGGAACACCTCTCGGAGCACCTGTGCCTACAATCAAAATCGCAACAAATTCGGCTCTTGCCAAAAGAAAAAAGGCGTGGATTGATTTTGACGCACAGGCAGACAATGAAAACAGTCTGTTTGATTTAATTATTCAAACGGCAAACGGGGACGAAACAAAAAACGAGCAAAGCAACTGCCGTGAAATAGCAATTTTTAAGGACGGAGTTACACTGTAATATCATATGTATATAAAAAACGCCCGCGTTAATTCGCAGGCGTTTTTGTATTATATGAACTTTACGTAAAAGAATGCTCTAAGTTGATAACAAGGTTTATTTTTTCATCCTCTGCCTTGAACATTTTTGTTAAGTCGTTTATGATTTTTGTCTTGTCATAATTTTTAACAAATGGTGTTACAACATCAAAAATGAGGTTTGTGTGGGTTTCGCCCTTAACCATTCTGAAATCATGGAAGGTATATTCCTCATTATATTCCTTAAGAATTTTTGCACACATTTGTTTATATTGCTCTACCTCCTCATCATCTACAACGATGGGGTCCATATGTATGCATATTATAATGTTAAGCTCCTTGTTAATTCGCTGTTCAACATTATCGATAACATCGTGAATTTTCATAACATCCTCGTTGGACGGAACCTCGGCATGTGCAGAAGCAATAATTCTGCCCGGTCCGTAGTCGTGAACTATCAAATCGTGTACGCCTACGATAAGCTCCTCGCTGAGCATAATATTCTCTATTGAGTCAACAAGCTCCTGCTCGGGTAGCTGACCGAGCAACGGTCCGATAATGTCTTTAACTATGCCGATTCCGGAATAGATTATGAATACAGATACGCAAAGACCGATAACGCCGTCTATCCACGGTAGGCTGAAAAAGTGTCCTATAATTAGGGAAACAATAACGGCAGAGGTTGATATACAATCGTTAAGGCTGTCCTGGCAAACCGCCTTAAGATTAATGTTTTCGGTTTCATCAAATAGCTTTTTATTAAAATATGCCATCCAAACCTTAACTAAAATTGCAAGAACTATAATTGCTATATATGCAAAGCTGAATTTAAGCTCGCCGGGATGAATTATTTTTTCTATTGAGCCTTTACAAAGCTCAAATCCCATAAGAAAGATGAAAAAGGCTACAACCAAAGCAGATATGTATTCAAGCCTGCCGTGACCGAAGGGATGCTCCTTATCAACAGGCTTTGTTGATAGCTTTGTTCCCACTATCGTAACAATATTTGAAGCGGCGTCGGAAAGGTTGTTTAGCGCATCTGCGGTTATTGAAACGGAGCCTGTTATGCTTCCGAGAATGAATTTAACCGCGCAAAGCATAAGGTTGCAAAGAATTCCCACAATGCCGCTCATAATTCCAAGCGCACTGCGAAAATTGCCGTCATATTTCTTTCGTGCAAGGGAAATCAGTAATTTGGTCATCCTGTCACCTCTTTGTTATGAAAAACTGATTATAAATATATCACTAACATTAATATATGTCAAATTTTGTAAAAAGACTATGTTAAGCTGAAAATATATTTTAAAACAGGAAAAACAGTAAAATTTTCTAATAATGTGAACTTTCAGTGTATTTTTATCAAAAAATATTTACATAGTAAGCAAAATTGGTGTAAAATAATTATACTAAACTAAAGGGGTATGATTATGAAAAATAATTCCGTTAAGCCGTTTGGCTTTAAAGACAAGCTGGGCTATATGTTCGGCGATTTCGGAAACGACTTCACATTTTTGCTGTCGTCCGGATTTTTATTAAAATTTTATACGGATGTAATGGGCGTAAATGCCGGTGCCGTAGGCGCAATAATGATGGTTGCGCGTTTTGTTGACGCCTTCACCGATGTAGGTATGGGCAGAATTTGCGACAGAGGCAGGCAAACCAAAAACGGCAAGTTCCGTCCTTGGATATTGAGAATGTGCGGGCCGGTTGCCATTATGTCGTTTTTGATGTATCAGGGCTCGCTTGCAAATATGAGTATGACCTTCAAGATTATTTATCTTGCAATAACATACATTTTATGGGGTTCTGTTTTTTATACATCAATCAATATTCCTTATGGCTCAATGGCTTCTGCAATCAGCGACGACCCGAGCGACAGACAGTCGCTGTCAACCTTCAGAACCATGGGCGGCACACTCGCAGGCGCCTTTGTAACGGCAGGCGTTCCGTTGTTTGTTTATGATAACAAAACCGTATTGAACGGCACAAAGTTTACTATCGTAGCAGGCATTTGCTCCGTTGGTGCTATAATCTGCTATCTGCTTTGCTATAATATGGTAACGGAAAGGGTTATCGTTAAGCCCGATGAAGCAGTATTCAAAAACAATAATATCGGCGTAATGCTTAAAAATGCAGTGAAAAACAGAGCACTTATTTCTATTATCGTTGCATCAATAGTTATGCTTCTTGCACAGCTTACACTGCAATCTATGTCAAATTATATCTATCCTAACTATTATAAAAATTCCGACGCAATTCTTGCAGGAATGGCTGTTATGGGTGTTGGTATGATAGCCGCGGCAGTTCTTGCAAAGCCTTTGGGCAAAAAGCTCGGCAAGGCAGAGCTCGGCGCAATAGCAAGCCTGTTCGGCGGTGTAATGATGCTTGTTGCATTCTTTATAAGACCAAGCAATGTTTGGGTATTTGTTCTGTTCCAAAGCTGTGCTTGGATAGGACTCGGTATGTATCAAATGATAGGCTGGGCTTTGGTAACGGATGTTATAGATTACAGCGAGCTTAAAAACGGAATTCGTGAGGACGGCTCTGTTTATGCTCTGTATTCATTTGCAAGAAAGCTCGGACAGGCAGCCTCGGCAGGACTTTCGGGCGCATTGCTTGATATGATTGGATATACGCAGAAAACACAATTTGACACAGATGTTGTAAACGGAATATTTAATATTACTACGCTTGTTCCTGCGGTAGGCTTCATTTTGCTTGGCTTGATTTTGTGGTTCTGGTATCCGCTTCACAAAAAGCAGGTTGAGAATAATGTTGAGGAGCTACGCAAAAAGCACGAGGAAAAGGAGTAAATTATGAGAGAAATTAAAAATATAAATTCGCAGTGGCAGTTTTCAAAGGATGGCAAGGCTTGGGAAAATGTCGATTTGCCGCACACCTGGAACGGTAAGGACGGACAGGACGGCGGAAACGATTATTACAGAGGCAAATGCCGTTATAAAAAGAATATCGACGCAGAGGATATCAAATGCGACGAGCTTTGGATAGAATTTGAGGGTGTTAATTCCTCCGCAGAGGTTTTGTTTAATTCAAAGCAAATCTGCACTCACGACGGAGGCTATTCAACCTTTAGGGCTATGCTTCCTTCCAAAACGGGCGAGCTTGAGGTTATCGTTGACAATTCGCCTAACGACAGAGTTTATCCACAGCAGGCGGACTTTACCTTTTACGGCGGAATATACCGTGATGTTAAGCTTATAGGAGTCGGCAAAAACCATTTCGATTTGGGATATTACGGCTCACCGGGTATAAAGGTTACTCCTAATGCCGACGGAAATGTAGAATTGCAGGCATATGCCGACGGTGAGGTTAGATTTGATATCATTGCCGACGGCGAGGTTGTTGCAAGCGAAACCGCGCAGGGCAAAAACCCCATAGCTAATATTAAGCTTGATAATCCGCATCTTTGGAACGGCAGAATTGACCCGTATCTATATACAGCCAAGGCAAGCCTTCTGTGTAACGGAGAAGCAGTTGATGAGGTATCGGCTCGCTTCGGTATCCGTTCGTTTAAAATTGACGCTAAAAAGGGCTTTATATTAAACGGAAAGGAATATCCGCTTCGAGGCGTATCACGCCATCAGGACAGACCCGATATCGGAAACGCTCTTTTGAAGGAGCATCATCAGGAGGATATTGATTTGATATGCGAAATGGGCGCAACCACAGTACGCCTTGCGCACTATCAGCATAATCAGTATTTTTATGATTTGTGTGACGAACGAGGCTTGGTTATCTGGGCAGAAATTCCGTATATTTCACGCCATATGAATAACGGTATGGAAAATACCTACAACCAAATGAGAGAGCTCATCTATCAAAACTATAATCATCCGTGTATTGTTGTTTGGGGATTATCAAACGAAATCACTATGGCAGGCGCAGGCGACCCTAAGCTTATTGAAAACCATAAAAGGCTTAACGATATCTGCCACGAGCTTGACAAAACAAGGCCGACAACGCTTGCGGCGCTTACGATGTGTCCTATTGATGCCGAATATGTGCATATTCCCGATGTGCTTTCATATAACCACTATTTTGGCTGGTACGGCGGTAACACCTCTATGAACGGACCGTGGTTTGACGAATTTCACGCAAAATACCCAAATACGCCCATCGGTATAAGCGAATACGGCTGTGAGGCTTTAAATTGGCACACCTCTAATCCGGAGCAGGGCGACTACACGGAGGAATATCAGGCATATTATCACGAGGAGCTTATCAAGCAGATTATGGACAGACCGTATCTGTGGGCAACTCATGTGTGGAATATGTTCGATTTTGCCGCTGACGCAAGAAGCGAGGGCGGCGAAAACGGAATGAATCACAAGGGCTTGGTTACATTTGACAGAAAATATAAAAAGGACAGCTTCTATGCATATAAGGCTTGGCTGTCGGATGAGCCGGTGCTTCATATATGCTCAAAGAGATATATCGACAGAGTAGAGGATGTAACCAAGGTAACGGTATATTCAAATCAGGACGAGGTTGAGCTTTTTGCAAACGGTGAAAGCGTTGCAAAGCAGAAAAAGGGCAGGCATCCATTCTTCTATTTTGAGGTTAAAAACGAGGGCGAAACAGAGCTTAAGGCTGTTTCGGGAAAGCTTACCGATACGGCAAAAATCAATAAGGTATCAGAGCCTAACCCGGCATATATTATGCAGGAGGAGGGCGCAGTTATTAACTGGTTTGAAATTGATACGCCTGTCGGCTATCTTTCAATCAACGACAGCCTCGGAGATATTTTGGCAACCTTCAGAGGAAAGCTTGTTATGATAGGTATGCTTCCTATGCTAAAGCGTGCCTTAACAGGTGACGAAAAAAAGGATAAGAACGGCAAGAAAAAGTCGGGCGGAATGTCCGTTGCCGGATTTAAGCCTAATAAAACAATGCTCGAAATGGCAAAGGGCTTTTCGCTTCGCAGAGCCTTCTCTATGCTTGGCGGTAAATTTACAAAGGAAGAAATTCTCGGCATAAACAGAAAGCTTAACAAAATTAAGAAAAAGCAGAAAAAGTCGTAAGCACAGGGTACAGTAGATATGAAAATAATGCTTATTGCAGATGTTCACAACCGTCCTAACGATAACAAATTTGCAGGAAAGCGCACTCTAAAGGGTATAGAGCGTGCTATTGCAAATATCCCCTGCGATTTGATTGTGTTTTTGGGTGATACAGTTCACGGTCCCGATTTTGACGCAACTGAAGAGCCGTACGAAAAATATTTGCGTGAGGTTTTGAATTTAACACAGGGCAAGCCCTTTGCAACCGTTTTCGGAAACCACGACGACGAGTGTAAAATCTCAAAGGAGGAGATTTTATCCGTTATCTCAACCTATCCTAATTCGTTGACAAACGGCAGGAATTATGCTGTTGAAATGCAGGGCGAAACGCTTTTGTTTATAGACAGCGGAAGCTACTATGACGGTGACGAAAGCTATTATGATACCGTTAAGCAGGAAACTATTGATTGGGCAGTTGACAAAATAAAGGGCAAAAAAGCGATATTGTTTCAGCACATCATTATGCCCGAAATTATGTCGTGCCTTGACGAATATAAAGGATACCGACCGTTTTGTGTTTTCGGTGACGGCAAATGGGTGAGATTTAAAAAGGGCATAAAGCATAAGGGCGTTCTTTGCGAACGCCCCTGTCCTCCCAATATTTCAACCCGACAGCTCGAGCAGATGGCGCCATATCTTAAAGGTGCTGTTTTCGGACACGACCATAAAAACGATTTTGAGCTTGATTTGATGGGTGTAAGGCTTATTCAGTGTGCAGGCGCAGGACTTAATTCCTACGATAAACTGTTTCCCTCAAGCGTTAAGCTTTTAGATACAGAGTCGATGAAAACTAAAAAATACTACATATAAAAAATGCAGCTTTGAGTTTTAAATCAAAGCTGCTCTTTTATTTACATATTACGGAAGTCTGAAGCCTGCCGACAGATAGATTTCGTACCAATCCTTACGGCTTAGCTCAATATCCGTACCCCTGCATATTTCGTCAAGTCTTTGCGTGTTCATAGAGCCCGAGATAAGCTGCATATTCGCAGGATGGCGAAGTATCCACGCAGAAGCAATTGCCGTAGGCGTTGCGTCATATTTTTCAGCCATTTCGTCAAGCTTTTTGTTAAGCTCGGGATATTTTTCGGTATCTCCTATAAACGGACCCCTGAAAAAGCCTGCCTGAAACGGCGACCACGTTTGTATGGTGATGTTTTTCAGCCTGCAGTATTCAAGCAGACCGCCGTCATGCATAACCGACTCCTCATTTTTCATATTTACATTAAGTCCCGATGTAACCATACCGCTTTCCATAATGGAAAACTGAAGCTGGTTTGCAATAAGAGGCTGGGCAACGGCAGATTTCAAAAGCTCAATTTGAAACAAATTGTGATTAGATACACCGAAATGCTTAACCTTTCCGTCAGTATATAATTTGTCAAATGCCTGTGCAACCTCCTCCGGCTCCATAAGCGTGTCGGGCCTGTGCAGCAGCAGAACGTCTATATAATCCGCATTAAGCCTTTTGAGCGACGCCTCAACGCTGTTGATGATGTGCTCCTTTGAAAAGTCGTAATAGCCCTTGCGGATGGCACATTTTGTCTGAATTGTGATATTGTCACGCACCGATGGATTTTCCTTTAGGTATTCGCCGAAGATTTTTTCACATTCTCCGCCGCCGTAAATATCTGCGTGGTCAAAATGGTTTATGCCGTTTTCGAGAGCCTTGTTGATAACGTTAAATGCGTTTTTTCTGTCAGTATTGCATATTCTCATACAACCCAGAGAAATGGCTGATGACGGAATTTGTCCGCCTATTCTTATTTGCTTCATCGCTTTACTCCTTAATTTCGTATTTGCCTGTGAGATATTGTGAAAGAATATATTTCATTCTTTGAAAGGCTTGGCTCTTATCACTCGGCATATTGTCTGAGCTTGCTTCAAAAACATTGTCATCCTCATAGATTTTGCAGATGAATTGCTTTTTCTGAGTCTTGCCTGTATCCGAGCCGTTTTTCCAGTTTTTCATATCGTATTCATTCACAACGGCGGATATCTCGTTAACGGCATCTGCGGGAACACGGAATTTTTGAACTTTCTCCTTGTCGCTTGTGCCTGCTTTGGAGGATAATTCGAGCAATGCCTCATAATCTCCGTAGGTGCTTAGTGTGATTTTGCAGGTGTTGCTTTCGGAAATCTCACAGTATTCCAAAAGCTTTTTAGGCTCGGCAACGGTTGAAGCTCCGTTAGATTCAAACGAAACAACTATATTGTGCTCGGGCATCTCAAATTCAAATATACTGCGAGATGAACTGCTTTTGTCGGATTTTGGTATTTCCTTGCCGTCAACATACAGCTTAAAGTCTGATTTTTCCGAAACGGGAGCCTCAAGCTTTACGGTTGAGCCTGCCGAATAGCTCTCCTTAGCGTTTATAAAATAGCTCTGTGCGCCGAGATAATCAACACTATATTTTTCGGCAGAGCAACCGAAAAGAGTTGATATGATAATCAATACTGCCGAGATAAATACGATACTTTTCTTTTTCATTCTTTTCTCCTGAAAAAAGCCGACAAATCGACGATTTGCCGGCTCGATTGTTATTTAAAATTATTCTGCTGTTCTCTTAGAAGCAAGTGCGCTTGTAATTTCTTCCTTCTTCTTTCCTACAATATCATACTTGAGCATCGGTAATACCGAAAGCAGAGCAAGGATACCCGGAAGTGCCGTGTATGCAAAGAAGATGATGTCCTTTGTTTTTGTGTCGAAGGAGCCTGCTTCAAGACCTGCATAGTAGCCTGAAGCCTGTACGAAGATTAGTCCTACGGCTGTTCCGAGAGCCAGGCAAACCTTAATTGTGAGAGTAAGGATAGAGTATGCCGTACCCTCCATTCTTTTGCCTGTTTTGTACTCGTAATAGTCAACGCAGTCTGCCGTCATAATCATAGGCATAAGCGTTACTGCACCGAATTGAAGACCTATCAGGAACAGAGATGCATAGAAAAGAACTGTCAATACAATGCTCTTTGGATTTTGGAACCAGAAATGTCCGATAACAAAAGAGAAAATCGAAGCGGCAAAGCCGTAAACGGATAAAAGAATGTATGCTCTCTTTTCGTTCAATTTCTTAATAAGGATAGGGCAAAGCGCCATGCTTATCATAGAGCCGACAGCCGTTACGATACCGAGAACGGCAACAAGGTTTTGTGAGCCGAGAATAACGGTTGCGGCCTGAACCTGAATACCCATAGCCATTTGACGACCGAAGCCGAGGAAATATGAAAGTATAACAAGCATAAACGGAGTGTTGTCCTTCAAAGCGTGAAGCATATCCCTTGCAGTTGTTTTTTCGCTTGACGCAACGGTTACCCTTTCCTTGTTCAGCAACGGTATAAGCGCAAACAGTACGCATCCCAAAATTGCCGTTAAAATTGCCGTTCCGAGATATTCCGAGGCAATCATAGGCGTGTCGCCGACCTCTTTATCAAAGCCGAATACCTGAGAGCCGCCCGGAATAATAAGGCATACGATAGGCACAATTACCACGCAGGCGGAAAAGCCTATTTGCTTGAAGGTGTTTGAAATGGAAACAACATTTGTTCTCTCCGTCGGATTAGGTGTAAGCGCTGCGGCTATACCCTGTGACGGAACATCGCCCATTGTCATAGCTATCGACCATATTAGATATGTAACAAAAATCCAAATGTATGTAGCCGTTTTGTTTTCCTTAAACGGAACATCAATAAAGATTACAGCCGTGAAAACAAGAAGCGGAACGATTGAATAAACAATCATGGACTTAAACTTGCCCATCTTGCTTTTTGACCTGTCCATAAGATTGCCTACTACGGGGTCTGCAACGGCTGATACAATTTTTGCTACAAGAATTAAAATAGCAACAATTGTTACATTAGCGCCCAAAACAGAGCCGTCAAATTCTGCCTGATATGAATTAAGAAGACCTACGATAGCCTGAAATCCGAAAAGTCCGAGCGAGTATGCCGCAATCTCCTTAAATTTCATATGCTTTTCCTTTGTGATATCTGCCATATTTTCATCCTCCTAAAAGAGTATTTTTTTAATCGTTAAAAACTTCTTTAAATAAATCGACATTTGCCATACGCATAACCGCGCTGAACAGCTTTGAGCCGTAAACAGGCATCAAACGGTTACATACGGACATTGCGTGTGCGTCAAAGCCGTGAACCTGCATAGGAGCCTTATGAACAATTCCGTTCATAATCATTTTTACCATTTTGTCGCAGTCGGTGGAAATCATATTAATAATTTTTGCACCGTCTTCCAAATCGGCAGAGCCCTGATTTGAAAAGATGTCTGTTTTCGTAAAGCCGGGACAAACCAAGCCAATATACATTTTATCCTTAAATTCAACACGAAGCGCTTCCGTAAAGCCCTTTAAGGCAGCCTTTGACGCGGAATACATAGATGTGCCTGCAAGCGTCATCAGTGCGGCTGACGAATCAATGTTGATGATTGCAGGAGTATCCGACTCCAAAATAATAGGCATCATACTTTTAATTGAATAAACGCAGGAGAAGAAATTGATATTCATTGCTCTTTCAATTTCATCATAGGAGTATTTGTCAAATCTTTTGAATTTGGGCAAAATTCCTGCATTGTTGATAAGTATATCAACCTTTGTGCCGTTTTCTTTAAACTCCTCGGCAAAGCTTTCCCAGTTCTCCTTTACGGAAACATCGAAAAGCCTGTATGAAAACTGCTTTGCGGATTCCTCTCCGAGCTCATCTATAAATTTTAACATCTTTGGCTCGCTTCTTGCAATGCCGATAACCGTGCAGTTGTGCTTTTTTATAAGTGTTGAAGCTATTCCTGCGCCCATACCTCCGGACGCACCCGTTACAACAACGGTTTTACCTGTAAGCCAGCAATCCTTCATATTATTACCGCCTCTTTAGTTCAAAATTATCATTAATAAATAATATACATCACCTGTTAAAAAAAGTCAATTTTTAAATCGGTAGGTCTTGAATTGTTTAGACATATTTTATATAATATATGTCACGAATGAGAGGGTAAGTATGAAAAGTAAATCAAGAACATTAAAATTTGCCCTAAAGCAATCACTGCCTGTATTGTTTGGATATCTTTTTTTAGGCTCCGCCTTTGGCGTTATGCTTTATGAGGCAGGTTATAATTGGAT
The DNA here is from genome assembly GCA_051881135.1 of Eubacterium sp. GTDB lineage: Bacteria > Bacillota > Clostridia > Oscillospirales > Acutalibacteraceae > Eubacterium_R. Next base: position 44,740 of record JBJEPH010000019.1, read on the forward strand.
TTGGGCTGTATTTATATCGCTGTTTGTATATGCCGGCTCGGGACAGTTTCTTCTATGCTCGCTTATTACGCAGAATGCAAGCATACCTACTGTCGCCGTGATGACCTTGTTTATTAATTCACGCCACCTGTTTTACGGCTTATCCTTTGTTGAAAAGTTTAAGGCAGGGGGATGGAGATATCCGTTTATGATTTTCGGCTTAACGGATGAAACCTATTCGGTAAATACCTCCTTGACAAGCTTTCCCGACGGGGTTGACGAGCCGAGGGCAAGATATTTAATAAGCTTTTTCGACCATTGCTATTGGATTTTGGGCTCTGTTATCGGTGCGCTGGCAGGTCAGCTTATTCCCATAGATTTTGAAGGCATAGATTTTTCAATGACAGCTCTGTTTGTTGTTATTTTTATCGACCTTGTGAGAGAACAGAAGGGAAAAATCAAAATAATCGGCCCTGCGGGAATATTTGTTGCGCTGATTTGCCTTGTTATTTTCGGTTCAGATAAATTTCTTCTTCCTGCGCTGATAATGACGGTTGTGCTTCTTTTGGCAACAAAAGGCTATTTTTCAACGGAAATCGGGGTGAACGGCAATGACTAATGAAAGATTGATTGCTATTATTGCCGTTGCCGCTGTTTGCACCTTTGCAACAAGAGTTATCCCGTTTGCGCTTTTCGGCGGTAAAAAGGAAGTGCCAAAAATCATAAGATATTTAGGCGATATGCTCCCCGTTGCAATCATCGGAGTGCTTATAGTGTATTGCCTTAGGTATTGCATTAACGGCGAAATAAACTATATTATTCCACAGCTTATCGCTGTCGGGGCAACTGCAATTATACATATTTGGAAAAGAAACACCTTATTGTCCATCGCTGTGGGAACAATAGGCTATATGCTCCTTATCCATTTTGTGTTTGTCTGAAAAACGGTACACTGAAATGCCTATGTTTGTAATTTGAAAATATTTGAGCTATAATAAACACAGTAAATCAAGAAAGGCAAGAAAATGAATTTTACACAATTACCTAACGGATTAAGCGAAGGCTTTGTAATCCTTAAAAAATGCGAAGAAAAGAAAACTAAAAACGGCTCGTTTTATTTGGATTTGGTTATTGCCGATAAAACAGGCGAGATGTCTGCAAAATGGTGGGACTATACCCCTAACGGCCTATTTAACCAGGAAATGATAGTAAAAATCAGAGGACAGGTTGAGCAATACAACGGCAAGGACCAGTTCAGAGTAAGTCAAATGCGCCCTGCAAGCGATAACGACAGCTACGAGCTTTCGGATTTGGTGCCTGCGTCGGAAATTGACGGCAGTCAGCTTTTTGATATGATTATGAAAAGAGTTAACGCTTTTAGCGACAGCGAATTACAGGCTATTGTATCAAGGCTCCTTTCCGAGCATAAGTCGAAGCTTATAACATATCCTGCGGCTTTAAGGCTTCATCACGCTATGGTGGGCGGTCTTTTGTACCACACTATGAGCATCGTGAGAATGGCAGAGGAAATATGCAAAATTTACGATAACATAAACAAGGATTTGCTCTTGTCGGGCATTATTCTTCACGATATTGCAAAAACCTGGGAGCTTGAGGCAGGACCGTCGGGGCTTGCGAAGGGCTATACGGCTGAGGGTGAGCTTTTGGGACATCTTGTTATGGGCGCAATAGCCGTGGAAAATGCCGCAAAGGAGCTTGGCATTTCAGGAGAAAAGGTAACCCTTTTAGAGCATATGCTTATATCACACCACGGTGTTCCGGAGTACGGATCACCGGTTCGCCCGATGTTTCTTGAGGCACAGCTTTTGTCAAGCCTTGACACATTGGACGCAACTATTTTTGAGTTTAATAATGCCCTGTCAAATATCAATACGGGAGAAATGACGGACAGACAGTGGGCGCTTGACAACAGAAAGCTGTATAAGCACAGCCTGTCAGCTCCCGAGCATAAGGTCGATTTCGGAGAGTAAAATATGGGAATGACTAATGCAGTAGAGCAGGAAAAATGGACGGAAATTGCGATAACCGTTGCAACAGCCGATATTGACGCGGCAGGCGATATCGCCAATATGGTTGTACCCTACGGAATATATATTGAGGATTATTCTGCACTTGAAGAGGAAACCATGCAGATTGCCCACATTGATTTAATAGAGGATTCTCTGCTCAAAAAGGACAGAACGAAGGGAATTATACATATCTATATAAATCCCGATGAAAACCCGTTGGAATCCACCTCGTTTATTTCCGAACGGCTTAACGCACTCGGCATAGCACACGAAATAACCGTGTCGGATTGTAAGGTTGAGGACTGGCAAAATAACTGGAAGCAGTATTTTCATCCTATGCCCATAGGCGAAAAGCTGCTTATCCGTCCCGTATGGGAGGAAAGCTTTTTTGCAGGTGACAGAAAGGTGTTAAACATTGAACCCGGCTTGGCATTCGGCTCCGGCTCGCACCCCACCACACAGCTTTGTATGGAAATTCTTGAAAAGTATGTAAACGAAAGCAGTACCGTGCTTGATATAGGCTGCGGAAGCGGTATTCTTTCGGTTGCCGCTCTGCTTTTGGGAGCAAGGTCCGCCTTGGGTGTGGATATCGACGAGCTTGCAGTTAAAACCGCAAATGAAAATGCAAGGGTGAACGGCTTTGACGAAAGCAAATTCGTTGCCGTTCAGGGCGATTTGGACGACAGGGTTAACGGCAAATTCAACCTTGTTGTTGCCAATATCGTTGCGGATATTATCATACGATTTAACAAGAGCGTAGCCGATTATCTTACAGATGACGGCGTTTACATTACGGGAGGCATTATTGAGGCGAGAGAGGACGAGGTTGTATGCTCCTTTATTGCCAACGGCTTTGAAATAATTGAGAGATGCGAGAGCAACGGCTGGCTTGTTTTTGCATTGAAAAAAGCATAGGGTAACGATAGTAATCCGAACCCGTCAAAAATGCAGTATTAAAGCGATATTTGTCGCTTTCGCTGTTGCCTTGCGTCAGCAAGGCTGCCATCTCAAGACACCAAATCTCATCTTTACTCCAAGCATTTTTGATGCCTTGCAGTTTATCGTGTGCAGATTTGGTCTTAATTGAGGCAAAAACACAGTTAATCCTTTCGGATTAACGAGTATTTTAACGAAAAGTAAGGGCAATATCTGCCACGATAAACCGTGGTTCGAATTATTACCGTTACCCTAGCCTAACAGTATTCGAACATGATTAGGTCCGGATACTGTTAGGCTAAAGTAATTCGGAATTTTTATATAACGACAGTATTCGTCAAATCGGATATTGTCGTTTTTTATTTGCTTTTATCGAATTAAAAAAACCGTGAAAAATCTTCACAAAAAATACTAAAAAATGCTTGCATTTGCACAACTAATATGGTAATATTTGGAAACAGCGTGAAGAAACTTCACGAAATTTAAGAAAAGGAGTATTTTTTATGGAAGAAAAAATGAAAGTTTTAATTGCGGATGAAAGTGAAGAATTTGGAAAACCCTGTCAGGCACAGCTGAAGAATCTTGGCTTTGAAGCTGTTCTGACGAAAAAAGACGGAAGACGAGTTATTGAGTATCTCGGTGCACAGCATTTTGATGCGGTTCTAATGGATGTGTTTATGGGAGGCTTGGACGGAATTGAGGTTTTGGAATACATAAAGGATTCTCTGTCGGAGGCTCCGCTTACTATGCTGTTTTCGGCTGTTGACAGCAGTGATTTTGAGGAGCAGATAGTAAATGCAGGCGCAGACTACTATTTTATCAAGCCTGTTAATCCCGAGTCGGTTGCAAAGCGCTTGCAGAATCTTGCAAGCTGGAAGGGCGAAAAGGCAAGAAAATCCGGAATAGTTCACGATAAGGATATCGAGGTCGTTATATCCGATATTATGCGCCAAATAGGCGTTCCTGCACATATTAAGGGCTATCAGTATTTGCGAACGGCAATCGAGCTGTGCATAAAGGATGATGTTATGCTTGAGAGCGTCACAAAGCTGCTTTATCCCACAATCGCAAAGACCTATAACACAACGGCAAGCCGAGTTGAAAGAGCCATCCGTCACGCAATCGAGGTCGCTTGGGACAGGGGCGATGTTGATGTTCTTAACTCCTATTTCGGCTATACAATTCAATCTGATAAGGGCAAGCCTACAAACAGTGAGTTCATCGCTATGATAAGCGACAGATTGAAGCTCTCTATGAATAAAAATACTGCTATATAAAACAAGTTAATACAAAGCAAAACGGCAAGCATCGCTTGCCGTTTTGCTATATTCTAATATTTGTATTTTCCCTGAGGTGTTGATTTGAATTTGTCTATAACAATTTGGTATCTGTTATAGGCATTTTCTATTGCCTCCTGCCAGCTAATATATATGTTGTTTCGCGCATTTTCTCCTACTCGGTTGAGAAGGTCCTTATTATCCAATATTTCGTCAATAACCCTTGCTATGCTTCTCGAGGATTCAAGACACAGAAAGCCTGTTTCACAATCCGTTATACCCTCGGCGGCGCAGGAATCGTGAACTACAAGGGCAGGTGTTCCCGAAGCGGCGGCCTCGCGAATAACAAGACCGTTTGTGTCAAAAACAGACGGAAAAACAAGCAGGTCTGCCAAGCTGTAATAGATTTGAAGCTCGCTTCTGTCGTAAAGCTGACCCGTGAAAATAGTTTTGTCGTCTATAAGGATTTTTTTTGCGTATTTCTTTATTGCATTTTCGTCAGGTCCCATACCTATCAAAATCATTCTGAAATCCCTGCCGCATTCCTTTAACTGCTTCAAGGCGTCCAAAATAAGCTTGATGTTTTTGTACCACATCATTCTGCCCACAAAAATCAAAACAGGAATATTAGGCGGAATTTGGTGCTTTCGCCTTATCATATCGTGCTCTGCTTCCGTGCAGTATGCCTTCGGAAGGTCACAGCCGTTTGGCATAACAACAAAATCGCCCTCATAGCCTACCTTGCGCAGCGAATCGCAGGTGCCCTTGCTTGTTACCCAAACCTCGTCGGCGCATTTTATGTTGTTTAAAAGCATACCGTATGCCCTGCGCTTGATTAACGGGGTGGGAATTCTTGCCTCAAAGTCGTATTCGTATTTTGTATGATAGGTCAGAACCTGCGGAATTCGTTTAATTCGGTTAATTCTCCTAAAAAAGTAGCTTGTCGCTATCGGACAGTGCGAATGGAGAATATCAAAGTTCATATTGATTATGTCGTTTGCGTATTTCGGATTAAACGGCCAGCCCACAGGATAGCCCTCTCCAAAGGTGAAAAGGCTTTTGTATCTGTATATGTCGTAGGTGTATTTGTAGTCCTCGTCATTAGGAATTTCGGGCACAACAACGGTTGCCTTGCCGAGTCCGTCGTTTATGATATCGGCATAGCATTTTGCAACCGAGCTTATTCCGTCAATGGTCGGCGGAAAGGATTCCGTGCCGATGGCAATGTTAAGCTTGTTATTCATTTGATGAATCTCCTTTTTTAAGCAAGTGAATTATAACACATTTTAATGAATAAGTAAATCGGAAAATTTTTTCTTTAATGCTTAATTAATATTTTAATTTTTCTTGATAAATTTGTAAGAGTATATTATAATAAACCATAATAGGTATTTTTACAGTCGAATGGAGCGATTTTATGCCGGAAAATTATTGTGTAACGCTTGAAAAAATAATTCAAAACCCAAATTTCAATTTGGAAGTGGTTTATGTTCCGCGACCTACCGCTGAAATTAATATTATCACAAACGAGGTAAACAGACCGGGCATTGTTTTGGCGGGCTATACCGACTACTTTGATCCGCTTCGTATTCAAATTCTCGGTTGGACAGAGCTTGGCTTCCTTCAAAAAATGTCGGAGGATGAGCAGCAAAAGGCGCTTGGCTATTGGTTAGGTCTTCATCCGGCTGCCGCCGTAGTAACAAGAGGCTTGGAAATTCCGAGCTGTTTGATTGAAGCCTGTCATAAATATGAGGTTCCGTTGCTCAGCACACCTGATGAAACCTCGCCGTTTCTTGCCTCGCTTATCGCGTTTTTAAACCGAGAGCTTGCTCCGAGAATAACAAGACACGGCGTTCTTGTTGAGGTTTACGGTGAAGGCGTTCTTATTGTCGGCGAAAGCGGCGCAGGTAAAAGTGAAACGGCTATTGAGCTTATTAAAAGAGGTCACCGCCTTATTGCAGATGACGCTGTTGAAATACGCAGAGTTCGTGATAATGTTCTTGAGGGCTCACCTCCAAACAATATCCGTCACTTTATAGAGCTTCGCGGTATAGGTATTATCAACGCAAGCCGAATTTTCGGTATGGGTGCCGTTAAGCCTAAAGAAAAAATTGATATGATAATTCAGCTTGAGGATTGGGACGCAACCAAGGCTTATGACAGATTGGGGCTTGATAACGAATATACAAAGCTTTTAGATGTTAAGGTTCCCATTATTACGGTTCCTATTACACCGGGAAGAAACTTGGCTGTAATTGTTGAAACTGCGGCTATGAATAACCGTCAGAAGAAAATGGGCTATAACGGAGCAAAGGAGCTTATGCAAAATCTCGGTATGGACGATATAGAGCCTGCCGATAAGGAAATAGAGCTTTGGGCAAATTCATAAATAATTATTGAAGGGGAATAAATATGTACAGAATTGGTATCGACTTAGGAGGAACAAATATTGTTGCAGGTGTTGTGGATGATGAATATAAAATCATCTCTAAGGCAAAGACGCCTACAAACACACCGCGCTCGGCAGATGAAATATTTGACGATATTGCAAAGGTTTGCAAGCAGGCAATGTCTGAGGCAGGCTTAACCATCGCAGATATCAAAAGCGTTGGGCTCGGAACTCCCGGTTCGGCAAATGCAGAGGGCGTTATCGAATATGCAAATAATCTCGGCTTCGACCATGTTCCTGCAAAGCAAATGCTTATTGAAAGACTCGGCTGTGACGAGGTATATGTTGAAAACGACGCAAACTGTGCTGCTCTCGGCGAGGCCTATGCAGGCTGCGGAGAGGGTGCAAGCAATTTTGTTGCCGTTACCTTGGGAACAGGCGTAGGCTCCGGAATTATCGTTGACGGCAAAATCGTTTCCGGTGTAAACAGGGCAGGAGGAGAATGCGGCCATACCGTAATTGTTGTTGACGGTGAGCCCTGCACCTGCGGAAGAAAGGGCTGCTGGGAGGCATACGCTTCGGCTACCGCTCTCATCAACCAAACAAAAGCCGCTATGGAGAAGCATCCCGATTCTATTATGCACAAGCTTGCCGAGGAGGAGGGCAAGGTGTCGGGCAGAACAGCCTTTGACGCTATGCGCCACGGCGATATTGCAGGCATTAAGGTGGTTGATACATACATCAAATATGTTGCCTGCGGACTTATTAATCTCGTAAACATCTTTCAGCCGGAGGTTATTTGTATCGGCGGCGGAATTTGTAACGAGGGAGAATATCTGCTTCGTCCGCTTCGCAGATTTGTAGAAGCAGAGAGATACAGCGTTTATTCAAAGATTCAGTCAAAAATTGTTAAAGCCACTCTCGGCAATGATGCCGGCTTGATTGGTGCGGCAATTCTTGGTTAGGTGTGAGATTTTGACAGAAATTATTAATTTAGCAAACGAGCTTGGAATTTCTTATGAGGAAAACGAAAATATGAGCCTGCACACCACCTTTAAGATAGGCGGTCCTGCTCGGCTGATTGTTTATCCTAAATCGGTAAGTGAAATTTCAGCGATTATAAAGAAATGTAACGAATGTAATATACGATATATGCCTATCGGAAACGGCTCAAATTTGCTTGTTGATGACGACGGAATAGATGCCTGTGTTATTGTTATAGGCAAGGATTTCGGCGATATCAGGCTTATAGATGATACAACCGTGTATGCTCAGGCAGGCGCTTCGCTTATTAAGGTATGTCGCTTTGCCTTAGAGCACGAGCTGTCGGGTCTTGAATTTGCTTACGGAATACCCGGCTGCTGCGGCGGAGGCGCCTTCATGAACGCAGGCGCCTACGGCGGTGAACTAAAGGATGTGCTTTACCGCTGTGACCATATTGATGCAAACGGTGACGAGGGCTTTCTTGAGGGTGAGGATTTAAAGCTGTCGTATCGTCATTCGGCATATTATGAAAACAACTGTACAATTACGGGAATCTATTTAAAATTAAAAAAAGGAAGCTATAACGAAATAAAGGAAAAAATGGACGACCTAATGGGCAGGCGCAGGGAAAAGCAGCCGTTAGAGTATCCGTCCGCAGGCTCAACCTTTAAACGCCCTGAGGGCTATTTTGCAGGAGCGCTTATTCAGGAATGCGGACTCAAGGGTGCACAGGTAGGAGGCGCTCAAATCAGCACCAAGCACGCAGGCTTTGTTATCAACACAGGTGGCGCAACCTGTCAGGATGTTCTTGATTTGTGCAAAAGAGTTCGGGAAACGGTTTTGCGTGAAAAGGGCGTAGAGCTTGAAATGGAAATAAGAGTAACAAAATAACAGGATAAAAAATTATGAAGGACATTGTATTACTTACCGGTGTATCCGGCGCAGGAAAATCAACAGCTATGAGCTTTATGGAGGATATTGGCTATTACTGTATAGATAATATGCCCCCCGAGCTTATTTCAACCTTTATCGGTCTTATTGAAAAGTCGGATTCGTACGGAAAAATAGCTATCGTTGCCGATGTCAGAGCCTCCGGCGTTTTTGACGCGTTTAATAAGGCAGTATCGGATTTGAGATATAACGATGACTATATCGTTAAAACCATATATTTGGATATAAAAAATCATGTTGCCTTAAAGCGTTATAAGCTCACAAGAAGAAAGCATCCCTATGCAGAACGCTTTAACGGCTCCATTGAAGATGCATTAAGCTATGAAAAGAAGATTTTGGCTCCTGTAAGACAGGCGGCTGACTATATCATTGACACCTCGGATATGTCGTCAAATCAGCTTCGCAACCGCTTAACTCAAATTTTGTTGGGCGACGACAGGGAAATTATGAATATCCACCTGGTATCCTTTGGCTTTAAGCACGGTATCCCTAATGATGCAGACTTTGTTTTGGATGTAAGATGCCTGCCTAATCCGTATTGGGTGGAGGCTCTGCGCGATAAAACAGGACTTGATAAAGAGGTTTATGATTATGTCTTTAGCTTTACGGAGTCACATGAACTGCTTGATAAGCTTAAGGGCTTGCTTGATTATCTTAACCCTCTATACATAAAGGAGGGCAAAAGCCAAATTATTATCGCCATCGGCTGTACGGGCGGAAACCACAGAAGCGTTGCCTTCATTGAGGCGCTTAGAGAATATTTTTCTCGCCGTTGGGACAATGTAAGCGTTAATCACAGAGATTTAGAAAGAATGTAACAGCAGGAACAGGGCTATGTCATTTTCTTCACAGGTAAAAAATGAATTAGTTAAAATTGAACACGAAAATGCTTGCTGCAAAAAGAGTCTTCTTTACGGAATGGCTCTTTTTTCAAAAAGCTTTTCATATCGGGAAATTGTTTTTCAGTCAAAAAACAGGGAAACGGCTGAGCTTTTTGTAAGCCTTTTAAACGAGCTTTGCAGAATTCAGCCAAAAATAACCACCTCCCCTAAAGGAAAAATTTTCACCGTGGCTATAAGAAAAGAGGCTTCAACCTCAAGAATTATGGCCTTTTTCGGTCATAGCAGAACGGAAACAACTTTGAAAATAAACTTCTCAAATTTCACCTGTCAGGAATGTCAAAAGGCATTTATCAAGGGCGCATTTTTGTCCTGCGGAGCAATTTCCTCGCCCGAAAAGGATTATCATCTCGAATTTTCAGTGCCTTATATGAACCTTTCAAAAAGTCTTATGACTGCGCTTATGGAGCTTGAGCTTAATCCAAAGCTCACTAACAGAAAGGGCTATAACATCATATACTTTAAAGACAGCGAAGCCATCGAGGACTGCCTGTATCTTATCGGCGCAAGCAAATCAATGTTTGACATAATGAATGTTAAGATAGTTAAGGAAATTCGCAACACGGCAAACAGAAAGGCAAATTGCGAAACGGCTAATATAGAAAAAACCGTAGCGGCGGCTTCTCCGCAAATTGCGGCAATTTTAAAAATACAGAAGAAAAAAGGACTTGATTCATTGTCTGAGCCGCTCAGACAAATGGCTCAAATCCGTTTGGAAAATCCCGATTCATCGCTCGGGGAGCTTGCCCAAATGTTTAACCCGCCAATCAGCAGAAGCGGCGTAAATCACAGATTAAACCGACTTGTAAAAATTGCAGAATCACTTTAGGAGATTTTTATGTTTACTCATTTGCACCTGCACACACAGTTCAGCCTGCTGGACGGCGCCTGCCGTCTCGGCAATCTTGTGGCGCGTGCAAAGGAGCTTGGAATGACCTCGCTTGCCATTACCGACCACGGCAATATGTACGGCGCAGTCGATTTCTACAAGGAGTGCAAAAAGCAGGGCATAAAGCCTATTATCGGCTGTGAGGTTTATGTTGCACCGAGAAGCAGATACGATAAGGAAAAAACCGATAAGGAATATAGTCATCTTGTTCTGCTTGTAAAAAACGAAACGGGATACAAAAATCTGATAAAAATGGTTTCCCTTTCCTTTACGGAAGGATTTTATTTTAAACCGAGAATTGACAGGGATTTGCTAGAAAAATACAGTGAGGGCTTGGTTTGTCTTTCTGCCTGCCTTGCAGGAGAAATTCCACAGCTTTTGCTTAAAAAGGATTACAGCTCGGCAAAGAGAGAGGCACTTTGGTATAACTCTGTCTTCGGCGACGGCAACTACTTTTTAGAGCTTCAGGACCACGGAATAGAACAGCAAAAAACCGTTATTGACGGCATACGCAGAATAAGCGACGAAACAGGAATTCCGATGGTTGCCACAAATGATGTCCATTATGTCAACAAGGAAGACGCAAATATACAGCAGGTGCTTATCTGCATTGCCACCAACCACGTTTTAGGCGAGGATACGGGGCTTGAATTCCACAGCGATAATTTTTATCTAAAGAGCGAGGATGAGATGAGAAGCATCTTTTCATACGCTCCCGAAGCAATAGATAATACGCGGGCTATCGCCGATATGTGCAATTTTGATTTTGAATTCGGCAATACAAAGCTTCCGTATTTTGAAACGCCCGATAATATGGACCATTTTGAGTATTTCAAAATGAAATGCTATGAGGGTATGAAGGCGCGTTACGGCTCGGATATCCCGCAGGAATATATTGACCGATTGGAATACGAGCTTAAAACCGTAAACGATATGGGCTATACCGATTACTACCTGATTGTTCAGGATTTTGTTGCCTTTGCAAAATCAAAGGATATTCCCGTAGGTCCCGGACGAGGCTCGGGCGCAGGCTCTATTGCGGCTTATTGCATAGGCATTACCGACCTTGACCCTATGAAATATGATTTGATTTTTGAGCGATTCTTAAATCCGGAGCGTGTATCAATGCCCGATTTTGATATCGATTTCTGCTATGAAAAAAGGCAGGAGGTTATTGATTATGTTACCGAGAAATACGGCAGTGACCATGTGGCGCAGATTGTAACCTTCGGTACGCTTCAAACAAGGGCGGCAATAAGAGATGTCGGCAGGGTTTTGGGTATGCCCTATGCCACGGTTGACGCCGTTGCAAAGCTTGTACCCAACAGCTTTCACATAACCATAGACCAGGCAGTAAGCAAAAGCAAGGAGCTTCGCAGGGCTATGGAGGAGAGCAGTGAGGTCAGCAGGCTTATTGAAATTGCAAGAAAGGTTGAGGGTATGCCGAGAAATACCTCGACGCATGCCGCAGGTGTTGTTATTACGCACGACCCCGTTTCTTCATATGTTCCCCTGGCAACTAATGATAATTTGGTTGTAACTCAATACATTATGACAACGCTTGAGGAATTGGGACTTCTTAAAATGGACTTTCTCGGGCTTCGCACCTTAACCGTTATCGACGATGCGGCAAAGGCAAGCGGAGTGGATATCGAAAACATTTCAATTGACGACCAAGAGGTATATAAGCTTTTTGCATACGGTCAGACGGAGGGTATATTTCAGTTTGAATCCTCGGGTATGAAGCAGATGCTGATGAATTTGAAGCCCACTGCGCTTGAGGATTTGATAGCCGCAACCTCGCTTTACCGTCCCGGACCTGCTTCGCAAATTGATACCTTTGTACATAATTCAAATAATCCGCAGGATATAAGATATGAAATACCTATGCTCGAGCCGATACTGAAAAACACATACGGCTGTATGGTTTATCAGGAGCAGGTTATGCAAATTTTCAGGTCGCTTGCAGGATATAGCTACGGCAGGGCAGATGTCGTGCGCCGAGCCATGAGCAAGAAAAAGCACGATGTTATGGAGCAGGAGAGAGAAACCTTTATTGACGGCTGTGCAAAAAATTCCATCAGCCGTGAGGTTGCAAACGGAATTTTTGACAAAATGACGGATTTCGCCTCCTATGCCTTCAATAAATCACATGCCGCTTGCTATGCGCTTGTTGCATACAGATGTGCATATCTTAAGCGCTATCATACGGCAAACTTTATGGCGGCGCTTCTCACCTCCGTTTTAGACAGGTCAAACAAGGTTGCCGAATATATTACGGAGTGTAAGCGTCTGGGCATCCGTCTTGCTCCGCCTAACATAAATACATCAATGAAGGGCTTTACGGCAAGCGGAGATAAAATTATAAATTACGGTATGCTCGGCATAAAAAATCTCGGAAGCGATTTTATTGAGGAAATAATTGCCGAACGCAAAAACGGCGATTTTAAGGACTTGGCTGATTTTTGTTCTCGTATGCAGAAGGGACATTTCAATCGCAGAGCCGTGGAGTCGTTAATTCGTTGCGGCGCTATGGATGCTTTCGGCGCAAACCGAAAGCAAATGCTTCAGGCGCTTCCCGTGCTGATAACAAATTTAGAGGAAAAGCACAGACGCACTATGTACGGACAGGTAGGCTTTTTTGATATATCCGATGATTTTGCCGAGGATTTTAAGCTTCCCGATGTAGAGGAGTTCAGCCGTGCCGAGCTTCTCAGTATGGAAAAGGAAATGACAGGGCTTTATTTGTCAGGTCATCCTATGGAGAAGTTTGAGGATTATATTGAAAGGTCGCATTTCAGCCGTACCTTCAACATTTTGGAGGCAGGCAGGGAGCCCGATGCCGTAAAGGACGGCGAAGCCGTTAATATCTGCGGCATTATCACCCATATAACCGTTAAGCAAACAAGGGCAAATAAGGCGAATATGGCGTTTATAACGCTTGAGGATATGTACGGCACAATAGAGGCAATACTGTTTCCTAATGTATTTGCAAGATATTCTTCTCTTATCAAAGAGGGAAGCGTTGTTGCTATTAACGGCACTGTTTCCGTAGAGGAGGAAAAGGACGCCAAGGTTTTGGTTAACTCCGTTTTCAAGCCTCAAAGCAATGCAGAGCCTAAAACGGCTCAAAGAAAAAAACGCAAGGGCTTGTTTTTGAAATTCAAATCCGAAAATGACGAACGAATGGAAAAAACAAAAACCATAACCTCAATATTTGACGGCACCTTTCCGTTGTACTATTATTTTGAGGATACGAAAAGCTATCGGCTTCAGCCTAAGGAAGCCTTTGTTGAGCCTAATAATTCTATGGTTGCAGAGCTGAAACGCATTTTGGGCGACGAGAATGTTGCACTTATTGTTTGATACTTGACAACTGTCTGTTTTTTAAGTAAAATATATACATTATTTTCAAGCTTTAACATATCCAGTATGAAATGGAGGAATATATTATGAAAACTATCGCAGTATTAACAAGCGGCGGTGACGCACCGGGTATGAACGCGGCAGTTCGTGCCGTTGTAAGAACTGCCTGTGAGAACGGAGTTAAGGTTTACGGTGTAATTCGCGGCTATAACGGACTTATCAACGGCGACTTTATTGAAATGGATTTGCGTTCCGTATCGGATATTATCAACCGAGGCGGTACTATCCTTTATTCTGCGCGTTCGGTAGAATTTGCAACCGAGGAGGGTATGCGAAAGGCTATCAGAACTTGTCAGGAATGGGGCATTGAGGGTATTGTGGTTATCGGCGGTGACGGCTCGTTCAGAGGCGCGCGTGACCTTAGCGAAAGGGGTATTCCCTGCGTAGGTATTCCGGGCACAATCGACAACGATATCGCCTGCTGTGATTATACAATAGGCTATGATACCTGCCTTAATACTATTATGGAGATGGTTGACAGACTTCGCGATACTGCAGAGTCGCACGACAGATGCTCCGTTATTGAGGTAATGGGTAGAAGAGCAGGCTATCTTGCACTTAATTCGGGTATTGCCTGCGGTGCCACATCAATTCTTATTCCCGAGGTGGAATTTGATATTCAAAAGCATGTTATTGAGCGTATGAAGAAAACTCAGCGCACGGATAAGAAGCACTTTATTATTATCGTTGCAGAGGGCTGCGGTGTTGATGTAGCCGAGCTTGCAAAGGAAATACAGGCAAAGACCGGTGTGGAATCCCGTGCAACCGTACTCGGACACACGCAGAGAGGCGGCTATCCTACCGCAAAGGACAGAGTTATGGCAACCCGTATGGGCAACTATGCCGTTAAGCTTCTTATGAACAATATCGGCAACCGTGTTGTTGCCGCCCAAAAGGAAGAGGTTATTGACTTCGACATATTTGAAGCACTCAATATGACAAAATCTATTGATTTAGACCTCTATAATGTAGCTCACGAGGTTTCAATTTAACCGAGATTTTTCGAGGAGTCGTTTTACGGCTCCTCTTTTTTTGTAAATTTTTAAAATTCCAATAATATACTGTGGAAAAAAAGGTTAATTTATGTTATTATTCTATATAAGGGATAATTATGTCAGTTAACACAAAGAAAAAACGCAGGAAGCCTGCGACAAAAAAGAAGAAAAGCAAAAAAGTTAATATCGACAAGAGGATGTTAATTCCGTTGATAGCCGTATTTTTGGTTATCGTTACAGCCATTGCCGTAAGCTCTGTCGGCAGAGCGTCACACAGGGACAACCCCTTTGAGAATATCGACGCCGAATATTTATGCGGTATTGATGTTTCCCACCATAACGGAAAAATTGACTGGAAAAAGATAAGCAAAAGCACGGATTTCGCTATTATCCGTGTAGGCGCAAGGGGATATGAAAAGGGAAATATTATCGAGGATACACGGGCTAAGGAAAATCTAAAGGGCGCAAATAAGGCAGGGATACCTGTCGGAGTCTATTTTTACACACAGGCTGTCACACCAAAGGAAGCGGAGCAGGAAGCAAAATTTGCGCTGAAAATGATTAAAAAATATGATGTAAGCCTGCCTGTTTTTATCGACTTTGAATATGCCTACAATAAAAAGGGCGAGCTCGACGGCAGATTATTAGAGGCAAATCTGACAAAGCAGGAAAATACGGAAATTATAAATGCGTTTTGTTCGGTAATTGAGAGGGCAGGATACCAAACGGGTGTATATGCCTCATCATATATCTATAAGTCGCACTTAGCTATGGAGGACTTAAATGAAAACTGCTTCATTTGGGTTGCCGATTATAACGACAGCGTAACCTATGACGGACCGTATGATATATGGCAGTATTCGGACAAAGGAAAAATGGAGGGTATAGGTTCAAAGAATGTAGATTTAAACTATTGGTATTTGAATCAGTGACAGTTTATTTATGAGAAAAATCAGAAGCATAACATCAATTATTTTAGCAATTACGGTTATTTTTCAGTTTAGCATTACGGCTTATGCAAAATCAACCTCGGTCAGCCCATATACAGGCAAAACATATACGCATCAAACCAAATTTGACGGATATCAAAAAATCAACTGTATTGATGTTTCACATCACAACGGCGATATAGATTTCAAAAAGGTTAAGGCTGACGGCGTTGAGGCGGTGTTTATCCGAATAGGATATACAGGCTATACTGCAAGCAAGCACTCTCTTAACTACGATAAGAATTATAAGCAATATATTAACGATGCCATAGACGCAGGCTTGTATGTGGGGGCTTATTGGTATTCACAGGCATTGACAACTGCCGAAGCAAAGGCAGAGGCAAACAAGATGATATCGGTTATAGAGGATTTCGATATCAAGCTGCCCGTTGTTATGGACTATGAGTTTGCAAGCGTTTCGGACGGAAGATTAGATGCCGCGTGGAGAAATAAAACCGTAAACAAAACCAAATTGACGGCAAATGCAAACGCATTTCTGTCTGTTGTGGAGGACGCAGGCTATATCCCCTGTGTTTATGCAAGCGAGTACTTTTTCTATGATAATCTCAATGAAGCGGATTTAAACGAAAATGCAGAAATTTGGCTTGCACATTATACAACAAATACGGATTATAAAAACGACTTTAAGTATTGGCAATATACTGCAAACGGAAAGGTTAAGGGTATTTCATCAACCTATACCGACTGCAATTTTATATATTTGAGTCAGGGCGAAAGCCTGGAAAGATCCTTTGAGGTTGACGATATCACCGACAGGGCATATACGGGTGCGTCCATAAAGCCTATGCCAAGCGTTACTTTTAAGGGTGAAACGCTTGTTTCCGGTGTTGACTATATGTACACATATAAGAACAACACCAATGTAGGCAAAGCAAGCGTTACTGTTGTGGGAATTAACGATTATGAGGCTCTGCCGTCAAAAACGGTCAGCTTTAAAATTGTTCCGAGTAAGGTTACCGACGGCATTGTTAAATCCACAACAACCAATACGGCAACTCTAAGCTGGGAGCCTGCCGAAAAGGCAACAAGATATACGGTTGAGGTATATAGGAAAAACGGCTGGGTTGAGTCGGGCACAACAACCGATACAACCTACACGGTGCCCGATTTGAATTCCGCTTCAAACTATAAATTCAGAATAGCAGGATATAAAACAATCGACGGTGAAAGATACAGGGGCAGGTATTCCGATACAATTTACGGAACAACTATTCCCAAAAAGCAGGCCGTTACCGCTAAATCTACCGATAAAACCGTTACATTGAGCTGGAAAAACGAAAAATACTGCACAGGATACAAAATTTATAAGTATGACAGGGAGGAAGGCAAGTATAAGCTAATCAAAACCATTGAAGCTCCCGACACAACAAGCTACAAGGTGAGCAAGCTCAAGCCCAACAGCAGAAATGTCTTTAAGGTTCGCTCATATAAAATCAGCAAGGAGGGCAAGACTGTTTTAGGCGCCTTAAGCGAAAAATGTGTTGCCTATACAAAGCCGTCCGCGCCAAAGCTGAAGACTGTGACCTGTACCGGCTCTCACAGGATAAAGGCCACTTGGTCTAAGGTTGACGGAGTGTCCGGCTATCAATATAGATGGAGCACCGCATCGAACCTAAACAGCGATTATTTAAGCAAAACAATATCAAGCAAAAACAGCTCTGTAACCATTAAAACAACAAAGAATAAGCGATATTATTATGTTAAGGTTAGAGCATATAAGGTGCGCGACGGAGTAAAACAGTATTCTGCGTGGTCAAATACAATAAAGGTGTATGTGAAATAAAAAATGAAAGAAAAAGTCGGTTTATCCGGCTTTTTTTCTTTTATTAAGGTATATTATATGTTATAATGATTATATAATTTATTTTCGGTGGTTTTATATGAAAAAATTTATTGCATTTTGTCTTGCGCTTTTCACGGCACTCAGCGTAACGCTTACGGCTTATGCGGGCTCGGACATTACTTTAGATATTAAAAAGGACAATATATCCCATCCTGCTTCTCAAATGCTGTATGGTGTTAATTTTGCAAATGAGTCATTTCGTGCTGACGGCGGAATTTGTTCGGAATTAGTTTGCAATAATTCGTTTGAATACAGCGAAAACAGAGAGATATACTGGATTTTTTCCGACCTTGCGGCAAGCACTCAAAGCTCGGATTCAATGAACATAAATAATCCTTATTATGCAAAAATTACGGTTGACGGACAGGGATATGCAAAAAATCTCGGCTACACAAGGCAGTATAAGGACAACGGCAAATATGACGAGGCTTTGGCTTCAAACGCCGATATGGGCTTCAAAAAGGGCGAAAGCTATAATTTTTCGTGCTTCTTAAAAAATGTTGATTTTGAGGGAACCATCAGCGTATATCTCGATTCAAAATTCAACAGCTCAAATGTTGTTCAGCTATCCATAAACAATCTTTCAAACACCGTATGGAAGAAATTCTCGACAAGACTTAAATCGGTTGCAACCGAAAACGGAGGACTTGTTATTGTGTTTAAGGGCAAGGGAACGCTTTATATGGACTATGTTTCTCTTTGTCCTCAAAGCAGCTACGGCTACGGCAGGGAGCAATGGAAGTATTCAACCCTGCGCTCCGATGCGGTTACAGCCGTCAGCAGCCTAAAGCCTGCCTTTATACGCTTCGGCAATGTGGGCGAAGACGGCATATATTCCTGGAAAAGCACTATCGGTCCGCTTGAGGAAAGAAAGCAAACCGACGGCGCGCATACGGACAAAAGGATATGCTCTCTCGATACCGCCGCTATCGGATATCACGAGTATTTTCAACTTTGTGAGGAGCTGTCGGCAAAGGCAATTCCCGTTGTCAGCGCAGGTATGTCTGCTCAGGGTGAAAAATATGAGCTTATGGCTGAGGCGTACGACAAATTATATATGACGGACGAGCAGTATTATACCTATCTTGTAAACGAAAAGGGCTTCAGCCTAAACGATAAATCCGCACTCGAGGAAAGAGCAAAATATATCGACTCGCTCGGAATTAAGTCGGCGGATGATTGGGAAAGGTATATCAATTCCGTTGCGCTTGAGCCCGATACGGATGAATTTTCAAACTATGCGCAGGATGTTTTGGATTTGATAGAATATGCAAACGGTGACGCTGTTGCATCCTATTGGGGCTCGCTTCGAAGCGCCAACGGTCATCAGGAGCCGTTTAATATGAAATATATCGCTTTGGGAAATGAAAATTGGGGCGAGGTATATTTCAGAAACCTTAAGGCTTTGCAAAAAATCATTAATAAAAAATATCCCGACATTAAGGTTATTGCCTCCTCGGGAAGCAATTTTAACGGCGAAATTCTTGACCGTGCCTGGAGTAATGTTAACAGCGAAGGCGTTGATGTTCTTTTGGATGAGCATTATTCAACCGAGGAAGGAATGCTTCTTGAAAACAGCAATAAGTATGACAGCTACGACAGAGCAGGCGCAGAGGTTATCGTAGGCGGCTTTAATGCCCTTTCTTCAAAGCAAAACAGCCTTTTCTCTGCCATAGAGGAAGCCGTTTTTTCAACAGGACTTGAGCGAAACAGCGATATTGTAGGTATGAGCGCTTATTCCAAAACCCTTTCAAAGTCAGGCTTAAGCAGAAACGAAAACAGCCTAATTTGGTTCAACAGTAATGATTTGGTGCTTACCCCAAGCTATTATTGCCGTCTGATTTTTGCCAATAATTACGGCAAGGAATATGTAAACGCTTCGTTCAACGGATTAGATGGCGAAAATCTGTATCAAAGCGTAACCGTTGACACGGACAGCCAAACCGTATATGTTAAGCTTGTTAATGCAGGCTCGTCAAAGCAAAAAATAACGGTAAGCTTAAGCGGCTTTGACGATGTTAATTATGTGTCCGAGCTGAGCATAAGCGGAGATAAGAGCTCGGTGAATTCGGCTGATAAGCAAGCCGTTATGCCTGCAATGCAGTCGATAGAATGTGAGGGCAATTCGTTTGAATATGCTTGCGAGCCTTATTCGGCAGGCGTAATAAGAATAGCCTACGGCGACAATACGGGCAAGGCGCTTTATATACTTCCCGAGGGTATGAGAGCTGAAAAAAAGAACACCAAAAAGGATATCTTCATTTTGCTTGCGGTAGTAGTTGCCGTGTTCCTTATCAGCTCCGTGGCAGGATATCTTTTCTATACAAGATATGTTCTTAAAAAACAGGGAAAGGGATATAAATTATTTGGAAAGAAGCAGGACAAAGATGAATAAAATCATATTTATTTCCAATGTCACAACTCCCGAAAAGGCATATGCAAATATACCGGAGCTAAAGGATTACGATGTAAAATTTTTCACTATGTCGGACAGCAACGATACGATAATAGGTCAGGCGCCTGATTGCGAGGCTATCGTTGCGGACGCAATGGCCAAAATTGACGACGGGCTTATCTCGTCACTCCCCGATTTAAAGCTCATTCATTCCGAGGGCGTAGGCTATCAGGGAATTGATGTTGAAAGCGCAAGAAAAAACAATGTTATCGTGTGCAACAATAAGGGCATAAACGATACGGCTGTTGCCGAGGTCAGCGTTTTTCTTATTATGGCTTGCCTGAAGAATTATACAAGGGGCTATAACGCTATGTACGAGGGCAGGCAGATGCAGATGAAGAAAAATGCCTTCGGTAAGATTAGAGAAATGTCGGAATGTACCGTGGGGCTTTTGGGCTTCGGTGATATAGCAAGAGAAACGGCAAGGCTTTTATCAGCCTTCGGCACGAGAGTTGTATATTCTAACCGTACAAGATATACCGAATTGGAAAAGAAGTACGGCGTGGAATATATGGAGCTTGATGATATGCTCAAATGCGCCGATTTTGTGTCGCTTCATTTGGCTGTTAACGAGCACACGAGAAATATCGTTAATAGTGAATTTCTTTCTAAAATGAGAAGGGATGCGTATCTAATTAATACGGCAAGAGGAGATTTGGTGGATAACGAGGCTCTTTTTGACGCGTTGTTAAATGATAAAATCGCAGGTGCAGGGCTTGATGTCATTTATCCCGAGCCTGTGGAAAGGGACAATATTCTCCTTGATGAGCGAATAAGCGACAGGCTTGTGTTAACTCCTCATATCGCAGGTATAACAAGCCTAACCGTTAAAAAGCTGTATCGCGGCATCTATGAAAATATTGTACTTGTATCAAACGGCAAAACTCCAAAAAATATTGTTAGCTGAGGTGTTTTATGAGCGAAAAGGATGTAAGATATGTAGGCGTTAAGGAAAATTTAGCCTACGGATTTGCAAATGCCGGACAATGCTTTGGATACAACCTTGTTGCAGGCGGCTATTTGTCGCTGTTTTTCACAAAGGTTTTCGAAATCCCTGCTCCTGCAGTTGCAACGATGATTTTAGTGCTTGGCATTTGGGACACGATAAATGACCCGATTATGGGAGGCATTATCGACAGAACAAGAACACGCTACGGAAAGCTTCGTCCGTATCTCCTGTTTGTGCCTATTCCGCTTGCAATAGCAACGATAATGCTGTTTGCAGGTCCGGAAATCCTTGCAGATGCAAAATCAACAACCGTAAAGATAGTTTATATGTACATATCCTATTTTATATGGGAGTTTTTCTATACGATAGGTGATGTTCCGTTTTGGGGTATGAGTACGGCGATTTCTCCGTCACCGAGTGACAGAACCCGTGCTATTTCCACAGCGAGATTCATTTCCTCCATTTTAGGCGGTCTTTCAACAACCTCTCTTGTTGTTATGATGGATTTGTCAAACAACGGAGTATGGGGGCTTACATTGAGTCAGGATTTCCTGATTCTTGCCGTTATTGCCGCCTTTATGCTTGTTTTTGTATTCTCTCTTGCAGGCAGAAAAACAAAGGAGAGAGTTGTTCAAAGCATAAAAGAGCCGTCCGTATTGGAGGGCTTTAAGGTTATGTTAAAAAATAAACCGCTCATGCTTATTATCATAGGCAATGTTATCGGTGCGCTGACAGGTCTTGCAGGCGTGTTCCAAACCTACTATTTTGACACGGTTTTAAATTTGAACTCTGCTGTTTTGTGGATTTCTCTGCCCGGTACGATTTTCGGCTTTTTAACATATCTTTTAATTCCAAAGCTTAAGAAAAGATTTGACAACAGACAAATTGTTATTATGAATATTCTATGCCGCTTAATCGTAGGTACTCTTGTGTTTGTAATCGGCTTGAAATTTTATAATTCAAGTGTTCTTGCCATATCCATTTTGCTTATGGTGCAAAACTTCATCTTTAGCTTCTTTAATACGGTAAATATGGTTATCCCTACGGAAATGATAGGCGATACTGTTGATTATATGGAATGGAAAACAGGCGAGCGTAACGAGGGCGTCAGCTTCTCCGTTTTAACCTTTGTCGGAAAATTGACCGGTTCTGTTTCGCTTTCCCTCGGTACAGCCCTACTGCCCATTATCGGCTTGAGCTTTAAAGAAAATGCACAGGGCGAAAAGATTGCCGTTAAGGGCGACAAAACCGATTTGTATATATGGGCGCTGTTTACCCTTGTTCCGCATATTTTAGGCTTGCTCTCTCTTATTCCATATCTTTTCTATGACCTTACGGGAGCAAAGCTTGAAAAAATAAGAAGCGATATGAAGGAAAGGCGTGAAGCGCTTTCAAAAGAGGTTTCAAACGGAGGTGTGGAAAATGAGTAGTAAATGTCCCAAATGCGGCGAAAAAATAAAGCCTACCTATCTAAAGCAGGCTTGCCCTAAATGCGGCGTTAATATGCTTTATTACAAGCTTGACGAACAGCTTGAGGCAGATGCCGAAAGGGCACAGGCCGAGGTTGACGCCGTTAATCGATTTACAAATATGCTTAAGGACTCCTCCGTAAAAACACCTTGGCATATAATAAGATTAGTTCTGTTTTTCACACCGCTTGCATCTATGTGTCTGCCTATGTTTTGGGCAGGTCACAAAAATGTTTCGCTCATCACCCTTGTTATGAGCATAATCAACCACGGCTTCGATTTGGGCGCTATTGCAAGCGATAAGTCCTATCTGTTTGCTGTTTTGTCTATGGTGCTTGTTATTGTGCTCAGCCTTGTTGAAATTATATGCTCTCTGTTTTCTGCAACTAAGAACGGCTTTGTGCGAAATCTGTGCGTCTTCGGCGTAAATTTTGTTGTTTTATGCGTTATGTCGTTTTTGGCAACCGCCGCCTTTGGCGGATATGCAAGGGAAGGCTTGTTTGTAACCCTTGCCATATACATAGCCAAGCTTGTCCTTCATTGTGTTATCGGCTGCAAGGGAAACAAAAAGAGATTTATTACAGGCGCCCTCGTAATTGCGCTTATTCCCTGCCTGCTGTTAATCCCGTATGCAAATAAGGGCGAAGCCACAATTTGTCCTGCGATAAAAGACAGTGATGTAAAGGTTGTTTCATTTAATGTTGCAAGCGCATTCGGCACAGGCTTGGAGGATACCGACAGTATGGTAAGATGCAGGCGCTTTTCAAATTATATGAATGCCTTTATGCCCGATTTTATCGGCACACAGGAGATGAACAGCTATTGGATGGAACAGCTTAAGACAGATTTGCCCGAATACGAGGGCTACGGCGTTAAGCGCGGAGGCGACAGCGAAGAAAAAAACAGCGAAATGAATTCGATTTTCTGGCTAAAGGATAAGTATGATGCGGAAATAACAAACACAATTTGGCTGTCCGATACTCCCGATGTCGCAAGCAAATATACATATGTCGATAACAACGGCAAACAAGCCGAGGCAGGCTGTAACCGCGTATGCTCCTATGCAATATTAAAGGACAAAAACGGAAATATGTTTGCCTTTATGAACACGCATCTTGATAACGCAAGCGAGCAGGCAAGAGTGTTCGGTGCCGATGTTATACTTAAGGAAATAGAAAAGATTGAGACTGAATATAAGGATATAATAATCATCCTTACAGGCGATTTCAACGAAACCGCCGAGGACGAAGCCGTTAAGCTTATCAAATCGAGGCTGACCGACGCTAATGTTAATAATGATAATTGCGCAACCTATCAGGAATGGGGCTACCGCCAAACAGGAGATATGCCCATCGACTTCATTTTTACAAACCAAAGAGCGTCGGATTATTTAGTTTTAGGTGATATCAATAACGGCTATGTTTCCGACCACTACGGAATTTACGCAGGCTTGGAAATCGGCGCATAATTCAAAAAGCGTATTCAGCAATATGTTTAGATAAGCAATTGTACAAGCATTGAATTAAATATGTAAAAAAGCGAAAGCGTCTTGAGGTTTAATTCAAGATGCTTTCGCTTTTAATATATTCGGTTATTACCATTTCAAATTATGAAGCTGTCCCTTTTGTGATAATTCGGGATATCCCCATTGGCGCAAAACCTCGTAGGTGCCTATTGCAACGGCGTTTGAAAGGTTAAGGCTTCTTATTATTCCTCTCATCGGCATACGCACGCAGGTGTCGTGATTTTCCTTTAAAAGTTCCTCGGGAAGTCCCTTTGTTTCCTTGCCGAAAACAAGGTAGCAGTGGTTTGGATATTCCACATCCGAATGTGCCTGCTCTGCCTTAGTGGTAAAATAGTAGAATTTGCCGTCCCTGTTTTTCTCGAAAAATTCTTCAGTTGAGTCGTAGTATGAAATATCAAGCTTGTCCCAGTAATCAAGACCTGCTCTTTTTACCTGCTTGTCGGTAATGTGAAATCCCATAGGGCCAACAAGATGAAGCCTTGCGCCCGTTGCGGCACAGGTTCTTGCAATGTTTCCCGTGTTTTGCGGAATTTCGGGCTCTATCAAAGCTATATTAAGCGAGTGCTCCATTTATATAAACCTCTTTGATGTTCAAATTTTCGTCTGCAACTATAAAATCGGCAAGCTTACCAACGGCTATTGAACCGATTTTGTCATCCTCTCCTATAACTCGTGCAGGGTTAATCGTGCAGGATTTCAGCGCCGTTTTAAAATCAATACCGAATTCCAAAAGATTTTTAAATTCGACAAACAGATTTGTTATAGACGCGGCAATCGTGCCGTCCTCAAGCTTAGCTACCCTATAACCGTCCTTAACATAGGTCATTTGACCGCCAAGCTCAAATTCGCCGTTGCCAAGGCCTGCACCACGCATAGAGTCGCTGATTACAACGGCTCTGTCCTCGCCCAAAATTTTAAAGGTATTGCGCAATACTGCAGGACATACATGCTCGCCGTCACAGATTATTTCGCAGGTAACATCATTGTCGAGCGCCGTGCCTGCAACGCCTGCCTCTCGGTGAGTCATAGGCGTCATAGCGTTGTATAGGTGCGTGATATGTCTTGCACCGAGTTCAATCGCTTTTTGAGCCTGCTTTGCATCAGCACAGGTGTGACCTATGGATACAACGCATTTTTTACTGACTTCCTTTATAAAGTTCTCACTGTCAAATGCCTCGGGCGCAATGGTTATAAGCTTAACCGTGCCGTTTGACGCATCAAATATTCTTTGAAAATCGTCAATATTTCCCGCCTGTATGTAATCGCCGTTTTGTGCACCCTTCTTGCTTGACGCAATAAACGGTCCCTCAAGATTTATGCCGACAATTCTTGAGCCCTCAGATTTGTGGCTTTTGATAACCTCGGCTATTTCGCACAGCCTGTCAACAGGCAGAGTCATCGTGGTAGGGCAGAAGGAGGTAACGCCCTCCTTTGCAAGCGTTTTGCAAATTTTGTCAAGCGCTTCGTTTGTGCCGTCGCTTGAGTCGCCGCCTCCTGCTCCGTGTATGTGTAAATCCACAAAGCCTGGAAGAATGACACAATTCGACATATCCCGTCCGTCCTCGTTAAAAAATCCTATTTCTTCAATTTTTCCGTTTTCGATTTTGATATCGGCTATTTCCTTTTCAAAAACCTCATTAAAAAAGGTACAGTTTTTAAGAATCATATTCATTTTCCTTTACTATTCTGTATGCCAGCTCCTGAAGCTGTTCAAAATGCTCGTATTTGCCAATCTCTGCCCTAAGCCTTGCACCGCCTCGCATACCCTTTGTGTAGTATGCCGCGTGATGCCTTGCCTCGCGCATAGCAGTGTATTCGCCCTTGTATTCTATGGTTTTTTCTATATGCTTCAGCATTGTGTTCATTTTTTGTATCAATGTCGGGTCGGGGATAACCCTGCATTCGTCGAGATAAGCGTTAATCTTTGAAAAAATCCACGGGTTGCCCAATGCGCCCCTGCCTATCATCAATGCGTCGCAATTGGTTTTTTCAAGCATAATTGCCGCCGTCTGCTCGTCAACTATGTCACCGTTTCCTATAACGGGCATGGATACGGCCTTTTTAACATCTCTTATTATGTCATAATCCACTTTGCCGCTGTACATTTGCTGACGGGTTCTGCCGTGAATTGCTATGGCACTGACGCCTGCCTTTTCCATAAGCTCCGCCATATGCACTGCGTTAACGCTGTCGTCGTCCCAGCCCTTACGGATTTTAACCGTCACGGGAATATCAACGGCGTTTGCAACAGACCTTGCAATCTCAAATGCTAAGTCGGGGTGCTTCATAAGGCTTGCACCGCCGCCGTTTGACGCAATTTTAGGAGCAGGACAGCCCATATTTATGTCGATGATATCCGGCTTGAAATCCAAAGCCTTAACAGCCGCTTGTGCCATAATTTCCGGGTCGTCGCCGAAAATCTGTGCCGCGCAGGGATGCTCATCACCCAAGGTCAGCAAAGCGGCGCTTTTTCTGTCGCCCATTGTGAAGCCCTTTGCCGATACCATTTCCGTTACGGTATATGCGGCTCCGTATTGTACGCAAAGCTCACGAAACGCCCTGTCGGCAATGCCTGCCATAGGGGCGAGAAAAGCTATATGTTTAAATTTTACATTTCCTATTTTCATTTTTCAATAGCCTTTCATCTCTGATTTATAAAGCTGTAGTGAGCCCACAAATCACTTCTTCAATGCATACTATATCACATACTTTAAAATAAATCAATTTAATTAAAAAAAGAAAAATTAGTTCATTTGTTTTAATTTATTTTATGTGCATAATAGTATTGACATTTTTGTAATGAAATGTTACAATTTTGTCACTTGTTATTACAACAATATATGGGCAAAATTTCATTGATAAATGTCGAAACACAATATATTGTGTAAATTTTAGATTTGCGCAATATATTTTGTTGTTTTAAATAATTACAGTTTGGATAAAAAGCACGAGTATTTATTTCCTTTACTGCTGTTATTTGATATAATACGAAATGGTGTAATGCCACATAATTTAGATTTTTACCTTAATACTATTTATATAAACCTTTGTATAGGAGGGAAAAGCTTGGATAATTTTGTTATCAACGGCGGACACGAGCTGTTCGGCGAGGTTAATATAAGCGGTGCAAAGAATGCCGCTGTTGCTATTATTCCTGCGGCAATTCTTGCCGATGATACGGTAAGAATAGAAAATATTCCGCAAATAAGCGATGTTCATTTAATTATAGAAATTTTAAACAGTCTCGGCGCAGGAGTTAAGCTGATTAATAAAAACACATTGGAAATTGACACATCTAATATAAAATATCAACAGGTGCCGTACGAATTGGCTTCTCACTTCAGAGCAAGCTACTATCTCATAGGCGCCATGCTCGGCAGATTTTCAAAGGCAGAGGTTGCTATGCCGGGAGGCTGTAATTTCGGCGTAAGACCTATCGACCAGCACATAAAGGGCTTTGAGATGCTCGGCTCAAAGGTTGACATAGTAGATGGTATGGTAAGCGCAAGGGCTGAAAAGCTTGTAGGTACATCAATATATATGGATGTTGTTTCCGTGGGCGCAACCATAAATATAATGCTTGCGGCTGTAAAAGCAAGGGGACTGACGGTTATCGAAAATGCCGCTAAGGAGCCCCATATTGTTGACCTTGCAAACTTTCTCAACTCAATGGGCGCAGATGTGCGCGGCGCAGGTACGGATGTTATCAAAATTCGCGGCGTAGAAAAGATGCACGGCTGCACATATTCAATTATTCCCGACCAGATTGAAGCAGGAACCTATATGGTGGCTGCCGCTGCCTGCGGCGGTGATGTGCTTGTTAAAAATGTTATCCCCAAGCATCTCGAATCTATAAGCGCAAAGCTTGAGGAAGCAGGCGCAGAGGTCATCGAATATGACGATGCCGTTCGTGTTACAAGATTTAAAGAGCTTAATAAGTGCAATGTTAAAACTATGCCTCATCCCGGCTTTCCAACCGATATGCAACCCCAGATGGCTGTTCTTCTGTCTATCGCAAACGGTACAAGCATTCTTTCTGAGAGCGTTTGGGACAACCGTTTTCAATATGTGGGCCAGCTTCTGAGAATGGGAGCCAATATTCAGGTTGACGGCAAAATTGCCGTTATCGAGGGCGTAAGACAGCTTACGGGCGTAAATGTTAAGGCCACCGACCTTCGTGCAGGTGCCGCTATGATTATAGCAGGTATGGTTGCCGAGGGCACAACTGTTGTAGAAAATACAATTTATGTTGACCGTGGATACGAAAGCATTGTTGAAAAGCTTTCCTGCCTTGGTGCAGATATTAAGCGCGTTGAAATTAAGGACGAGCAGGCAGTACAGACTGCAGGATAAAATTCAGCAGGGAGTGGAATGGAATGCCGTACCACTCCTTTTGTTATAGGATTTAAGGAGAATATAATGTCAAAAGCGTGTCAGTTGTTTTCGTCAAGCAAGGGCAATTCCATATACATATCAAGCGGAGAGGGAAGGTTTTTGATTGATGCCGGTGTTAGTGCAAAAAGGCTCGAAAATGCGCTCAGGCAAATCAGCGTTGAACCTGCGGAGCTTGACGGTATTTTTATTACGCACGAGCACGGCGACCATATTAAAGGGCTTCGTGTGTTTGCTTCAAGATATAGTATTCCCGTATTTGCCGACGAAAGGGTGCTGTCATATTTAAGGGCAAGCGGAGATTTAAACGATAAGATTAATGCCGTTGCAATCAGCGAAAATATGGAAATTAAAGGAAACGAAATTAAGCCGTTTTCGTTAAGCCACGACAGTGTCAGCTGTGTCGGCTATCGCTTTAACCTAAAGGACGGCAAATCAATTTCCGTTTGTACCGATACAGGCTATGTAACCGAGCAGGCAAAAAAAATTATGCCATCGTCGGATTTGGTCTTTTTGGAGTCAAACCACGAGGTCACTATGCTTCAAAACGGATTTTACAGCTATTCCTTAAAGCAGAGAATACTCTCAAATAAGGGGCATTTGTCAAATTTTGCCTGTGGAGAGTTTGCATCAGAGCTCGCAAAAAGCGGAACAACAAGATTTGTTTTGGCGCATTTGAGCCAGGATAATAACACGCCAGACATTGCACGCCAAACAACGCTTTGCGCCTTGACCGAAGCAGGCTTAAAGGAAAATGTAGATTTTAGGCTGAGCGTATCTCCCGTAGAAAATTATGAAAGAGCTATTGTTTTATGATAAAAATTAATATTATTGCAGTCGGAAAGCTTAAGGAAAAATATCTCAGGGACGCTGTTGCGGAATATTCAAAGAGGCTTTCTGCCTATTCAAAGGTTAATATTATGGAAATCTCCGAGGAGCGATGCTCGGATAATCCCTGCGAGCTTGAAATTGAGCAGGTTAAGGAAAAAGAGGGCAAGCGAATTATCGCCAAAATCCCCAAGGGCTCATATGTTGTTCCTATGTGTATCGAGGGCGAGCAGATGAGCAGTGAGGATTTTGCCAAAAAAATAGACGCCGTCAGCGTAAACGGCGTCAGCGAAATAACCTTTATTATCGGCGGCTCCTTCGGTTTGTCCGATGAGGTTAAGGCGCAGGGCAGACTAAGGCTGTCCTTCGGTAAGCTAACTCTTCCTCATCAGCTTATGCGTGTTGTTTTGCTCGAGCAAATATACAGAGCCTTTTCTATTTTAAACAATTCAAAATATCATAAATAACTTTATGCCGCCATTATTCTATGGCGGCCTTTTGTGTATTTATTTTTCTTATTTCATCATATATTTTTTGGCTGAATTTCTTTTTTCTGTCATATGTGTATAATCCGTTTTGCTCCTGCTCCACATCATAAAGCTGTGTGTAGCAAAAGCCGAGCATACGCTCATTATCCAAAATTGCTTCGGTTAATCCCTTGTATCGTTCAAGCAGCTCGTCCTCTGTTTTAACATCGTCACCGTAGCCCCAGGATTTGTATTGCTTATCTGCTTCCCATTTTATTCCACCGTATTCGCTGATGAAAACAGGCTCACCCTTATATTTTTGCCGTCCCGGATTATCCTGCAAAACATGCTCGTAAAGCTCACCGTGCGTAACAAGCCTTTCATAGCTTTTGCGAAATTCATCGTATTCTCCGCGGTAATCGTGCACATCGTATATGTCGGTTACAACGTGAAAATTTCCGCTTGTGTCGATGCAGGGCCTCGTTCGGTCATATTTTTTTGTGTATTCGTAAACCGTTTGAAGCAACGGGTCATACTGCCTTCTGCGCCTGTAATCCCAGGTTTCATTAAACGGACACCAGCCTATAATGGCAGGGTGGTTATAATCACGCTCCAAGGCTTCTCCCCATTCCTTTAGGAAAATATCAACTGCCTTGGGATTGGAATAATCCAGTCCCCAGTTTGCATACTCTCCCCATACCATATATCCCATAAGGTCGCAGAAATACAGAAATCGGGGGTCAAATACCTTTTGATGAAGCCTTGCGCCGTTAAAGCCGAGAGCTATGGAAAGCTCAATATCCTGTCTTAGCTCATCATCATTTTCGGCAGTGTAAATTCCTTTTCTGTAAAAGCCCTGATCAAGCACGGTTCTTTGAAATACACTTTTTCCGTTTAATATAAATTTGTAATCCTTCAGCGCGATATCTCTTAAACCGAAATAGCTTTTCACCGTATCATCGCCGAATTTTATTTCCAAATCATAAAGCGTAGCATTGCCAAGCTCCCAAGCCCTTATATCGCTTATGGGAATTTGTACAATAACATATCCTGATGCGTCTGTCACAGTGCTTGAGCCTACATTTTTGCCGTCGAGGTATGCATTGATTTCAAGCTCTGCATTTCCGCACAAATCAAGCTCGATGGTTATATTTTCGTGCTTTAATGACGGCGTAAGCTTAAAATGCTTTAGATAGCTTTCAGGCACATATTCAAGATAAACGCTCTGCCAGATGCCCGTTGTTCTTGTATATGAGCAGGCATAGGATTTTCTTCTGTCGCTCTGCTTTCCGCCGGGAATAAGGCTGTCCCTTGTGTTATCCTCGCACAGTATAAAAAGCTCATTCTCTCCGTCGGTGACATATTCGGTTATATCAAAGCAAATGGGCGTATATCCGCCCTTGTGGCTTCCCGCAAAATTGCCGTTAACTATTACGGTTGCTTTGTAATCGCAGGCACCGATATGCAAAAACACTCTCTTGCCCTCGGCTGTTATATTAACTCGCCTTTTATACCAAACACGGTTTAAAAAGTCGGTGTATCCTATTCCCGAAAGAGAGCTTTCAATACAGAACGGAACAGCTATCTTATGCGTGCATATGGATTTTTTGTAAAAATCCACAGCCTCCCGTTCGCTCAAAAACCTGTAATTTTTATCTGCCTTCTTGTTAAAGCCGAAATCCCATTCACCGTTTAAGCTTTGCCAATTATCGCGTTCAAAAATCGGATTGGGATGCAAGCTGATGTTTTTCATAAGTGTGCCGTCCTTAAAGTTTTATTGATTATTATTTTATTATAATCTGTTAGCCTTTGCAACATTTTTTTAGTTGACTATTGATGACCGATGTGTTAATATAGGAAGGCAGTGATATTTATCGTATAATTCGCTGTTATTAAATGCGGATTAAGCAGAAAAGTAAGTTTTTAACTGAAAGTAGGCTCCGCCTCGGAAGTCCTCGCCGTGTAAAAATTAGAGGACGAAAATTGAATACGCAGGAGTGGCGGAATGGCAGTTTTCAGCCAAGCGCTGCCTGTAGCAGATGAAGCGACGGCTGAAAAGGCGCAGCGGTCAAAATTTGCAGAGCGAAGCAAAGAACAAATTTTGGGCACCGCAAGGGTACCGCGCAGCGCGTCCGAAAATTTAATATGCGGAAGTGGCGGAATGGCAGACGCGCTAGATTCAGGTTCTAGTGAATGCAAGTTCATGAGGGTTCAAGTCCCTTCTTCCGCACCAAAAATAACAGCTACCTTTTAGGTGGCTGTTATTGTTTTATTTAAGACTTGAACCCTCACAATAATAAGAAATACAAAAACTGATGTTACACAAAAAGCAAGCTTTTTACGGCTTGCTTTTGCTTTTTCAATATACCAAATTCAGTGTCTTAGTTTTTCTAAACATAGCTCTGCTTGCTTTTTAGGCATTTCTGCTTCTATATCATATCCCTTCAATTTTAATTCTTCGGCTATTTCGCACCAAACATTATAAGCATTTTCATATTGTTCTAATTCTTGGTAGCAAAATGCCTTTGAATACTTTCCGTCCATAAATGTTGTTCCGAGTTCTTCTGCCTTATCCCAATGTTCAAAGGCTTCATCATATTTTTTCAGCTTTTTACAAATGTCACCGCCGTGAATATACAGCTCCCATTCGTTAGGAAAAATGGAAATTGCGTACTTAAATTCCTTGTATGCTTCTTCATACCGATTAGCAAAAATATAAGCTGCAAGCATCAGGCACCATTCGTTTACATCTGAAGAATGTTTTTCAATATTGTCTCGCTGCTGTATAATGTTTTCCTCGTCCTTGCCGAGTTGTGAGCAAAGCTTCATTTTTTGAACACGTGTTTTCCAATAAGCGTATTCATCTGTTGCTTTTCCTTGCTCTAATACTTTATCATACCAAAAGAATGCTTTTTCGATGCAATAGTTTGCCATAAACTGATGAATTAAGCCATAGTTCCACATATCACACATTGATAATTTATCACTTTTTAAAAGCTTTTTAAATTCCAAATCTGCACGAATAAAATCATCAGGTGAGCGTGTTGATTCAAAAATTGAAGTTAATCTTTGAGCATAGTTTTCATACGCAACGGAGGATTCTTTAAACAAATCATCAATTGAGACGCAGTAAAGCTTGGCAATTTCCGGAAGAATAGTTACATCGGGCAATGTTGTATTACATTCCCAGCGGGAAACCGTATGTGTGCTTACTCCCAAAATATCCGCAACCTGCTCTTGCGTATAATTTTTTTGCAGTCTAAACTTTTTTAAATTGTTTGAAAATATAGTATTCATATAATAGTTCCTTCCATATGTTTTAGAAGCTTCTGTTTTAATTATACTTATTTGCAAAATAAAGTCCATATCGCATTTTATGACCATACTTGCGATTTCTGTTCAGTAGCATTAATATTTTGATGCTTTCAGTATCTTATTAAGCATTTATCGCAACCGAAATTAACACCTTTTGTTAATGCCGATTGGTTGACAGTGAAGACTCAACTGATATAATTGATGTAAAGGAGCAATAACATTTGTTTGAAAAATCTGAAAGGAATGAAATATATGATTGGCGAAAACATTGCGTCACTGAGAAAAATCAACAGGATGTCACAGGAGGAATTTGCCGAAAAAATAGGCGTTACAAGACAATCTATATCAAAATGGGAAAAGGGCGACTCCGTACCCGATTTGGAAAGCTGTATTTTGATAGCGAAATGCTTTAATGTTTCCATTGACGATTTGGTTAATTACAGCGAGGAGAAAAACGGCTTTCCAATTCCCCCAAAGGGAAAGCATATTTTCGGTATAGTAACCATTGGGGATAAGGGACAAATAGTTATTCCCAAAAAGGCACGTGATATTTTTGATATAAAGCAGGGTGACAATTTGCTGGTTTTAGGCGACGAGGCGCAGGGAATTGCACTTATTAAAGAAAAAAGCTTAATTGAACTGTTAGGGTGAGAATATGAATACTGTTTTAAGCGTAAAAAATCTTACAAAAAGCTATGAAGCCTTTAAGCTTGATAACGTCTCATTTAATATTGAAAAGGGCGAAATTGCGGGTTTTATAGGAAGAAACGGTGCAGGAAAAACCACAACAATCAAGTCCGTGCTTAATTTAATTCACAGGGACGGCGGAGAAATATACTATTTCGGCGAGCCGTTTACAGAAAATGAAAACGATATAAAAAAGAGAATCGGATACACCGCAGGGTCATCCTCCTATTACAGCCGAAAAAGAATAAAGGATATTGTAAGCGTTACAAAAACCTTTTACGATAACTGGCAGGAGGAAGAATACAGAAAATATTTAACGCTTTTCAATTTAGACGAAAATAAAAGGGTTGTTGAGCTTTCGGAGGGAATGAAGGTGAAGCTTCAGCTTGCAGTTGCACTTTCGCACAAGGCGGAGCTTTTAATTCTCGATGAGCCTACAAGCGGTCTTGACCCGATATCAAGAGAGGAGCTTCTTGATATATTTATAAAAATTGCAAAAGAGGGAGTAAGCATATTGTTTTCAACCCACATCACTTCGGATTTGGAGAAATGCGCAGATAAAATAATCTATATAAGGCAGGGTAAAATTGCTTTTTGCGATAAGAGGGAAAGATTTATCGACGGATACCGTATTGTCTGCGCCGATAGCTTTTCGAAGGAACAGGAGCTTGCAATAATAGGAAAACGAGAGTCAAAATCAGGCAACACGGCATTGATAAAAGCAGAAAGTTCATATTTATTTGAGCAAAGCAATATTTTGATACCGAGCTTAGAGGAATTGATAATACTTTTAGAGGGTTCACAGGTGATATTATGATTAAGCTGTTAAAAAAAGAAATAAGGCTTACAGCTCAACCGTTAAGCTTCATATTTGTTCTGTTTTCGCTTATGGCGTTTATACCGGGATATCCCATACTCTGCGGAGCATTTTTTCTTTGCCTGGGTATTTTCTTTTCATTTCAAAATGCAAGAGAGCAAAATGATATTTTATATACTGCATTGCTTCCCGTTAAAAAGAGCGATACCGTGATATCAAAATATATTTTTACAATTATGCTTCAGTGCGCATACCTTTTTCTTAGTGCTGCTTTTACAGCAGTAAGAATGACCGTTCTTTCACAGGTAAAGCCTTATACACAAAACGCAATGATGAATGCAAATCTTGCGTATCTCGGCTACATTTTTATTTGCTTTGCCCTGTTCAATTTGCTTTTTATAAACGGCTTTTTTAAAACTGCATACAAATTAGGCAGACCGTTTATAATCTTTGGAGCGGCAGAATTCATTTTTATAGGCCTTGCAGAAGCATTACACCATATAAAAGGCTGTGCGTTTTTAAATACACCAAATGAAAAAACAGGTGTTCAGGGTTTGATTTTACTTTTCGGAATAGCAGCTTATGCGGCTTTCACAGCCATTGCAATAAGCCGTTCAAAGAAATCCTTTGAAAAAATTGATTTGTAGAAAAGAAAGGTATTACACCAAACAGCAGGATGTCCCAATTCCTGCTGTTTTTATATTAGCTGTGATATGCTGTCAAATTTTGTATTGACAAACGCATTATTACGATGTATAATAACGGTGTTCTAAAACACTGTTCTAAAATACCGTTCTAAAACGGAATCAGGGAGAGATGATTATGCCGCCAAAGCCAAAATGTACAAAAGAAATTATAGCAAAAACAGCGTTTGAAATAGTTAAGGAGCAGGGCTTGTCTGCACTTTCGGTTCGTGAAATAGGAAAAAGGCTCGGAGTTTCCGCAAGTCCGATATTCACCGTTTTCAGCAATATGGACGAGGTTAAGCTTGCCGCCCGTGAGCTTGCATTGGAGGAGTTCAAGGAGCTGGTGAGCGATTATAAGGAATATACTCCCGCCTTTAAGCGAATAGGTATGATGATTATTTCGTACGGAATTAACGAGCCTGAGCTGTTTAAGCTGTTATTTATGCAAGAGCATAACGAGCCGTTTGGATTTCAAAACACAATAAATGATTTGGGTAATTTGTATTCCACCTGCATTGATTTAATAATGCAGGACTATCAGCTAAGCAAGGGAGATGCTACATTACTGTTTGAGCAAATGTGGACCATTTCGTACGGCCTTGGCGCAATGTGTGCAATGAAGGTTTGCTCCTTTAGTGAGGAGGAAATAGGCAAACGACTCAGCATTGCATTTGCAGGTCATATTATGCTAATCAAATCGGGAAATTTGGACAAAGCGTATGTTGCTATTGAAAAGAAAAAAGACAGCGACGCTCAAAAAGACTTGCTGAAGGAATTTCCTTTTGAATAGGAGGGGCAAAAATGAACACGGTTGTGATTTATTATTCTATGGACGGTAACACAAGGCTTGTTGCCGAAAAAATTGCAGAAAAAACAGGTGCCGATTTAGTAGAAGCAGAGCCTGTAAAGAGCTATCCCGACAAGGGCGGCAAAAAGTTCATTTTCGGCGGATTTAGTGCAGTGACGGGCAGAAAGCCAAAGCTTAAGCCGTATAAATTTAATGCTGAGGAATATGACAGCATTGTTATCGGCTCACCCGTATGGGCAGGATGCTTTGCCCCGCCGATTAGAAGCTTTTTGTCGGTAAACAGGGAAAAGCTAAACGGAAAGGATATTGCAGTATATTTTTGCTGCTCCGGCGGTGAGGCGGAAAGCGCAATACAAAGGCTAAAGGAATATATTGGCATAGATGCTTTCAGTGCAGAGATGGTTCTTGTTGATCCTGCAAAAAACGGATTGGACGAGGAAACTGTAAATAGCTTTTGTTCAAAGATTTTATAAGGAGAAAATATTATGGATAAAAAATTATATAAATCGGAAACAGATAAAAAATTATGCGGAGTATGCGGCGGTATAGCAAAATATTTCAATATTGATTCAACAATTATCAGGCTTCTGTGGGCGCTCAGCCTTTTGTGCTGTGGCTGTGGACTTGTTGCATACATAATTTGTGCAATAGTAATTCCCGACGAGCCTTTTGAAAATCAATATAGCACATATTGTAACATCAACGAGCAGGATTGTAACGGGGAAAGCAATAGGTAATAGACATGAAGGATTTTATTTCGGCGGCATTGCCGTGGATAATTGTCGGCATTACGCTTGCAATACTGTTTGTATCGTTTAATGCAAACAAGAAAAAATCAAAGAACTCTGATGAAGATGAGGAGAATTACGGCGCGCTCGGTATGCTTATAGGTATGAGCATCGGCAGTGCTATCGGACATTTTTTCAAGGATACTTCCGTGGGTATGTCAACGGGAATGCTTTTTGGACTGTCAATAGGAATATGTGTTAAAAAGCAAAAAGAGGAATACTATGAAAACAGTAATAATTAACGGACAAAACCATAAGGGCAGTACATATAATATAGGGTTAAGCCTTGCACAAAAATTAGCAGATGACGACGAAATAACGGAGTTCTTTTTGCCCCGTGACCTTAATCATTTTTGTTTGGGCTGCTATTCGTGTATGAAGGATATGAAAAAATGCCCTTACTATGATGAAAAGAAAATAATTGCCGATGCTATGGAGGAAGCGGATTTGCTGATATTCACATCACCTAATTATTGTATGTTGCCCTCGGCACCCATGAAGGCGTTTATTGATTTGTTTTATCAATACTGGCTTCCTCACAGACCGCAGGCAAATATGTTCGGCAAAAAGGCTGTTGTGATATCAACAACTGCCGGAATGGGTGCAGGAAAGGTTTGCACTCAGCTTAAAAGAACGCTTGCCTATTGGGGCGTTCCGTATATAAAGAAATATGCCGTAAGTGTTCAGGCGTCAAGCTGGGACGGCGTCAGCCAAAAGAAAAAGGACAAGATAGAAAGGGATATAACAGCGCTTGCCAAAGGAATAAAACGTGCAAGGGCAGGAAAGCCGTCGCCGTATATCCGATTTATGTTTAATATGATGGCGCTAACAAAGAAAAATCCCGACGACCCCGAAGCAGAGCATTGGAAAAGTCAGGGATGGCTTGACGGCAAAAAACCGTGGAGAAAATAATATGTGCTTGGAAACAGAAAGATTAATCCTTAGGCCTTGGCGTATCGAGGACGCAAAGAGCCTTTACAAATATGCAAGCGATGACAGGGTTGGACCCATTGCCGGCTGGAATCCTCATAAAAGCGTTGAGGACAGCAGACAGATAATCAATGATGTTCTGTCGGCAACAGGTATATATGCCGTTGTGCCGAAGGAAACAAACGAGCCTGTCGGAAGCATAGGATTATTATTGGGCAAAAGCAGTAATCTTGATTTGCCCGAAAATGAGGCTGAAATCGGCTATTGGCTCGGCGTTCCCTATTGGGGACAGGGCTTAATTCCCGAGGCAATGAACGAGCTTATTCGTTTTGCGTTTGTTGATTTAAAAATAGAAAGGCTTTGGTGCGGATATTTTGACTCAAACGAAAAATCAAAGCGCTGTCAGGAAAAAAGCGGCTTTAAATATCATCATACAAACAAGGATATTTATTGGGCGTTAACGGACGATATAAGAACCGAGCATGTAACCTGCCTTGAAAAGCAGTATGTAAGAGAGCTTATGAGCCGTGAAATACCAAATGCCATAGACTTGATTTGGGAGGTTTTTCTGCAATTTGAAGCGCCCGAATATTCCCAAGAGGGCATTGAGTATTTTAGAGCGAGCCTTGACGATAAGGAGCGCACAAGAGCGCTGAAATGGTACGGCGCGTTTGATAGGGGCAATCTTGTAGGAGTGCTTACAATGAGAGAGCCACAGCATATCGGCGGATTTTTCGTAAAGGCGGACTGTCAGGGCAGGGGATTTGGCAGACGGCTT
This sequence comes from Eubacterium sp., assembly GCA_051881135.1. GTDB lineage: Bacteria > Bacillota > Clostridia > Oscillospirales > Acutalibacteraceae > Eubacterium_R. The sequence goes on from JBJEPH010000019.1 coordinate 83,242, forward strand.
TTTAAAGCAATTAAAAATGATTATGAAAAGCAGGTATTTACCGTTAATTCCTCACCCTATGCCGTGCAGATATATGAGCATCTCGGCTTTACAAAAACAAATTTCGAACAGACTGTTGACGGAATACGCTTCACACCGATGATTTATAACGGAGAATGACAATGACGAAAGGCTTTAAAAAATTTCTTCTGCTATGGTTAGGAGAGCTTGTATCTTCAATTGGCGGTGGCCTGACAAGCTTCGGACTCACTGTATATGTTTTCAGCAAAACCGGTAGTGCGGCAAGTACTGCGCTTATAGCGCTTCTTGCGTTTTTGCCGAATTTGCTTTTAGGTGTTCCGGCAGGTGTTTTGGCAGACCGTATAGACCGCAGGCTGTTGATGATGTTAGGAGACGGCTTATCTGCAATCGGGCTGATTTATATTTTGATTTGTATGCTAAACGGCGACGCTCAGCTGTGGCAGATTTGCTTAGGCGTTACCGTAAGCTCTGTTTTTTCTTCTTTTATGGACCCTGCATATAAGGCGACAGTATCCGACCTGTTGACAGAGGAGGAATATGTAAAGGCAAGCGGTCTTGTAAGCCTTGCAGGAAGTGCAAGATATTTGCTTTCGCCGTTCATTGCAGGACTTCTTCTTGCAGTGTCCGATATCAAGCTGCTTCTTATTATTGATATTTGTACATTCTTTTTTACTGTTTTAATTACCGCTGTGGTACGCCGCGGACTTGAAGAAAAAAAGGATAAAAAGCAATCCTCCTTTGCTGATGACCTAAGAAGCGGGTGGAAGGCTGTCACTTACAGTAAGGGCTTAATGACCTTGGTGGTAATGGTGGCAATTATGACCTTTTGTATGGGAGCCATACAGATTTTATCCGAACCGATGATTTTAGATTTTGAAAGCAGTAAAACTTTGGGAATTATCGAAACTGTATGCGCCTCGGGGATGTTGGTTACGAGCGTTATTCTGGGCGCAAAGGGAATGAAAAACGGATTCGTTAAGGCATTGTGCCTGTCCTTGGGTGTGGCAGGAATTTGTATGTTTGGCTTTGCCTTTAAAGAAAACCTTATAGTGATAGGCATATCGGGATTTTTATTCTTTACTATGATTCCCATTGCGAACAGCAGTCTTGATTTTTTGGTTAGAACTAATATTTCAAACGAGCTTCAGGGCAGGGCTTGGGGCGTAATAGGCTTTATTTCTCAGCTGGGATATGTTGTATCATACGGTCTGTCCGGAATTATTGCAGACAGAATTGCCGTATCAAGGTCAATTAGCGTAGGCCGTGGAAGCGCAACAGTAATTATGATTTCCGGAATTTTACTTACACTCTCTGCAATTTTGCTGTATTTTGTAAAAAATGTTAGAAAATTAGAATATAAAGAAGCCTAATAAACGGAGAATAAGAAAATACAAACGCAGATTGGATGTGATAGATAATGATAGATACAGATAAAATAAAAAATCAATTCAACAGCGACGCTAAAGCGTATGACAGCAAAAGACGATGCTTTATTCCCTGCTTTGATGATTATTATATAAATTCAACTAAATTTATAGCAAACGCCATTGCACCGCCGAATTGGGTGCTTGATTTGGGTGCAGGTACAGGACTTTTAACATCCTTTTGGTATAGAGAGTTTCCTAATGCAAATTATGTGCTTGATGATATATCCCTTGAAATGCTGAATATGGCAAGGGAGCGCTTCAGCGACGCATTAAATGTCGATTATCGAACCGACGATTATACCAAGACCTTGCCAAAGGGCGATTTTGATGCCGTTATATCCGCACTTTCCATTCATCATTTGGATGATACCGAAAAGCAAAGCCTGTTTAACAGGATATTTGACAGACTTCCCAAGGGCGGAGTGTTTGCTAACTACGATATGTTTAATGCCGATACAACGGAAATGACAGACAAATTCAACAGATATTGGGAGAATTCCGTGCTGAACAGCGAATTACCGATAGTGGATATAGAGCATTGGAAAAAAGGCAGATTGATAGATAAGGAATGCTCGGTTACGGACGAAATAGCTATGCTCAGGTCAGCAGGCTTTAGCGATGTTAACTGTATTTATTCAAGCTTAAAATTCGGTGTTATTTTGGCAATAAAATAACAATTAACTTTTACCAAGGATGAATGGTTAAATGGCAGA
>JBJEPH010000019.1:85502-119294 GCA_051881135.1 Eubacterium sp.
AAATGGCAGATTACCGTTTGCCGATTTTCAGAGAATTGCCCATAAAGCATAAAACTATAATTATTGCACCAATATTAAGCAAAATAGATATTTCAAAATATTTGGACAGCACCATAGAGGAGGTTTCCGTAGGAGGCGAATCGGGAACCGATGCAAGACCCTGTGATTATGAATGGATTTTATATTTAAGGGAGCAATGCATTAATGCAGATGTGCCCTTTAGATTTCATCAAACGGGTGCAAGGCTTATAAAAGACGGAAAAGAATACCGTATTCTGCGCCGTTATCAGCATTCTCAAGCCAAAAAGGCAAATATAAACTATCGTATCGGAAAATATTTGATACCCGAAACGACAGATTACAAAATAAACAAAGAACAATTTTAGACAAAAAACAGAAGGGGGGAGATTTTATGAAAAATAAAAGCAAAATGTTTTTAACCATAGGCGTGGTTTTATTGATTATTGCAGTGGTATTTACGGCTGTGGCATTGTTTAATCCGCAAATGTCTTTTCCGTGGTCAAATGCATTTACCTACGGATTATACACAGGCTACGGTATTGTAACCCTTGTAATTTTTATACTTGCTGTAAAATTTAAGAAAACGAAATGATAGGGGGAATAAATATGAAAAATAAACACAATGTAAATCCGTTATTACACGCATTATTGCCTGTGATTATTACAATAGCATACATATTAATCGGATTTGTGTTTGATTCGGGTTGGGCAATCGGTTGGATATTGTTCCTGTTAATTCCGATTATCGAAACCCTGATTAATGCTATCAACACAAAAAATCCGTCACATTTTGCATATCCGGTTTTGGTAACGGCAATATTTCTGTTTACAGGTATGATGTGGGGGCTTTGGCATCCTATGTGGGTATTGTTTGTTACAATTCCCGCCTACTACGCAATATGCGACGCATTAAAAAAGCAGAAGCCGCAGCAGCTTGATAATCCGCAACAGCCTGCAAATCCGCAGGAGCCTGTATATGCCAATCAGAACGGTGAATATTATCAACAGCCTGTACCAAGCTATCAGCAACAGCCGAAAAACAACACAACGGCGATAATTATTTCGGTAATAGTTTCTGTTGCCGCAATAATAATTGTAGGCATTGTTTGTACATTTTCCTGGCTGAGCGGCAGCTTTAATGTGCCTAATGCTTTCATCAAAAATCACAATACGGAAATTGCAGAAAGCTATGTTGAGGGACCTTATAATGTTGCAACCGACGGCGTGGAAAGCATTAATGTTGAATGGGTTAACGGTAATGTGGATGTTCAGTATTACGACGGCGACACAATTTATATCGAGGAGTCATCATCAAATGATAAAAACCCTATGACCTATAAGGTGGAGGGCAGAACACTTTTCATTGACGAATTTGCCTATAACTCGTCAAAATCCTTTGCAAATATTGCAAAAAAGGATTTAACGCTTAAAATCCCCGAGGGCTTCAAGGTATATGAGTTCTCACTTGATATTGTATCGGCTAATGTAACTGCTTCACAGCTCGTAGCAGACGATTTCGAGCTTAATACCGTAAGCGGAAACGCACATATTTCATTCAAGGCTCAACCGAAAAGCGTTGAAACAGACTCGGTAAGCGGTGATGTTCAGCTTGTTTTTCCAAGCGATATTTCAGGCTATTCAATATCGAAGGAAAGCGTTTCGGGCTCTGTTAATACTAACGATTTTGAAAATTCCCTGTATTACGGCGACGGCTATACAAGAATTGAGTTTGACTCCGTTAGCGGCAATTTAATGCTTGAAAAGGCTGAATAAAATTATATAAAAGGAGATATAAATGAATACAAAAATCTGTCAAAGCTGTGGTATGCCCATAGAATCAAATGATCAGCTCGGCACAAACAAGGACGGCAGTATTAACAACGATTATTGTAAATATTGCTATGAAAACGGCGAATTCATTGATAAGGTTTCAATGGAGGAATATATTGATATGTGCTCGCAGTACGGTGCGCAGGCAGGTATGACAAATGACGAAATGAGAAAGCTATGCACAGAGCTTTTTCCGACTCTCAAAAGGTGGAAGAGTCAGGCATAATCACGGCAACACTAACAAAGAAGGTGCAGAATTTCTGCACCTTCTTGCTGTTATAATATTTTTCCGTCGGTTGAGATTGTTACAACCTGCCACGGAATGAATTTTCCGCTGTTTTGAATTGCTGCTTTTACTGCGTACTCGATACCTCCGCAGCAGGGCACCTCCATTCTTACAACGGTAACACTATTGATATTATTATTCGCAATAATCGCCGTTAATTTATCTGCATAATCAACATCATCAAGCTTTGGGCAACCTATAAGAGTAATCTTGTTTTTGATGAAATCGTTGTGGAAATTGCCGTAGGCATATGCCGTGCAATCGGCGGCAACAAGGAGATTTGCACCGTCAAAATAAGGTGCACTAATCGGCACAAGCTTAATCTGCACAGGCCACTGCGAAAGCTGACTTGACACCGAAATATCGGCATTATCTACTTTCTTTTCGTGATTTATACTCATAGAACGAGAACCGGGACAACCTGAATGTGAGTGTTGCTTTGCTTTTTGACTTGCTTTAACTGCCGCCTCGTCATAAGCCGGAGCCTCACGCATTTCAAATGAAATCGCATCAACAGGACAGGCGGGCAAACAATTACCTAAGCCGTCGCAGTAGTCCTCTCTTGTGAGAACGGCTTTGCCGTCTATCATATCTATTGCACCCTCGTGGCAAGCTGATGCACAGGCACCGCAACCATTACATTTTTCTTTATCTATCTTAATGATTTTTCTAATCATTCGTATCTTCCTTTCCTGATTTAGTGACCATATTGTACTATAAACCGTACTGAATTTCTACCGATTTTCAATAAAAAAATTGAGGTATGTTATGGAAAGAAAGGAACATAAAATAAGTATTTTTCATCACACAAATGCTTACAAAAAGGGAAATATCTTCACTTTACAAAAAGGTCATTTTAATAGGCCGGTAAAAAAGCAAAAGCCACAAGAACAGGGTTATAGCCCTAATCTTGTGGTTTTTTATTACTAAATCTTAAGCCACATACGAAGTATTCCCAGAATAAGCAAATGCACCGGATAAAACCAATAGCCTAACATTTTGCTTTGTTTACCTCTTTCGCCGTTGTATGTAAGAGTTAATCCAAAGCCTAAAAGCGACCAAGGCTCTGTGTATATAGATGCATAAGCAAACGGAATTGATAAAAGCTGTGCATCGTGGAATAGATAGAAGAAATATCCTATCAAAATTGCGTGATGCTCATAATCAAGTGCCAAAAGCATTGATGCTGTGCTCATTACTGCAACAATCGCAAATGACGCTAAATACCACAGCGCCTTCTTTTTGCTTTGCATCTTCACCTTAAGCACATCAATTATCCATATGGTAACAAGAACCAACGCCAATGCAAACATTACATTATTCCAGTTTTTATTAAAAAATTCGGCAGTTGTAAACATATCAAAGGGCACCTCGGATATTACACCGAAAATAAGCAGATTCATTAAATACTTTTTCCTGCTTCTTGTTTTATAAAATCCCTCAACCAAAAGGAAACAGAACAAGGGAAATGCAATTCTGCCGATTTTGTCAAATATATTACTGAGAGTGGTGAGTCCACCGTAGGATGATGTTAAATTAGGATAAATCAACGCCTTGTTAATATGGTCAATAAGCATTGAAATAATGGCGATAGCCTTTAGGTGCGCACCGTTTAAAAACTGAATTTTTTTGCATAAGGCATTAGCCTTGTCAGCGATTTTTTGATACATAAATTCAACCGACACCCCCCAAAAAACCTTTCTCCTTTAATCTTAAAATATCAGCCAAGCCTTGTCAATCCTTAAAAGCAATAATAACACCGAATTTTAGATTTGAATATATGCATTGTGCCGGAAAAAGCAGTAGCCTAATTGTACTATGAATCATACTAAATTTTCGCCGATTTGCTTGACGAGTTCGTAATGCCTGCCGTTACGGAGGAATACAGGGATTTGGTCGAGCCTTGCGCTGACCTTAACGGTTTGACCGCCCTCATAGGTTTTTCCGTTGATTGCGCTCTGCCATTTTGCACCCTTTGGCAGATAGACCTCTCTTTTAGTTGAAAACTGCTTAGTGATAGGTGCAACGAGCATATCTGCGCCGTACATATATTCATCGCTGATGCTCCAACAGCTTTCGTCCTCGGGAAACTCATAAAACAGTGTTCTTATTATCGGATCGCCGTAGGTATGTGCCTGCTCAAACAACTGCTTTGTGTAGGGCTTCATTGAGTTACGGATATGGATGTATTTTGTCATAATCCTTTCGGCTCGTTTGCCGTAGCTCCAAATTTCATTTGGCTGACCTGAAAAAAGGAGCTTTGTGCCGTCCGCTTTTTCGGGGATATAGTCCTTTGCTCTGTCGCCGTGCAGACGCATTACAGGACAAAATGCACCGTACTCAAACCATCTGATTAGCAGATTTTTAAATTTAAGTGGTTTTGGATTAGGTGTTGAAAAACCGCCGATATCCGTATTCCACCAAGGGATTCCAGCAATGCCTATTTGCTGACCTGCAACTATCTGCTGAGCTAAAACATCAAATTTGCTTTCAATATCTCCCGACCAAACAAGTGAGCCGTATTTTTGACTTCCTGCCCAAGCGCAACGGGACAGGCTGACAATTTCTGCTTCGCCCTCCTGCGTTAAGCTGTCATAAAATGCTTTTTCACAAAGGAGAGGATAGAGGTTTGCGTTTTTTTGATATTTACCTGCTTTGAGCTTATGGCTTTCGGGACTTTTTCTGCTCAAGGTCGGCTCAATTTCATCAAGCCAAAACAGATGAATTCCGTTGTCGTAATAATTCTTTTTGCACTTTTTCCAAACATAATCAACTGCTTTGGGATTGCTCATATCGAAAAATGCAGTAGTGCCGAAAAGGTCACAATGGGATAAGTCTCCGTCCGTTTCGGCAAGGAGATTTTTCTCCTTCATCTCACGGTATGTATCGCTTTTTATGTCCGTATGAGGCCAGAAGGAAATCATAAGCTCCGTTCCCATAGCCTTTAGCTCGTCTACCATTCCTTTCGGGTCGGGGAATAATTCCGCGTCGAATTTCATATCGCCTAAGGTTGGATAATGATAAAAATCACACACGATTATATCAAGCGGAATATTGAGCTTTTTATATTTTCTTGCAACCTCAAGGAGCTGATTTTGATTCCAATAGCGCAGTCGGCTCTGCCAAAAGCCCATTGCGTATTCGGGCATAATAGGTGCTTTTCCTGTTACATTTGCATATTCTCTAACAAGGTCCTTCGGCGTATCCTCGGCAACCACCCAAAAATCAAGCTTTTCGGTGCACCTTGCATTCCATATCATTTTATCATTTGTAAATTCCGCCTCACCTATTGACGGATTGTGCCAGAAAAAGCCGTAGCCCATACTCGAAATCACATAGGGAATACTGACCTGCTTGTTCTCCTGATAAAGCGGTATAACGGAATTTTTTAAATCAAATTTTCCGTTTTGATACTGCCCCATTCCGAACAGCTTTTCATTTTCGGGAACAGTAAATTCTGCTTTGAGCCTGTAATCGTTATCGTCAATATGTTCAAAATCAAAGTCGGATACATTCGCTTTAATCAGTTTCTTGTTTTTACTGTTATAAAAAGCTATAACAAGTCCTGCACCGCTTGACTCCAACACAATTTTCGTGTTTTTATTAGTCATAACGGCACGGTCATTTTCCATTACTATTAACGGCTGTTCGTCGTTGGTTTTTGACAGTACAGGCATATAGTCGTTGACGGTTCCATTTGCCGTTGCGTAAAATCTAATACCGTTACCATATGCCTCAATATTTATATACAAGTTTTCTGCTTTGATTTTCAGTGTGTCATTTTCCTGTTTAATAATGCTATCCACTTTAAATACCTCAATGTGTTTCTCTGTTTTTTTTCAGACAATTCTTTACGGTAAAATTATACATTTATTTTCAAATCATATCAATATCAATTATTTGTGCATAGAATAAAAAATCGTTCTTCGGTAATTCTATTAGCGAGGTGTTTTTATGCAAAAAAAGGGAAAAACATATTTTTTTGAAAATCCACCGATCATTATCGGCTCTGCCGGTGTGGTGGGCAAAAAGGAGGGCGAGGGACCGCTTCGTGAGGATTTTGATGCAATTTTTGAGGATACAACAATGTCGCAGGATTCCTTTGAGCTTGCCGAATCCGCCATGCTCCACGATGCAATAATAAGAGCGCTGACAAATGCCGGCAAAAGTCCTGCCGATGTGGATTTCATTATGACAGGCGACCTGCTGGACCAGTGCACAGGCTCCTGCTTTGCAATTAAGGATTTGCAAATGCCGTTTATCGGAATGTTCGGTGCCTGCTCAACAATGGCGCTGACATTGGCAAATGCTTCCGTTATCGTGAGCGCAGGTGCAGACTGCTGTGTGGCAGGTGCTTCAAGCCATTTTGCTTCAAGTGAAAGACAGTTTCGCTTTCCGTTAGAATACGGCGGTCAGCGTCCGCCCACAGCACAGTGGACGGTAACGGGTGCAGGCGCAATGGTTGTTTCTAACAGCGGCTCAACAAAGCAGAAATCCCCCAAGGTTAAAGCCGTCCATATCGGCACAATAACCGATTTGGGCATAAAGGACGCAAACAATATGGGCGCCGCAATGGCACCGGCGGCGGCAAGGACTATATCGGATTTTTTGAATGACACAAAAACTACGCCCGAGGATTATGACCTCATCCTGACAGGCGATTTGGGCTTTACAGGCTCAAAGCTTTTAAAAGAGGTGCTTGAAATTGAGTACGGAAAGGATATTTCAGCGCGTCATAACGATTGCGGACTGATGATTTTTGATTTAAAAAAGCAGGATGTTAATTCCGGCGGCTCGGGCTGCGGATGCAGTGCAAGCGTTTTATGCTCACACATTATTAAGGAAATCAAACAGGGAAGGCTGAACAGAGTTTTGTTTGTTGCAACGGGTGCGCTGATGTCTCCTACCTCAACAAAGCAGGGACAGCCCATTCCGGGCATTGCCCACGGAATTTTGATTGAAAAATAGAAATGACTTTAAGCCCTATTTTTATTTTTGAAAGAAAAAGAGCAACAGGGAATTCCCTGTTGCTCGTGCGTTAGAAAGCTTAGAAAATCTGGTTAGGCAGCTTTAGCTTTTGCTTTTTCGGAAAAGCCCTGTCAAACTCCTCTGCCTCTGCTTCATCTACAAAATATCCTTTCGGAGTGGAGTATTCTCCCGTAATTCCGTCAAGATATCCCGGAATAAGCTCCTTGCATAAGAAAAATGACGCATCCTCGCCCTCGGGCAAGCCGTGATAGCGAATGCCGAATTTTTCGGCATAGGTGAAGCCGCTTTTACCGTAGAAATCAATATTTCCCTCAAAGCATAATGCACCTGCGCCAAGCTCGGCAGCCTTTTTCAAAGAGTAATCGAGAAGAATTTTTCCGTAGCCCCGCCTTTTGTATTCGGGTGCAATGCAAATAGGTCCCATAGTCATAATGGGAATTTCTCTGCCGTCGTCAGCCTTTATGCTTGCTCTGACAAAGACATTTTGACCTATAAGCTCGCCGTCCCTTTCCATTACAAAATTAAGCTCGGGAACAAAATCCTCATCGTCTCTGAGACAATGCAGTACATAATGCTCCAGGCATCCCGGTCTGTAAACATTCCAAAACGCCTCTCTTACGAGGCTTTCAACCCTGCGTTGCTCTTCTTTTCTTTCCAAACGTATTATTAAGTCATTTTTATTCATTATTTTCCCTCCTGATGATTGTTGACCTGCAATACGGGGAGGCTGTGTGATTATAGCCTCCCTATCGGGCTACAATCTCCAAGGTGTTGTTTTTCTTCAAACAGCAATCTCCTTAAATAAAAATTATATGGTCAATCCTTTCGGAATGAACAACTGTATTTTATCACAGTATATATGGTTTTGCAATATGTCTATGTTATATAACCATAAGCAATGTGCCTGCGCCTATTAGGATGCAACCGATTATGGATTTTGCATCGAACTCCTCGTGGAGAAAAACAAACGCCAATACCATAGTAATAACTATGCTGAGCTTGTCTATGGGAACAACCTTTGAAACATCGCCTATTTGTATGGCTTTATAGTAGCAGAGCCACGAAATTCCTGTTGCAAGTCCCGATAATATAAGGAAAATCCAGCTTTTTCTGCTAATCTGTGACAAACCGCTTTGAGCATGCGTAATAAATACCATACCCCACGACATAGCCACAACAACAAGCGTTCTTATTGCCGTTGCAAGATTTGAATTAACGCCGTCTATACCTATCTTGGCAAGTATGGAGGTCAATGCCGCAAATACGGCTGAAAGTATCGCAAATACAAGCCACATCATAAAATTCCCTTCTTTTCAAATATTCTCTAAAAGTATTTTAGCACAATGCGTACTCTGTTTCAACTAATCAATATTTGATTGTTTTAAAACAACAATACAGAATGGACTTTTGTTTAATAACTACAAATATTTATGCTTTTTTTGTTCAAATTGGTTAGTTGAATATATGGAAAATTTTTGATATAATATATTATGTATAATTATTTTAATAGATACTATATTGTCTTAGGAGGAATAATATGAAAACAAAATTCAGAAAGGCGATATCGATTTTAGTGACGGTATTGATGGTTGCCGCATCAATGCCCTTTACGGCTATTGCCGCAACACCGGTAATTTCGTTATCCATTGATGAAAAGACAGACTTCTTTGCAGGTATGGAATATACTGTTACGGCTACCGTTACAGGTGTTTCCGCTCAGGACATAGTTGAGGATTCAAAGGCTGTGTTTACCTGGAGCGCAACGACGGATGATGTCAGCATTACCAGCACCAACAACTATTCCTACAAGGAGGACGGTACCGAACAAAATACATATACAGTAACCGAAACGGCTAAGTTCATTTTGCCCGATACCGTAGGGCTTGAAACAGGTATTAAAGCAGAATACGGCATTATTGACGGCGTAACAAAAACAAAGTCGTTTACAACGCTTCAGCCTATAAAGTCGGTAACCATTAACGATATTACAGGCACCGATATGAAATATATTGAATCGGCAAACAAGCTTTATACAGAGTATAATAATGAGACAATTCATGTCGATATAACAAGCCTGCCGAATGTAACCGATGACGCCGTTGTAGTAACGGGTACTGCAACAAGCGGTGTATCGGTATCAAATGTTAACGAATCAGGCTTTGATATGCTTTTAGAGGATTGTCCGCTTGCTGATTTTGATATCAATATTAACACTGCAAGCGGTGTTAAGAGAAACAGCATCGGAGTTATTCCCTGCCGTAAATTAACAAAATTTGCTATGAATATCGGCGGTGTAACACAGAGCGCTGTCGCAATGAGCGGTGAAATACCTACGGTTGTTACCTCTGTTGTTCAAAGCAATTCACTGGCAGTAAAGCCCGTTAATAAGTCCCCTTCAAATTCTAACGATGAGTTTGAATACAGCCTTAGTAACAAGCTTACGGGAGAGGTTGTTAACGACTTTACGGTTGACGGAGAAATCTGCACATTAAATAATACCAATCCGGGTACATATGTGCTTAACTGTAAAAACAAATCCAAGGGAAGCGCTCAGTACGGTAACGGAAGCTCCATTTTGGACAGAGATTTGGAGTATAATATCGAAATCACTGTTACAAAGGCTGTTCCGATAGAAAGCATTTCTCTTTTCAAGATTGGTGAAGACGGTGTTATCACACCCGAACAGCTTCAAACTATTCCTACCTTATATACTAATACAAGCAGTTCAAATACATATAACCTTGCAAAGCATTTGGTAATTGAACCTGCCAAGGATTATACCGACGGATATTATTACGAATCGGGCAATAAAGCAGTTGCCACGGTAAGCGATGACGGTATAATTACTGCAGTAGGAAGCGGCGAGGTGCAAATCCGTGTTATCAGCAAGAGCAACCCTAATATTTTCGCTTCCTGCGATGTTAAGGTTGTAGTGGGCATCAAGGAGCTTACAGGCATCTATGCGCCACAGCCTACAATTATTGCAGGTAATTCCGAGCAGCTTTCGGTAATTACCAATCCTGCAGTTCACGACGAGTCGATAGGCTGGTCAATACCCGAGCAGTACAATGATGTTTTGACCGTTGACCAAAACGGCGTTATCACCGCTAATGAGGATTATGATTTTAACGGAAGCACATTTGTAGATGTTCCTGTAACGGCTACTGCACAGCTCGACGGAAAGCAGGCTGTTATCTACATTAAGGTTGTTCCTCTTGACGAGGTTAAAAGCATTAATGTTCTTGTTAAAAACGCAACGGGAAGTATTATGACACCTGAGGATTCGGGAGCATTCCGTTCATACATCGGACAGACATATACATTAAGCGCAAGTGCTGTAAAGGAAGGTGACGAGGAGGCTAACCGTATCCTTGTATGGAAGGTTAAGGTTGGCGAAAACGGAACACAGGAGGATATCACAAGCTTTGGCACGGTAAAGCTTAATTCCGACGGTTCATATACTATTACTCCTACCAGCGCGCAGGTAACCACCAGCACAAAGATAACCTATTATTGCTATGCTACCGTAAACGGCACTGTTATTGAGGGTGAAACGCCTTGCAAGGAGGTTGTTATAAATCTGCTTTCACCCGTAACAAGAATTCTTTTGTACAAGGTAGGCACACAAACAGGCTATACCTCCGACAATATTCCCGTAGGAACCTCTGTTGACGTTCAGATTGAAACGGGTCCGACAGGCTCTGTTAAGGAAGATAATTTAATCGTTTTCTCAACGGATACCTCTGTTGCAGATGTTGAGTTTACGGAAGAAAATATTATAAAAATTACGGGTAAGAAGCGCGGAAAGGCAGAAATCACCGTAACAACCCAAAGCGCCACAAAGGTTGTAAAATTCACTGCAAATGTTTATGATAACATAGATTTTGCAGATGTTGAGCTCAGCGAATATGAATATGTATTTGACGGTACAGCAAAAACACCTCAAATCACAAAGATAGAATATAACGGCGAGGCTCTTTCAACATCAATTTATACAGTGGCATATGCTAATAATACAAACGCAACCGAAAATGCTACTCTGACTATTTCGGGTAAGGAGGAGTTCACAAGCTCAAAGAAGGTAATTACCTTTAGAATTTTGCCTAAGGAAATTCTTGAGCAGGATGAGGAATTTACCGTAAGCCCAACTGCTTCGTCCTTTGTTATTAAGGATGCCGAAGCAGGAGCGCTTGCAACCTATACAATTAAGGATGTTAAGAGAAACTATACTCTGCGTCAAAATCAAGACTATGTAATTGAGTATGAAAACAATAAAAGAGCAGGCGAGGCAACCGCAATTATCAAGGGTATAGGAAATTACAGCGGCCAGCTTATAAAAACCTTTACTGCTGTTGATTATGCTACATTGTTTGAAATTGACCCCATAGACGACATTACATATACAGGCACGGCCATCACACCCGAGCCGGTGGTAAAATACTACGGAGATGAGCTTGAAAAGGATGTCGATTATACGGTAAGCTATTCTGCAAATGTAAATGCAGGGGTTGCAACAATAACCGTAAAGGCCGCATCTGATTATTTTACAGGTCAAACCACAGCAAGCTTTAACATTGTTGCGAAGGAGCTGACTGACGAATATATTACTGTCGCTTTAAACGGTAATAATACTATTCCGCTTGACGGAAATTCCGCAGCCGCAACCTTCACAGTTGTAGATACCGAAAGAAAGGCTACGCTAAAGCAAAATACAGATTATACTATCGAATATCAAAATAACGATGTAGCCGGTGAGGGCACGGCAAGCATTATCGGTAAGGGTAATTACAGCGGCTTTGTTGCTACAAACTTTATTGTTAAAGACCAAGCACAAAGATTTGATGTGGATATAATTCCCGACCAGGCTTATACAGGCTCAGCAATAACACCGGAGCCCACCGTAAGCTATTACGGCAGAACGCTTGAAAAGGATGTCGATTACAGCATCAGCTATACCTCAAACATTAATACAGGTACTGCAACAGCCACCATTAAGGGTATCGGCACATATTTTACAAACCAAATTACAACAACATTTAATATCGTGCCGAAAATTATAGAATCCGAGGCTTCTGTAAGCAAGGTTACCGTTACACCTCAGTCGCCAAAGACATACGGCTTCCTGTACAAAGACGGAAAAACCGTAAACTATGTAGGCGATGAGTTTACCGTTAGCGCAACTGCTTTTGATGACGAGGACAAAACCGTTGATGCAGATTATACTTGGTATTTCAGCTGTGACAGCGGTGAGTATGCGCTTATGGACAATACTCCTAACAAGGACATTGTTATGACCATTGACGGTACTACATATTTTAAGTATAGATATAATCCAAACAATCTTACTTATACCGTATATGCAGACAGCAGCCTGAGCGACCAATACGATTTCAACTTTAAATGCGAAGCAAAGGATGCAAATGAAAACACTGCAAGCGATGTTCAAACCGTTACGCTTGTACCTAAATCAGCATTAAAATTTACTGCTAAAACCTCAACCACAATTCCTACTCAGGGAACGGTTACCGCACTTGCAACCTTTGATAACTTCCTTGGCTACAATTTTGACGAGGTAACCTTTAAAACCTCTAATCCTGCTATTGCAACTGTTGTGAAGGATGAGAACTTCGATGTTAACCATACTGTTTACATTGTTGCAAATCAGGACAGAGAAACAATGAAAACTGGTGCGGTTACTATTTCTGCAATTCGTCGTGACGGCACAGCAGCAAAGCTTACCGTTAATGTTAAAAACAATATTGCCGACGCAACATATGAGGGTATCGGCGATTCATACAGCTACACAGGCGGTAAAATTGTTGACAGACCTATTCTTACCTTTAACGGCTTGAATTTGGTTGAGGGAAGCGACTACACGATTGATTCCATAGACGGAGTTAATGCCGGCATTGCTACTATTACCATATCGGGTAAAGGCTTGTTTGCCGGTACAAAGGTAATTCAAACAACAATTACCCAAAAGAATATGGATTCTGCGGATATCACCGTTAAGCCTAATAAGGATACCTTTGTATTAACCGACACAGTCAGAGCTGCCACGGTTGAGTGCACGGTTTATGACGGCACAAGAAAAACAAATCTTAAGAAGGATGTAGATTACACGCTGTCATACACAAATAACACCCGTGCAGGCACGGCATATGTAACGGTAACGGGTATCGGAAATTATATCGGCTCGAAAACCGCTACCTTTACTGTTGTTGACCAAGCATCTAAGTTTACCGTTGCCGCAATTGCGTCACAAACCTATAACGGACTTCAAAAAACACCGAAGCCTGTTGTTAAGTATAACGGAAAAACATTAACCTTGAATACGGATTATACCCTCGAATACAAGGATAATATCAAAATCGGTACAGCAAAGGTTTACATTAAAGGCATCGGTAAATACTACACAGGTACGATTGAAAAAACATTTAAAATCAATCCGAAAACCGTTACAGGCTTAAAGGCAAGCACGAAGACAAGCAGCTCTATCACTCTTGCATGGACAGCCGACAACACGGTTTCAGGCTATCAGATTTATAATGTTGAATCCAAAAAGATAGTTAAAACCATTTCGGGTAATGCAACAAAATCATACAAGATTTCATCATTGTCGGCACAAAAGGCCTATACCTATAAGGTAAGAGCATATTGTGATGTTAAGGGAATAAGATATTACGGCGCTTATTCAGCATCGTGTTATACAAACACTCTGCCAAAGACGCCTTCCGTTACTCTTAGTACAAAGAGCAAAACCATTACAGCCTCCTGGAAGAAGAACACTGCTGTATCCGGCTATCAATACCAAATCAGCCTTAAGTCTAACTTCTCAGGTGCAAGCACGGTTAAGCTTTCCAACACCGCTTCATCAAAGAAGGCTTCAGGCTTGAAGAAGGGCAAGAAATACTATGTAAGGGTTCGTGCCTACAAGACTATAACCGTAAACGGTAAAAAGGTTACCGCTTACTCAGCTTGGTCAAATAAATCCATAGTATGTAAATAAACATAAAAAACAGGTAGAAATTTTGGTTTCTACCTGTTTTTAATACTTTAAATAAAAAATTAATCTGCTATCGGAATCTCCTCAATGGCGTTGTCTGCCGAGTTTGAGAATTTAGTGGCCTTGTTGTTAATTAAAACAAATACTCCGACAACCGCTAAAGCGATTAAAGCAATAATTAAAATATATTCAAGCATGCTTTGTCCGGTTTCATCTAAATAAAAAGACAATAAAAACTCCTCCACTCAAAAAATTGTCTAAAAACAGTTTACCATATATACAGCAATTTGTAAAGAATTACTTTTTTTGACAAAGATGTTGTTAATTTCAGCTTTGCGTGTTATTATAATCACAGGTGGATTATGAGAGTAAAAAAAGAATTTTTTAGGTATGTCAGCTTGAATATTTTGGGAATGATAGGTATGTCGTGCTATTTTTTGGCAGATACCTATTTCATTTCAAAGGCACAGGGCAGTAACGGAATTACTGCTCTTAATCTTGTTTTGCCCGTATATGGACTTATCTTTGCAATAGGTGCAATGATCGGCGTCGGCTCCGCTATAAAATACAGCGTGGCAAAATCTGCGAAGCAGGGCGATGCAGACGCTTACTTTTTCAATGCCGTCTTTTTTTCTACCCTTGCAGGATTGGTTTTTTCGGTTATCGGCTTTATTGCTCCGGATAGGGTGCTTATGCTGATGGGCGCAGATGAGGTTATCGTTAAAACAGGTGTGGAATATACAAAAATTTTTATGTCATTTGCCCCTGCTTTTATGTGGAGCCAGCTTGCCAATGCATTTGTAAGAAATGACGGCTCTCCTGCAATTGCAATGCTGTCAACCCTGTGCAGCAGCCTGTTTAACATTGTTTTTGATTATGTATTGATGTTTCCCTTGGGTATGGGTATGAAGGGTGCGGCGCTTGCAACCTCGCTTTCACCGGTTTTGGGAGTGCTTATTTGTATGACGCATTTTCTGTCAAAAAGGTGCCGTATCAGCTTTAAAATATCCCTGCCGTCTGTCAAAAAGCTTTTGCTTGCCTGTCAGGTGGGAATATCCGCCTTTGTAGGCGAGCTGTCATCAGGTATAATTACTATGGTGTTCAATTTTATTATTCTTTATTTAGCAGGCAACACCGCTGTTGCGGCTTATGGAATAATTGCAAATGTATCGCTTGTCGCCGTAGCTGTTTTCAACGGTGTGGCAAACGGAAGTCAGCCGCTTATAAGCTATAACTACGGAGCAGAGAACAATAAAAATGTTAAGAGCTTAAGAAGCCTTTCGTTTTTCACATCTCTTTTTCTTGCATTATTGCTTTATGTAAGCATATTTTTCGGTACGGATACCCTTATTTCCGTATTTAACAGCGAAAACAACAGCGAGCTTTATGCATATGCTCATACAGGCATAAGGCTGTATTTTACAGGTATATTCTTTGCAGGTGTAAATATTGTAGGCTCAAGCTTTTTCAGCGCAACCGAAAAGGCAAAAAACGCCTCGATTATATCTGTTTTGCACGGATTGGTTCTTATAGTGATTTTTGCCTTTGCACTTTCAAAAGCCTTTGGCTTAAACGGTGTTTGGCTTTCATATGCCGCAGGTGAAGCGGTTACAACAATTGTTATGATTGTTTTAATGATACGCTCAAGGAAAGTACGGGCTTAAAAACTCACATAATTCGACATTGTGTTCACATATTATTTTGATTTTTTTAATTTTGCGGTGGTTTTCTGTTAATATTTTTCGCATATACTTTAATCAAGAGAGGTAAATCCCAATAAGCTTTTATGGACGGATTTATATCGCTTGCATATCATAAGAAAGGTTGTGAAACATATGATGGAATACATCTCCGGAAAAGCAGGCATAGGAAAATCAAAGGTTTTGCTTGAAACAGCCGTGGCTACTGCTTCAATAAGCAAGGGTAATGTGGTGTTTATAGGACTTGAAGATAAGTATCATACCATTATTCCGCAGTCTGTCAGGATGATTAATGTAGGTGATTACTCAATTAATTCTGCTTCCTCCCTTTTTGGCTTTTTAGCAGGCTTGTGTGCTAATGATTATGATTTAACCGATATTTTTGTGGATGCCGATGTTACGGATATAGCATTAAAAACCTCAAATTCCGACGATTTTTTTGAGATTGCAAACAGCTATTCAAACCGACTCGGAGTTGATTTTCATTTTGCAATAAGCGATAAATACGGTGAGGAGCTTGAATATTTTAAGCCGGCAATATAATATTTAAGGAGCAAGACAACAATTTGTCTTGCTCTTTTTAGTTATTTTTTGTTTTTATCATTGAAATTTTACTATATATTGGTATATAATATATTCGATAATAATAAGGAGGTACTGATATGGAAAAATATTTGGTACTGCTGACCTTTTTAGGCTCGGTTATAGCGCTTGTTTTTGCTTTGTTCACAGCAAAAAAGGTGCTCAAGGCTGAACAGGGTACAGAAAAAATGAAAAAAATATCCGAATCAATCAAGCAGGGTGCAAACGCTTACCTAAAGCGCCAGTACACTATTGTGTTGGGCTTTTTTGCCGGTATGTTTGTTGTGCTTTGCATAATGGCTGCCCTAAAGCTGCTTACTTGGTTCGTTCCGTTTGCTTTTATTACAGGCGGTTTCTTCTCGGGACTATCGGGCTTTATCGGTATGAAGATTGCCACGGCTGCAAACTGCCGAACGGCTAATGCCTGCCGAGAGGGACTGAACAGGGGCTTAAGAGTTGCGTTTTCCGCAGGCTCGGTTATGGGCTTTACTGTTGTAGGTCTCGGACTTCTCGATATTTCGGTTTGGTTCTTCCTGCTGAAATTTGTATTTAAGCTTGACGCTTCTGCTATTACAAGCGCAATGCTCACATTCGGTATGGGCGCTTCCTCAATGGCTCTTTTTGCAAGAGTAGGAGGCGGTATCTTTACAAAGGCAGCCGATGTAGGCGCAGACCTTGTAGGTAAGGTTGAAGCAGGTATCCCCGAGGACGACCCGAGAAATCCAGCCGTAATCGCTGATAATGTAGGCGACAATGTAGGCGATGTTGCAGGTATGGGCGCAGACCTTTATGAAAGCTATGTAAGCTCCGTCATTTCCGCGTCGGCACTCGGAGTATCTGCCTTTGCAGGCGAATTCAAGGCTATGGCTGTACCTATGCTTTTAGCCGCTATCGGTATAGTTATGTCCATTTTGGGCACCTTCTTTGTTAAAACAGGTGAGAATATCGAGCAAAAGGCTCTTTTAAAGGCATTAAGACGAGGCACAAATTTGAGCGCTATCGGTATTGCTATCATCGCTCTTCCCGTTGTTCTTTTCGTTCTCGGAAAGGAAAACCTCGGCTTGTATTTTGCAATTATTTCGGGACTTGTTGCAGGTGTTCTTATCGGCTTTTCAACCGAATATTTTACATCGGATACCTATAATCCAACCAAAAAGCTTGCGGCCACCTCCGAAACAGGCTCGGCAACCATAATTATCGGCGGCATCGGACTCGGTATGAAATCAACCGTTGTTCCGATAGTTATTGTTGCAATAAGCGTGCTTCTGTCGTTCTTTGTGTCCGGAGGCGGTTCATCAACTGCTCTGGGCTTATACGGAATTGCGCTGTCTGCCGTCGGTATGCTTTCAACTCTTGGCATCACCCTTGCAACCGACGCATACGGACCGGTTGCCGATAACGCAGGCGGTATCGCAGAAATGGCAGGTCTTGAGCCTGAGGTTAGAGAGAGAACGGACGCTCTCGACTCACTCGGAAACACAACAGCCGCAACAGGAAAGGGCTTTGCCATCGGCTCTGCCGCATTGACTGCTCTTGCGCTGATTGCTTCTTATATAGATAAGGTTCAAACAATTAATCCCAAAATCAGCTTTGACGATTTCAGCCTGATGAATCCGATAGTTCTTATCGGCTTGTTTATCGGTGCCTGCCTGCCGTTCGTATTTGCCGCATTCACTATGGAATCCGTAGGAAAGGCGGCGCAGAGCGTTGTTGTTGAGGTAAGGCGTCAGTTTAAGGAAATAAAAGGTCTTATGTCCGGCGAGGCTGATCCCGACTATGCAAGATGCGTTGACCTTTGCACAAAGGCAAGCTTAAAGGAAATGATACTTCCAACCGTAATTGCTGTTGCAACACCGATAGCCGTTGGCTTGATTTTAGGCTACCGTGGTGTTGTAGGTATGCTTGCAGGCGCAACCGCCGCAGGCTTCCTTATGGCAATATTTATGTCAAATTCGGGCGGCGCTTGGGATAACGCAAAGAAGTATATCGAAAGCGGTGCACACGGCGGTAAGGGAAGCGACCAGCATAAGGCTGCCGTAGTAGGCGATACAGTAGGCGATCCGTTCAAGGATACATCGGGACCTTCCATCAACATTTTGATTAAGCTTCTGTCAATGGTATCAATCGTATTTGCCGCACTTGTAGTAAACTTCAGTATTCTGTAAATTTAAAATTATGCATACTAAAAGCGTCATAGGGCAATTGCCTTATGACGCTTTTACTATTGTCATTGAATTTGTCCGTTTTTGAATTTGATGTCAAGCTCTCTTCCGTCCTTTAGCTTAATGCCCCTTGCGTAGCCCGACCATTCCTTTGGGATAGCGCCCCTCGTTAGCATTTCTGCAATGCCTGCGGAAACGCCGAAATTGCCGTCAATTTGAAACGGAGGATGTGCGTCAAACATATTTGGATAGCTTCCGCCGCCTCCTCGTCTGTATTTGCTGCGCGGATTTATCGGGCGAAGCTGATTTTTGATTAGCCTCAGTGCGTTTTCACCGTCATCAAGCCTTGCCCACAGACAAACCTTCCAGCCAAGTGCCCAGCCCGTTCCGTCAAAGCCACGCTTAAGCAGAGATTTTTTTGCACCCTCGCGAACTTCCTCGCTTTGTTCAATGGCAGAAGGATAAACACAGTACAGGTGGCTGACATGCCTGTGATGCACCTCGGTTTCGCCGTATTCCTTAATCCACTCGTTAATTCTTCCGTCGGAGCCGATGGGTATATCGGGAATTTCAGGTGTGTCAAAGCCGTATTCTCTGCAGTTTGCAAAGAATTCCTGAAGAATACCGATGTCCATAGTGGGCATATAAGTTAGGCTCGCTCTCTGACCGTTGTCGGAATATGTATTTTCGGGGGATATGGTGGGGCAGGTTACCAACATACCGTCGTGCTCGATTAGAAAATCCTTATAAAAATCAAGAACAAGCTTGAAATACGGCTCCATTTCCTTGAAAAATGCTTCGTCCTTTGTGTAACGGTAATGCTCAAAAACCTGATTTAGCATCCACGGTAGCGTGCTCTGCCAGCAGGCGTAGCTTTCCGCATCCGTCCTTCCCATAGGATCGCCTGCCGGATATGAGGCGCCCCAAATATCGCTGTTATGATGCGCAACTGCACCGTTGCATTTGTAATAATCCTTTGCCGTAACCTGTCCGTTTGTGCAAAGCTTTTTTACAAGTGCCACAAACGGTTCAAAGCATTCGCTCAAATTGCATATGTCTGTCGGCCAGTAGTTCATTTCCGTATTAATGTTTACCGTATAGCTTGATGACCACGGCGCTCTGATATGAGGATTGAATATGCCCTGTAATGTCATTGCAGTTGTGTTTGGTCGCGAGCAGGATATGGTAAGGTATCTGCCGTATTGGAACAGCAGGGCAATGAGGTTATTGTCGTCAGCGCCCTTTTTAAAATCCTTTAGTCGCTTGTTGGTGGGAATATCTGCCCTCTCGCTTCCGAAATCAACATCAACCCTGTCAAACAGGCTTGAAAAATCAGCCTTATGCTCGTTTAACAGCTCGCCATAGCCTTTTGCATTTTCAAAATAGCTCTCTGCCCTCTCAACAGCATTTGCCGTCGGCATTGATTTAAAATCTACAAACGAGGTGGCAAGAGAAACAAGTATGGTTGTTTCGGTTTGATTTTTAACGGATATATAATCCTTTTCAAAGGATGCCGTTCCTAAAATCTTTACGCAGCCGCAAAAACGCATACCGCCTTCGCCGTAGTCAAATTCCACACCGTTATGATGATAAGGAGGAAGACAAATTTCGGGAGCCTCACCCTCCATATACAGACAATCCTCCTTGGTATAGCATTTGTTACGGAGCTTGCCTGTCAGCTTAATATCATAGGATAAGGGGCTGTCACTTTTTATGTTAACCACCAAAAGCTGTGCAGGATGGCTTACAAAAACCGTTTCCTTTATATGCTTGCTCTCAACGGTTGCAATGCCCTTTGAAATGTCCAATTCACGCTTGTAGCCTGTGTGAAATTTAGCATTTTTATATTCGATAATCAAATCGCCGAAGGGGAGATATGCTTCGCTCCAATGACCGCGAAAGCCGGTGTTTGCAATCTCCTTTGCTGTTTTGCGGTCCCCGTCAAAAATAGCCTTGCGAAGTGCCTCAAGATGCTCTCCGGCATCCTTGCGGTTTAAATCCTTTGGATAACCCGACCAAAGCGTGTCCTCGTTGAGCATAATTCTCTCTTTTTTCAGGTTTCCGAAAACCATTGCGCCCATTCTGCCGTTGCCTAACGGGAGCGCCTCCTCCCAGACAACAGCCTTTTTGTTGTAGAATAATTTGTTTTCCATAATGAACTCCTTATATTTGTTATATTTATTGTATATTATATACAAATTTAATTCAAGTGAGAGTTGACAAATTTTTTACAGGTGATATAATTATTTAGGTTTTGTGCAAACGGAATCAGGTTAGAGTCCTGAGCAACAGCCATTACCGTATTTGACGAAGGGTTACACAGCCATTGGGAAACCGAGAAGGCGTAACACATGGGCAACGCCCTATATCATAAGTCGGGAGACGCGCCAAAACCTAATTTCACTTTTGGGCAATGGAAAGTAAGAAATTGAGCATAGGAAAGCTATGCCTTTTTTGCCTTTCTCTGTCCCGTACAGAGTTTTTTTATTTGGAGGTAAAATTATGAAAAAACTTATTTCTGTTTTTTCGGCATTAACTATGCTGTTCAGTATGGCTTTGCCGATGAGCGTTGTTGCTGAAGAAAAGAAAATTACTGTTCAGTTCAGCGTGTTTGATGGCGGCGTTTATACTATGGAGCCGCAAAATCTTGAAGTAGATTCCGCTCTATCAGACAAGTATTCACAGCTTATCGGGTTTAACGACAACTCTGAAAGCCCAACCCTACTTGACGCTACCATAGCGGCGCATATTGCTATGTTTGGCGAGGATGATTTGGCAGAAATCTTTACGGTATCATCATCAGGCTGGATAATCTCGGCATTCGGCGAGGGCTCAAACTGCGGATACAGGGTTAACGGAGCTATGCCAAACGCATTAACCGAAGAGGTAAAGGACAAGGATTTTGTAGAATACTATTTCTATCAGGATACGGGATGGGGCGACAAATATGTAGCGTTTGACCAAAGACTTGTAAAAGCAGAGATCGGTTCATATGTTGTTCTTACGGCTACATACGAGGGCTATGATTCCGAGTACAACACGGTTTATTCTGCCGCAGACGGATTAACCGTTACCACCTTGGACGGAAAGGTTCTCGGCACAACCGACAGCAACGGTCAAATCACAATCAAAGCAAGCGAGGATATGAAGATAACTGCTGAGGGAACCATCAACAGTTATCCGATATTTGCACCTTACTGTGAAATTTCAACGGTCAGCTTTCAAAATGAGCTTTCGGAAAAAATCCGTCTCGGCGGCGAATTTCTTACGGCAAACGGAACTGAAACCGACCTTTCAAAAGCACTCGATACCTATACATTGTTTAGGGCAGGTGTCGGCGACAGGGATGCTTTCCTGTCGGAGCTTGATGAAAGCCTAAAGAATAATGACGGCAAAATAATTGTCGGAGAAAGCGAAAGCCTTGTTGCTTATGCCTGTGTTATCAACATTTTAAATTTACTTGATCTCAATCCGTCAAGCTATAACGGCTATGACATTGTAAAGGCATTTACTGCCTGCGAGAACAAGGCTGTTGAAAATCCGTATTATTACAGAGCAATTATCGAAGCCTGCGTAAATATCGGCAATACGGATATGGCAAATCAGCTCTGTGATGAACTAATCACAGAATATTACACCTTAGGCAAGGGTATGAATTACTGGGGCTATTCCTGCGATAACACGGCTGTGTTCCTAACCTCTATCGCACCCTGTAAGGAAAAGTATGATGCATATGTAAAGGATGCTTTAAATGTATTAGAGCATTACACAACCTATGAGGGATGCTTTTACAGCGATGAATATACGGATATTGCGCCCGATTCAACGGCATCAACGCTGATGGCTTATGCCGCTCTCGGAGATAACGATACAACCGCCGTGCTTTATAACAGGCTTTATACACGCTTTGAGGACAAAGCTAATCCGGGCGTAATAAGCTATTATGGCTCGCCAAATGCTTATTCCACAAAAAACGCTGTTCTTGCATTAACATATATCAATTCCTCTCTTGTGCATAAGCTTAAGGAGACTTCTGTTACAAAGGCAACCTGCATAAGCGGCACAACGGTAGAGTATGAATGTGAATACTGCACGGAATATAAGCATAAGCAAAATGACAACAAAACTGTTGATCACAGCTATAATTCGGGCGTTGTAACCAAAAAGGCAACCTGCATTGCAACGGGTGTTAAAACCTACACCTGCACGGTATGTAAGGCAACAAAAACGGAGCCTATTGCAAAAATTGCACATACCTATAAACCGTACACCACAAAGGCAACAACGAGCAAAAACGGCTCTGTTGTTACAAAATGCTCTGTATGCGGTGCTGTTAAGTCAAAATCAACAATCTATTATCCAAAGACAATTTCGCTCTCAACCGCAAGCTACACCTACGACGGCAAGGTTAAGAAGCCAAGCGTTAAGGTTGTAGGCTCAAACGGCAAAGCAATCAGCAGTTCAAACTACACCGTTTCTTACGCAAGCGGTCGCAAGAATGTCGGCAAGTATGCCGTAAAGGTTACCTTTAAAGGCAATTACAGCGGAACAAAGACTTTGTACTTTACAATTAAACCAAAGTCAACAAGCATTTCAAGCGTATCTGCTAAATCAAAGGGCTTTACGGTTAAGTGGAAGAAGCAGAGCACACAAACAACAGGCTACCAAATTCAGTACAGCACATCAAGCAAATTCTCAAATGCTAAAACCGTTACTGTTTCAAAGAACAGCACAACATCAAAAACAATTTCAAAGCTTAAGGCTAAGAAAAAGTATTATGTTCGTGTTCGCACCTACAAAACCGTAAACGGCACAAAATACTATTCCGCTTGGTCTAAGTACAAGGCAGTTACAACCAAAAAGTAAATATCAGTTTAATTTGTTCGATAATTCTGATTTTACAATACAAGCCGCATTCCTGTCTTTAAAATTCTTAAAGACAGGAATTTTTAATTATTTACATAAATAATTAAAAATTCGTTTAAAAAATTGAATTATCAGCAATAAATTCAGTTAATTTTTTACACTTATGTATGTTTTGTAAAGAAAAATGAATTTTTTTGAAAAATTTTGTAATGATTTGGCACTTTTCAATACATATATATGAGAAGTAAAAAAACGGTGGTGATAGAGTGACAAAAAACAAGAGTAAAACTATTGACGAGGAGTTCCAAATTGTTTTTGAAAAATATAAAAACAGTATCTTTTCCTTTTGTATGGCAAAGCTCAATTGCGATGTTTTTGAGTCGGAGGATTGCGTACAGGAAACATTTACGGTTTATTATAAAAAAATCAAAAGTAATGTTGTTATAGAAAATCCGAGGGCTTTCTTATACAAGACAGCACTCAATTTTATAAAAACTGCACATCAAAGAAAGCAAAAAACAGAAAATAATGAATATTCCTTAGAAAGTGATTATGTGGAAATTATTGACAAACTTTCATCGGCAGAGGGCAACCTGCTTCTAAAGGAGCTTGAAGCAAAAATAAATGAGCTGCTTTCTGATGAAGAGCTTAATCTATACAAGCTTAAATTCATAGAAGATAAAGGCATCAGTGAGATTGCCAACGAACTCGGTATAACCACATCAACATGTGCAACAAGGCTATCCCGACTTCGAACAAAGCTGAAGGTACAGCTTAAAGAATACATATGAAAGGAGAATAAGGATGATAAGCATTACAAAGCAAAGTATTATCAATGTGCTTAACGATGAAGCATTTTTAGAAGAAGCCTATACATTATTAAATGATATTGTTGACAAAGAGCTTGAAAAACCTGAAGATGAAATTAATTTTGAACTTATCGATAGCTGCTGTGAGGCAATGGTCGAAATTCAAACGGGAAGTAATGACGCCGTTAAAGAGCTTTTAAGCCTGTTTGCAAATAAGGAATTTAAGGAAAAAGCAGATAAGCTTACCGTCAGAAGCCTCAGCAAATCCCTTAAGGTAATACTCATTGCCGCCGCATTAATGGTTTCGATGCTGACAATTACCGCCGCCGCAGAAAGCATTACCGGCAAAAGCATCTTAGAGCAAATCGGCATTGAGAGCAGAAGCGAAGAACAAACCGAAACAACAATGCCAACGCAGATTGAAACAAAACCTGAAAAAGCTACTGAAAATATAATAGTCATACAAGATGATGACAGTGAAGAAATAGTAACCGAAAAGGTTTTAGACAAGGATTCCTCTTTTGTAATTAAGGATAACCAAGATTCAGACCGAGATTTGAGAATTGGCAGTTCAATAAACTATAAGAAAAAGGGAGATGCAATTAAGCAAACCGAAATATTTATTCAAAAAGATGATTTTGATGAAGATGAGTATTTGACAGGCGAATACGGTCCTATCGGTAAGGATTATTGCGAAATAGAAGACGAAGACGGCACTCTATTTAAGCATAGATTTTCAGAGTGGAAAATAGTTAAACCGTCAACCTGTAAGGACAGAGGCATTAAGGAACGAACCTGCAGCATTTGCGGTAAAAAGCAGACCTGTCCTGTTGCTAAAGACGAAAAACACGAATGTAAATTGGGAAAAGCTTTAGAACGAGCAAGCTGCGATAATGCCGGAAGATTCTCATATCGCTGTAAAACCTGCGGTGAATATTTTGAAAGAAAACAACCTAAGGTCAAAAAGACTATTATTTCACAAGATGTTTTCTATTATAATGGTAAAACGCAAAAGCCAAAGGTCATTGCAGTTTTAGATGAAGAAGGCAATGAGATTTCAAAAGAGCATTACACCGTTAGTTATACTTCCCAAACCTCAAAAAATGTATATTTAGAATATGCAGTTACAATTCGTTTTAATTCGAAGTATTACGAGGACTATATCGGAGCGCATTACTATATTAAGCCTATGGGTAATGAAATTAACGGTATAACAAGCCTTAATAACGGCTTCAATGTATATTGGAAAAAGAATTCTCTTTCAAATCAACACAATACAACGGGGTATGAAATAGAATATTCTTTAAACAAGAATTTTTCAAATTCCACTAAGGTTAAAGTAAAGGGAATGAATACACTTTCCAAAATGATTACAAATTTACGCTCGGAGCAATATTATTATGTAAGAATGAGGGTTTACTACTATGATGACATAACCGGTAAAAATGTTTATTCTTATTGGTCTGATGTGCGTCAAATCAAAACGAAATAGGAAGGGGAAACTATGAAAAGAACATTATCTGTATTATTATCCGTATTGATGCTTGCAAGTACATTTACATGCATAGATTTAAGTGCATTTGCAGGCGAATGCGAGCATGAGTATTTTTTAACATCAACCGTTAATGTAACCTGCGGTAACGACGGCACTAAAACATATGTTTGTGAGCTTTGCGGCGATACAAAAACCGAAATAACCGCAAAAGCGACAGGCAAGCATAAATTTATCGGCTCAAAATGCTCGGTTTGCGGCTATAAAGTACCCGGATTTTACGGCAACGCTCAGGAATTGGAATTTGATACAGAATACCAATTCACATTTAACAGTGCAGATGACAGAGGCGTTTTTAAATGTAAATTTGACGGCTATGCCGATTTTGTTTGCACAACAGATTATCCCACAGAATGCTGTGCATATAACGGAAGCAATGACATAATTAAGTCTGCCCGCGTATTCAAAAAGGATAATAATCGACCTTACACTATAAGCTACTATACAACTGTATATTATGTTTTAAGCTCTGTCGAAGGTGACAATGTAAGCTATCCTTATACGGTTAGCTTTAAGCTGACACAACACGAGCATAATCCGACTGTTTCAAGAACTTATCCCTCAACATGCAAAGAAAACGGCTATGAAAGATATTCCTGTTCGTGCGGCGAGTCTTATGATGTAGCGTTGCCGTTAGATCCGGACAATCATTTATTAAACAGCTTTAAAAAATGTGTATATTGCGGCAAGGATTTTTATGACGGTCAATTTGCCTATGAAAACGATATTAACATTGTTTATCAAGGCAATAAAGACGAAAACCGCATATATAAATTTATCGCTAACGACTCCGGTTCATATCTTATGGACTTTGCTTTAATAAGTGCAGAATATAATATTGATGTTTTAAATTATAAGTCTGAAGCTGTTAAAACAGTTTTTTTCAATAAAACCATTGATGGCGTAAAGCATAAATATATTTATACTGATGACCTTGTAGCAGGAAAAGCATATTATCTAAAGCTTTCGGGCTTTAATGCTGATATTACAGACGATACAAATACATTCATTATAAGTCAACACATACACGATTATGCATTAAGAGGCTCTTCTGAACCAACCTGCAAAAGAGAAGGAAGCAAAACATATTATTGCAGCGAATGCAATATGTCCAAGACAGAAAAGATTCCTGCAACAGGGGAACACATTTATGTGGACGGAAAGTGCAAATATTGCGATTTGATAAACCAAGATCAAATCATTATTGCCGAAATTAATTTGAATGAGAAAAAAGTAATCACTACGGAACTTGAAGGCGCATATTGTTATTTGCATTTCACACCTGAACAAAACGGTTATTATTGCTTCAAAACAGAGCTTAACGGCGAAAATATGAAAATCAATTCGTACGGTAAGGTTTATGTGGCAGAAACAAACACTTATGTAGGAAGTGTAAGCGGTATGGATGCCGTTAATCTCACAGCCGGTGTACAATATGAAATAAGATACAATGTTCATTTTGCTTCAGGTGAGTTTTGTGTAACTGCATTAAATCACGAACACAGCTTGTGTTTATATAATATAAAATATCCAAACTGTGTAAACAACGGTTGTATTACATATAGTTGTGAAATGTGCAATTATAAAGAAACGGTTGATACACCTGCACAGGCGGATCAGCATAACTTTGTGGACAATAAATGCCAATATAGCAATATCAACGAAAGTGATTATGTTATAGATTACAAGGACATCGAGTTAAATATACCTATGATTGACATCTCCGAATACGGCAATAAAAAGGCATACTATCGCATAAATATTGAAGAAGACGGATATTATCAGATTGATTTTACCTTGCCTGACGACGGATTTGAGGTTAACGCATATGATTCGTCAATGAATTTAATTAATGGAATAATCGGCTCCGGTAAAACTTATTCAATGCTTGTACGCTTTAATAAGGGTGTTAACTATATTTATGTAAATGTCTATTATCTCGGTGAATTTTCAACAGTTGTAACAAAGCATGAGCATACCTTGAATTCATATAAAACTGTCGCTCCAAACTGTGATAAGGTTGGATATACCATATATGGATGCAATGACTATCGCTGTGATTATTCATGCAAAAAGGATTATGTAGAAGCAACAGGAGATCATATATATGAAGAAGCCGTATTAGCACCTACTTGTTCTTCTGACGGAGCAACATTTTATACCTGCAAAAATTGCGGCATAGGCTATATTTCCGATTATGCTCCTATAAATCCAAATGCTCACCGCTATGTTGACGGTATTTGCGAGGAATGTGGTATAGCAAGTGTCCCCGAAAATATTGAAGTATTAAGGCTCAATGAAAATAAAGCAATAACCCTAAACAGTAAAAAAGACATAAAAATGTATTCATACACACCTTATGAAGATGGATTTTACAGCTTTTACACTACCGGTAGCTATGATACATACGGCTGTCTGTATGACGAAGATTTTTACTATCTAAACGACGATTATGATATCAGCTCATCAAACTATAATTTTAGAATTTATCAGTATTTAGAAAAAGGTAAAACATATTATATTCAGGTATCTGCAGAAGAATACAAGGCAAATATGAGCTTTGGCTTAGTTGTTGCAAAGCATAGTCATACATATACAAAGCGTGTTGTTAATCCAACCTGCGGTACTTGCGGATATGATAAATATGTTTGCGCCTGCGGTGATTCTAAAGCAATGAACTATATCCCTGCCACAGGCAAGCATTCTATGGTGAAGGATACAGAGGTTAAGCCAACCTGTGTAGAGGAAGGATATACTTTATATTATTGCAAAAATTGCAATATTGAAGAAAAGAGAGATATTGTTCCTGCAACTAATACTCATATTTATGAAGATAACTATTGCATTTACTGTGACAAACAGGAAAAAGAAATTAATGAATTGCCTTGCGGTTCAATAAATATCGGCGATGTAAAAGAAATAGCCTGCGATGATATCATTACTCGATATACCTACGAATTTATTCCTCAGGAGGATTCCACCTGTGTAATTTCCTCAACAGGAATAACAGATGCTTATGCATTTCTTTACGATGCCGATGGAAAGCTGCTTGCTGAAGGTGATGACGAAATCCTGGAATGCAACTTTCAAATTGTGTATAATTTCAAGGCAGGGGAAAAGTACATCATTAAGGTCGGAAGCTTAAATCTAAGTAGGTCCAACTCATTTAAGCTGTATATAAAGCAGCATATTCATGAGTTTTCAGAGGTTAAGGTTCCTGCAACTTGCGGTACTGAAGGCTGCACGCTTTATACCTGTACAATTTGTAATTATTCATATATAGATGATGTTGTTCAACCAAGCGGTAATCATAGCTCAAATGACGATTTTATATGTCGCACCTGCGGTTGCATTAACCGCGAATATCCGGTAGAATCATTAATGCTGTTTACACCTGCTGTGGTAGAACCCTTAAATGAAGGAATTTTCAAATTTGTTCCCGATAAAAGTCAGGAATATAGCTTCATATCAAGCGGAGTTACCACACCGGATTGCTTTATATTAGATGAGTACGGATATATCCTGCTTGATTGTGTTTATGGAAATAACATTAATAACTTTGTGCTAACAGCATCCTTAAAGGCAGGAGAAACATATTATTTGGTTACATCAGCTCAAACCTCAAGTTATTATGTTGCTGTTTCGACAAAGCACGAGCATAATTATCAAACAGTAAGTAAGGTTCCGGCTTCTACATCACCATATAACGGAAAAATAAATGTTACAAGCAAATGTGCACTTTGCAACGATATAAAGGTGGAAACGCTCGAATGTACAGAGCACGACTATGAGCTAATAAGAACAGATGCAAATTGCTATCACGACGGAGATGCTACATATCAATGTAAAATTTGCAAGATAAATAAAACAGAAAGGATGCCAAAATACGAACATAACTATGTAACTAACGGAACACCTGCAACCTGCACAAAGATGGGATATACTGTTTGCGAATGTACTCGCTGCGGAAATGTTCTTTATAAATCATACCAACCTGAATTATCACATGATTTCAAATATTATGTCACCAAAAAGGCAACAACTACCTCGAACGGCAAAATGGTATTAAAATGCTCTCGCTGTGGCGAAATCAGCAAAACAGTTACAATTAATGCTATCGGTTCGGTAACTATTTCTATGAAATCTTGCGTATATAACGGAAAATCAAGAAAGCCAACTGTTTCCGTAACCAATTCTGTCGGTAATATGATAAACTCAAATTATTATACAGTAACATATTCTAACAATAAAAATGTTGGCAAGGCTAAAGTAACTGTTAAATTTAAGGATAGATACAGCGGAACAAAAACACTCTATTTCACAATTAAGCCTAAGGCAACAAGCATTTCAAGCGTATCTGCAAAATCAAAGGGCTTCACGGTTAAGTGGAAGAAGCAGACCACCCAAACAACAGGCTATCAGATTCAGTACAGCACATCAAGCAAATTTACAAATGCTAAAACGGTAACTGTTTCAAAGAACAGCACAACATCAAAAACTGTTTCAAAGCTTAAGGCAAAGAAAAAGTATTATGTTCGTGTTCGCACCTACAAAACCGTAAACGGCACAAAATACTATTCTGCTTGGTCAAAATATAAGGCGGTTACAACAAAGAAATAAGCCTTTAATTTATGATAATATTTTCACAGCATAAAGAAATCAAAGTCATTTAAGCGAATATCTATTAGGGTATTCGCTTATTCTTTTATGTTGACTAATTTTTTCACCTATGATAAAATGAATTTGCCAAACAAAATTTCATATTTTATGTTCAGTAGCGGAATGCTATTTTTGTACAATTTTACAAAAAATGCATTGCTCTTTATTTGGCATTCCATTTGGACATGTGAAATTTTGTTTGGCGACAGTTGGAGCTATGTGTTTTTATGCGTAGCTTTAGCTACGCATTTTTTGTTTTAAGGAGGGAAAATTGTGAAAAAATCTATCAAGTTATTATCCTTAATTCTTTCATTTGCAATGCTGTTAAGCATTATTGCCGGTGTTGACCGGTCAGCTTATGCGTTGGCAAACAGTGGCTCTTGCGGTGATAATGTAACCTATTCATTTGATTCAACCACAGGAACTCTCACAATAAGCGGCACAGGTGATATGTATGATTATTCTTATGATGAATTGCGTTTTAGTTATTCTGATAGTATCAAAAATGTAGTCGTCAATAATGGAGTAACAAGTATAGGAAAATATGCATTTCTTGAATGTAGTGGCTTAATAAGTGTAACAATATCTAATAGCGTTACAAGTATAGGTGAGAGTGCATTTGAGTATTGCACAAGCTTAACAAGTGTAACAATAGGCAATAGCGTAGCAAGCATAGGTTTTATGGCATTTTGTGGTTGCGAAAGCTTAACAAATATAACAATACCAAATAGCGTAATAAGTATAGGTGAGGGTGCATTTGAAGATTGCACAAGCTTAACAAGTATAACAATACCGGATAGTGTTACAAGTATGGGCGATTGGGTATTTGGAGGGTGTAGTAAATTAACAAGTGTTACAATACCATATAGCCTAACAGGTATAGGTGCTGGTGCATTTGCGCATTGCACAAGTTTGACAGGTATAACAATCCCCCATAGTGTAACAAGCATAGGTTATGATGCATTTGAGTATTGCACAAGTTTAACAAGTATAACAATACCTAATAGCGTAACAAATATAGGTAATAGAGCATTTTCTGATTGTAGAAGTTTAACAAGTGTAACGATATTAAACGAAAATTGCAATATTGGTACCAATTCCATTAATGCAACTATTTATGGATTTGCTGGTTCTACTGCAGAAGAATATGCAAAAACAAATAATAATACTTTTCTTACAATACAGTGTCAAGATTATGACTTAAGTCATTTATTTGATGAAAACATAATTAAAAATGCTACCTGTACCGAGAACGGTATAAAGGAAAACATTTGCTCAAGGTGTGACTATAATTATACCGAAATTTTGCCTGCTTTGGGCGGCGAACATAACTATGAAGGCTCAACCATTATTGAGCCTACCTGTACGGAAAAAGGCACAACAAGATACACATGCTCAATATGCGAAGATTACTATGATTTGGTGGATATTGAAACGTTAAATCATATTTATACGTCACAGGTTATTATTCCGCCTACCTGTACTGAGAACGGCTCAAAGAAAAATTTCTGCACAAGATGCGGTGATAATTATACTGAAGCTTTATCAGCTTTGGGTGGAGAACACAACTATACAGGCTCAATCTTTATCGAGCCTACCTGTACGGAAAAAGGCACAACGAGATATACCTGTTCGAGATGTGGTGATTACTATGATTTGGTAGATGTTGATGCGTTAGGTCATAATTACAGCTCAGAAATTCTCAACGAACCTACCTGTGAAGATGAGGGAATGATTCGATACACTTGTACAAGCTGTGGATATTACTATGATGAGTCGATTGAGGCTTTAGGTCATGATACAAAAATTGTAGAATCCGAGGAACCCTCCTTAGTAAGTGATGGATATCAAGTCATAGAATGTCGGCGTGACGGGTGCGATTATTACAACTTTAAGACAATACCTCAATTAGTTCTTGATTATAACAAGAAAATACAATCAAACGGAACAGAAACATATAAAATTGAAATGCCTGAATCAGGATATTTAATCTTTGATTTTGCCGGTGAAAGTGAAGAATGGGTTATTAACATATACGATGAGGATGGCATAAAGGTGAATAATCTATCTCCTGAGTTTAAGGAATTCTTTAAAAAATCATATCTTCAGGCAAGTATTGGCTCAACTGTACCAAATAAAAATCAAATAGTAGCTTTGCTCAGCGGAACATATTATATTGAAATAGTTCGTTTAGATAACAAAAATAACGACTATTACTCAGGCGACTATGAGCTTTCTATTAATTATGTGTCTTGCTACGAAACCCTAAAGGAAACTAAGTATGATTTGTATAACGACGCGCCAACAGCAAAGGAAATAGAGTTAAACGAAACCTATTATGGCTTTTTAGGTTCTAAATATGCAGAGGAAAGCAGTAGCGGAAAAGTTTACGAAATGGTTGACGAAAGAGATGCATATCGATTTGAAATTCCAAAAGGAAGCGGTTGGGCACAGCTGAATGTAACATTATCATCAAAAGCGTTTGCCCCACTTGAGTCGGATTGTACTATTGCAATCTATAATGCTGAATTTGAACTTTGCGAGGATTTCAAACCTCTAAGTATATCTTCAAATGAAACAAAAAATGAAATTGCATATCTGTATGAGGGCGTATATTATTTTGCTGTAATAAACAAAAAACCTAATGTAGAAGGCACTATACAAGGACCTATTGAATATAGCTTTGATGCTGCCTTTAAACCGTCGGGTACATATATTTGCACAGAGCATAAAGCAAAATTAGTTGAAGCAAAAAATCCAACATGTCTTGAGGATGGATATTTTTCCTACGTGTGCCAAATATGCAACACTGAATTCAAAGAGATCATTTCTGCAACAGGCCATAGTCCTGTTATTGATAAAGCAATAAATCCAACCTGTAACACAACAGGGCTAACCGAAGGCTCTCATTGCTCAACATGTGGAAGTATTATTGCTGAACAAAAAATTATTAATAAAGCAGCACACAACTATAAAACGAACAGTATTAAAAAAGCAACAATTAGCAGTGATGGCTATATAGTGCAAGGTTGTACTGTTTGTGGTGCTAAATCAAAATCAACAATCTATTATCCAAAGACAATTTCGCTTTCAACCACAAGCTACACCTACGACGGCAAGGTTAAGAAGCCAAGCGTTAAGGTAGTAGGCTCAAACGGCAAAGCAATCAGCAGTTCAAACTACACTGTTTCCTATGCAAGCGGAAGAAAGAATGTCGGCAAATATGCCGTAAAGATTACCTTTAAAGGCAATTACAGCGGAACAAAGACTTTGTACTTTACAATTAAACCAAAGTCAACAAGCATTTCAAGCGTATCTGCTAAATCAAAG
>JBJEPH010000020.1:0-18945 GCA_051881135.1 Eubacterium sp.
CCTCTCCCACAAGTGCCGTCGGCAGAGGAATGATTTCGGCTTCATCCACATTCGGTTCACTCGGCAAGCCGCATGACACGGTACTCTCATATCTGATGGCAGGTGTTGTTTCGGTCAGTCCCTTTGACAAAGTCGTGCCGATGCTACGCCGACCGTTATATTCAATCTCGCCGTTCTCTTTCATGTCGGTGAGGTACCTCTGCACCGCCGTTTTGGAAATGCCCGTCCCTGCCGCGATCTCGCGCACTGTCGGGGAGCCGTGGTGCTCCATAAAGTATTCATCTATAAACAGGCGTATCGCCTCTGCCCTCTCGGGACTCCACTTTGCCATCTTGTGCGCCTCCGTTATATATCGGTACATTTGTACCGTTTTGTAATTATAGCATACGAAAGAAAGTTTGTCAATAGGTTTACAAAAATTTTCACGACGACAAAACGAGGTCGCACTTTTGGTGCAACCTCGTCGCTACTTGTATTGTGTTTTACTTGCGCCGACTTGGCGTAAACTTATTTACTTTTCTTTTTTCCGCGACGATGATAATCGGCATTGATTTCTTCACTCCAATCATCACCGAGCGGGGCGCTTGCTCTGACATTACAAACGGCTTTCGCAACCGATTCATAGAGGATATGCGTGCCCTCGCCGTCAGCATTATAGTTCACGGCTCTGTCACGGCTTATACCATAACGCGCAGCAGTTTCGACGGCATCTATGTTGGCTCCGATGAACAGGAACTCCCAACCGTATTTTTCTTTCTGACGCTCGATCATCTTCTTGACCTGCTCACTTGTGTAACGGTGACTTGCGTTTTCTTGTCCGTCGGTTGTAATAACAAACATCGTATGTTCCGGCACATCCTCGGGGCGAGCATACTTATGAATGTTTCCGATGTGGTGAATCGCACCGCCGATGGCATCGATCAGAGCCGTACAACCGCGAACGGTATAGTCTTTGTCGGTCATTTGAGGAATGTCACCGAGATTCACGCGGTCGTATAAAACCTCGCTCTCATCGTCAAAAAGCACGGTCGAAACATAGCAACCGCCAGCCTGCTTCTTCTGTTTTTCGATCATCGAATTAAAGCCGCCAATGGTATCGCTCTCAAGTCCTGCCATAGATCCACTTCTGTCCAAAATAAATACGAGTTCGGTAATGTTGTTTTTCATAATAAAAAACCTCTCTTTCATTTGATGTCTGTATTGTACATCAATAAAAGAGAGGTTTGGTCGCATGGCAGGCGACAATTATTCATATGTGTAATAACCAAATTTCCGCTTTAATCGAGATGTTTCGATTATTATCTCCGCTTCCTTTTCGCCATAATCTTTCCCCAACAACAGTAATGGAAAAATCTTAGAACCTTTTTTAACTATGATTTTATGCACCTTATTTTTCTTGTTATTGGCATAATAATCTGCAACACCTTTGAGAAATGATGCAGGAACAAACGGTCTGTGTTTACAACGCATATCACCCGCTCTCCAAACAACCAAATCATAAGGAACTGGCGTTATTTGATCAAAAAGCTGTCTAATTGCAGCTATACACATATCATCATAAGAATCACCTTCGTACAATTGGTGAGATTGTATTGAACCTACCAGAAGTTTCGTCTTCTCGTTCAAAGATGACAATTTATAATTCTCAAAGATAAATAATTTAATATCAGTATGTATTTCAAATTCTTTTATAATAATCTCTCCTTTTGCATATGGTCTGATGCCTGTGAAAAATGTTTTTTGAGTTTTTATGCTCCAAGTAAGCTCTGGTCAAATGCAAACAGAGCTTCGTTGATTTCAAAAATATTATAATTGCCTTTGCTTATAAAGTATTCGATGATGATGTCAAACTTATTGCTATGCGATAGCGCGAACCCCGCTTTGCGAAGCATATCCTCGGTTTCATCAAGTGAAAGCCCCAAGGAGATGGCAAAGGCGAGTGCGGTAGGTTTGCTTGGCTTGTAATTGATGTCGCTACGGATTTTGGAGAACAGTTTACGGTCAATATTCGCCTTTTTATAGCACTCGGCATCGGTCATACCTTTTTCGTCGATCTTACGCAGAAGCATCTGCGAAAAACTCTCGTCGATCTGCCGGAGCTTTTCATCCAAGTCATCCTCGAGAGTCATCGCCTTGCAGTCGCAGATTTCAAAGGAGTCGATGTCCGATTTCTTTCTCCTTGTGCGTGAAACCTCCCCCGGCATTGCGCCTATACGATTACGCTCACGGCTGTAATCGGTATGCTCGTCCACATAATTGTCGTCAATGTATGCGGCAATATCTGAGAAAAGCCGCTCGCCGATCTTGTACGCCGCCTTGTCGAATATGACGATATAGACCGTCATTTCGTTTTCAAGAAGAAAATCGCTGATGACATCGATAGCAACCTTTAACGCCTGATCCTTCGGATATCCGTACACGCCCGACGAAATAAGAGGAAAAGCCACCGATTCGCAACCGTGCGCTTTTGCAAGAGCCAAAGACTCACGGTAGCAGGACTCAAGCAAGAACTGTTCGCCGTGTTTGCCGTCCCGATATACCGGGCCGACGGTATGTATGACATATTTCGCAGGCAGATTGTATCCGCCCGTGATCTTCGCCTTGCCGGTCTTGCAACCGCCAAGCGTTCTGCACTCGGCAAGCAATCCATCGCCGGCAGCGCGGTGAATCGCGCCGTCAACACCTCCGCCGCCGAGCAGCGACTCATTGGCAGCATTGACAATGGCATCCACCTTCATTTTTGTTATATCGTTTCTTACTATTTCAAGCGGCATAGGTGCCTCCTTTCATTTGAGTTGTTTTGTCTTTTTCTTTGTTGTTTTCGTCGCCTCAAAGCTCACGTCCACAAGGAACCGCACCACATCCTCGGGTGCATCTGGAAGAAGCACCGAGATCCAATGGAGCTTGTTCATGTGATAGGCGGGATAGACACCGTCCGTTGCTCCAAAGGAGCCGAACATCTCGACCGGTAGTTTCAGATTGACCACATCGATCACCTCGTCTCTATCAAAGCCGAACTTGCGCCGTGATACCCGCATAACGAGCGCATACCATTTGCGATTATCACCGTGCCGGAGCACTGCCGTTTCAAAATCCTCGTCAAACGGATAGTCAGGCGATGTGCCGTATGTAGTGAGGCAGTAGGAAAGGAAATCTTGTTTTGTCATTACTAATCTCCTATCAACTATACTGGTTAATTAACCTTCATACACACCAAATGAACCTTTAAAGCCATATTTTCGCAATTTGATTTTTTTGATACGTAAAGCTTCATGATCTTTTGATTCAAAAGAAGTAAAATACCAAGTGGTCTCGGGAGATATTCTTTTTATGATTTCTTTGATATAGACTCCGTCTACTTTTCCATAACTGAAACCATATGAATATACCTTATCAACATTGTTATCTAACTTTTTAAAAAAGTCGTTATATTTTTTTAAAGGCGATAAGGTGTCTTTTTTGAAGGACATTAACATATCGTCTAAAAAGGACGATCCTATACCAACTTTGCCTGAGGTATTCCGATAAGTGGCATTACATTGACCGTGTCCGAAAATAAGCTTTTGCCCACTGCGATTATGAATATGTATTACCTTTTTTATACCATATAAATGCTGTAGCGTTTTGGTATAGTTAAATGTTAGAAAATAAGTGTTGGGTAAAGAAAACAATTCTTTTAAGTTTTCCTTGCTAATAAAAACATCTTCTTCAATTTTGGACTGTACTTCTTTGATCCATAGGCGAAATATCTCCTGCCAATATTTTGAGCATGCTATATAACCACTTGTGAGTATATCCATATATAAGAGATAGTTTTTCATCAGTTCGTTATCCTCTTCCTCTGTCTTATTCTTTTTATGATTTGGGAGAGGAAACTTATGATCGAAATTTACATATGCTAAAGCTTCTTCAAAATTACTCCAGTCATCTCCAGCCACTTTATCCATCGTACTTAACAGAATTTCTGCAGCAAATTCTTCTGGATCAATATCTGCGATATCTTCAATTAATGTAACCTCATCGCGGTATTCAAATGCTTCCGGATAAGATTTTATAATAAATTCTCTGAAATTGTGATATTTGGTAGGTATTCCGTGTGCAATATCGAATCCGTTTCCTATAATGAATAACGATGACATATTTCTCCTTTTCAATGGTTTTAGATTGCCATTTTCTCATAAACCCACTTTGATTTGGTGGAGTCATGCTTCCTTTGATACACCGCTAATCCATGCCCGCGTGCTATTGCTACAAGCTTATCTTTCCATCCACCATCAATTTTTTCACCCATGTATATGCTTTCTACAAAATCAAACGGAACAGCATTGGTTTCAGTTTGAATTTTGGGCACATCAAAGCGCCATTCATCCTCGCCGATCCATTGGAGTATCTTTGCATTTAACGATATATACAAAGATTCAGCTTCCTGGTTGATTAAATTCTGAAGTGTTTCGGGACGAACAGCAAATTCCAACGCTTCGTCAAGCATTCTTTTAATCATAAGAGACTGCTTTTCGCCATAATAGATGGGGAGGAGGTTGGGAATTAAACTCCACTCTTGTGCCGTTTGGGGTTTGATATGATATCCTATACAAAAGCCCTTGCCACCGTCCGCATACATAGCCCATTGGTGATTATTCTCATAGGTTTCGGACAATGAGTACATCAACATTGTATTTCTTATGTCATTAAAATGCATCATTTTTTCAAGTCCACCCAAAACCTGCTCCCTGAACTTAGGAGTATCAACCATCGCAAATGCTTCTTGAGTTTTAACAGCGATTTGCCGGGCCGGTTTATCTCCCACAACAGGAGTTAGATATGCAACGATTCTCTCAGGATTTATATATTGTTCTCCCTCAAAAGCTCCATAATAGACG
This sequence comes from Eubacterium sp., assembly GCA_051881135.1. Classification (GTDB taxonomy): domain Bacteria; phylum Bacillota; class Clostridia; order Oscillospirales; family Acutalibacteraceae; genus Eubacterium_R. The sequence goes on from JBJEPH010000020.1 coordinate 4,881, forward strand.
GATTTGACTTCTTCAGCAGTTACAAATTTCTTTTGTTCACAGAAAGATTTTATATATTGATTTATAAAGGTAAACGCCCATTTCGTGACTATTTCATCCAATTGCTCTTGAAGAAGCTGGCTATCCTTCTCTAAATCATAAAAAACGGTAACATCGATAGGATCATTCCATGTGCTCGGACAAGAAAACCATGCCGTTCGGTCACGAAGCATATTTAGATTATTTTCGTTACATGCTCTATACTTATAAAGGCGAGTCGGTACAATCGTCAGAATTTCTTCCGCCCAAGCTCGTAAAAATGATTCTTTTTCATTTTGAGGTATCCATTCCGATGCGCGAGAATTGACATAGTTGTACTGTATGAATTTGAGTTTTTCTTCGTTTGTCATGTTGTTTTCACTTTAATCTTTAATGACTCAATTATATTGCCCAATCTAAAGAGCAAATCATCGTAAGTCATAATATCTGCCACGTGTTTATACTGCCGTTTTATGAGTTCAAAATCCTTCTTCTGTTCCTCGTTGAATTCATAACTTCTGCCGACGAGTAAAATACCCTGTGGGTTAACAACCTGAGCCTTTAATCCGTTGGGAAGCAATCCATCTAATCTGTCCGAAACATCTTTTTTAGCTTTATCAGATGAATTTAAGCAAAAGATATATTTTTCAATCTGTTGAACTGCGCCGGAGACTTCACGAGAAGCAACATAGTTGTTTCTATACTGCGAAAGCATTCTAACATCCGCTTTTTTGATCTCCAAAATATCAACAAAGCCATTGGCATCCACTAATAAAAAGTCGGGTTGTTTGTCGTTTTTACCGCCATAAAACCTTACTTCACGAACGCAGCAAATATATTGGGGATATAGCAATTGAATAATATTATGAATTTTTCTTTGCCATTGCTTTTCGTCAATTGCTTCATATCGATCAAGCATGTCTTTTAATTCTTGGTAAGCTACAGTAAACTGCTCAAGCTCGATTTGAACATTATAGTCAGACAAAAAGGATGAAGGCGGGGCATAGCTACTATTTCTTGATTCGATAAACTTTTCATATATCGCTTCATATTTATCGCATTCAGGGAAATAGTCTTTTATAATACTCGCGATTCTCATATGAGCATACTTGTCCAATTCAGCAGTTTTGGGGAACTTGCTTATCAGATTTTCAAAGGTTTCTTTGGAAATGCCGTTATGTGCTTCCCAATCGCCGCCTATGTAAAAGTCGCGCTCAATCACTTTATCTATTTTTCGTAGAATGGAAATGTTACGATAAGCAGTAAACATTTCAGGCTTTAATTTTATTTCATTGCAAAAGTAAAAGGAATGCTTTGTGCCCAATGCTTCTGAATCAAGTTTAGTATATTTCTCACCTTTCGTTCCGATACAGAAACGCAAAGTTTCTTCCCAATCATCTTCCTCGTTAGCATCTTCGCACAACAAATCTTTTGTTACAAAAAACGTGTGCTTTATTGGAACATAGTCGCCGCCGGAAAGTTTTTTAGTGATATCGTCTATCCCCATAGCAGGAGCATAGCAAAGAATCAACTTTTCTCCTGAATATTTAAATGATATTGATGACATTGCAAACTCCCTTCATGTAACATTATTATTTCTAATAATCATTTAAAGTTTGTTATATTATACGGTTGCCGCTTGTCTCAATTCTGAAGCGTGAAAGGTTTCTATATATTGTTGTAAAACAAAGCAGAATTCCTCATATTTTCCGTTAGCATCTTTTCTTTTTAATCTATCCAACTCCGCTTGCCAATCCAAAGGAGGAAAAAGAGCATAGTTGTCTATCGCATATTTTCTCATGTTTTTTATAACAGGAGAGTTTAAGTTTAGAATTTTTATAGTTACCTCAGCATCCTTACTAACACCGATTACTTCTCCATCCTCTGAAAACAGAAATTTCTTTTCACATTCAATGCTTAGAGGATTAACTGGCAAAATAGTATCACCTTTTAAAGACTCACAATACAAGTCTTCTTTACGGATAGTACCATTGCTACGTTCTTGCTTTCCACCATCACAACATGCCAACAGATTTGTTTCGTAGTCAAGTTGCATCTCTTCATAAACTGATGTTCCTTTTGCGTATAAGTGCTCTATTTGCGTACCCGAAGATTCTCCTGAAATTCGTCGACCGCAATAACAGCAAATAAATCCCTGATCTTTGGCTAATGATTTTTTAACTTTTTTATATAAGCTTTTTCTCCCTCGCAATCCAGCATAAGAAGCGGTCGCGCATTGACAATAACTAACAAATTCGGGAGGAGGAGAAGTCTTTTGTATGTATTTCATGGTTCCTCCATTCTGTTCAAAGCTATTCTTGCTGTGATAAGGAATGGATCCTCGTCGCCAATAAATTCTTGTATTTGTTCTAATTTTGACAGTGCAAGATCTTTATGATTGTGCATCACAGCATTTCTAAACTCTTGTACCAACACAGAATATTCCAAAGGACGCATACTGACAAGCATGTGTTCCTCCATAATTTCATCCAACGAGCGATTATAAGTTTCGCTTGGAGCAAGGCTCGCTTTTCCCATAGACATAACATAAACATTTTTTCTGTGCAGTCCTGCAATGGTAGCCGGGGAATGCGTGGTAAATATTATATGGCCATTAATTCTTGCTTCGTTAATTAATTTTGCAAAAGATTTCTGCCAATTTAAGTGCAGATATGCATCAAACTCATCGAAAATATAAAGGCAGTTATCCTCAGCGGTAAAGGAGGTTAACAAGTACAATAACGCTAACTGCTTTTCGCCTTCACTTAACATATCAAAGGTGAATTTTTCCCCATTATCTCTGCACAATTCGAGCATTATCCAATGCAAATATTTAGCGTTCTTTAATGCCTTTAGCTTTGCGAAAAATTCACTTTCGTTTTTAGAGGTCTTTGCAAATGGAGCGATTTCATTAAAATGCATTGAATAATAAGCAAGAAGGTTTTCGGTTTTGGAAACATATCTGCGCAATGCATCTAAAAATGATTGTACAAAACCTTTTGCTCCCCAATATGTATCGGCATTTTCTTGCTTTTTACCTTTTGGGTTTTGAAGCATAATGTTGATTTTAGGCAGAATCTCCTTGCATTTAAGCAGTGCCAAAAGTTTCTCATAATAATCACCTTTATACACAGCCGAAGTAAGTAGCAATAAACCAAGGTCGTCAACAGAATAATAGTCTATATACTTATATCCGGGAAAAGTTTTGTTGTCGGCATTCTTAAGAAGATAATTATATCTTTCGTCAAATGTTTCAGCTGCTGTACGTGCTTGGCGCATGGTTTCTCCGGCGTAGTAGATCAAAATATTATTAGGCAAAGCAGCATTCATATCACGGTTGGAAAGTGACTTGTCTGCGCAATGCAGAGAGACATTGGGATGATTGTATTTTAAAGTATAAAATATTCCGTCTTTCTCATATTCGATTTCACATCCGTAAATTTCAGGTGGAACAATGATATTATACAGTTTGTCCTCGCATTTCTTTTTAGCATAGCTAAACACTTCCGTGATAACTTCTAACAGATTCGATTTCCCTGATCCGTTATTACCGATAAATGCAGAAATATTAGAATCCGAGAACTCACACTTGAAATCAACGAGATTTTTATATTTTTTGACGGAGATCTTTTGTATTCTCATTTATACCTCCACCCATAATGGGGATTTAATTGTCATAATAGATAGCTACAGGATGTACAATAAACATTTCATCGGCATTTTCAAAGAATATCTTCATCAAGGCATTAATTGAATTTCCAATACCTGCAAAAGCAGAAACATGAGTGTTGCTCTGTGCCATAACCTTATTTGTTATATAGCCAACAACTTTGATTTTTCCACCGTATTTAAATGCCGCTGTGGATAAATCATCACGCAAATATTGCTCATTAAGAACCACAACATAATTTGATATGCACAAAATTTGTGGATATGGAATTATTGATGCAAGCATATTAATTAAGGTTTCTGCCGCTAAAAATTCTTCCTCGTTTTTAGAGGTGGCAGCATCAACAATATCTTTTATTTGGCGTTGCAAATTCTTCCCACGTTGTTGCTCGCGGTTTAATTCTTGAACTTTCTGTTCAGCTTCTTTCTTAATGTTGCTTTTTTGGACTGCCTTTAATCCCGACACAAATCCTTTTTCATCAAACAACTTTTGAAAGAATTCAATATCAAAAATATAGAAATCGTCTTCTATAGAAATGAAATTGCCAATCTCGTTTCCACCCAAAAGATTGTTTTCTTTAAGATACGATGCAAATTCATCAAAAGCATTATCATGCATGATTTTTGTTTGAACATCTCTGACCATTTCATCGTTTGCTACAGTTTTTAGATGTTCATAGGTGGCTTGTGCATTAGCATCTATTCCTCTCCCGAACAATTTGAATGCAATTTGCCCACCAAGGTTGTTCGCAAATCGATTTTGTTTTTCTTTCTTTTTGCCAACGCTTTTTTCTGTTTCTTGGGATTGTATCAATCCGTCAAATATTTGAGCTAAATATGAGTTAAGCGTTTCCGTATCAAGATAGATGAATCTACGCATTTTGCCACCTTCTTTCTGCTGTTATATGATTTGTTTCAGTAACTCTACTGCGCTTTCTTCGGTTGGGTCATTTGTGCCCAACTCGCCACGGAAGGCGCGAGCAAGGATTGCTTTTTTCATTGTGTCGATTTGCTCGATAACTGTTTCGGCGGTCTCTTTTGCATGCTGTTCTTTGGATAAAAGTTCATCTAAAATTCGAATGATTTCATCTTGTTCTTCTAATGAAGGCACTGGGATTATTAATTCAATCATATCCTTATTATTGATTTGCGGAACGTTTGCACCGTTATAAAGTTTGCGCAAATCAACGGACAACATCCAATAATAGCAGTACCACTCTTTTAATTTAGTTGGAATAGGGATAACAGCCATGGTGTTCAAATCAGCTATTATATTATCCACTCCAACGAAGCGTTTCTTGTTTGTAAGTATTGCTCCACCTCTTTTGGGGAAAATAGTACTTCCATATGGTATAAGATGAGATTGGGGGCATGTATTTGCGAATCTACTGGAAGTAGTGATTTGAATTGAATTTTCGGGCAAATTCATATCCGAAATCTTGATATAAGGTATTTGCCCGAATTCAAGTTCTTCTTCCGCAGGAATGGTTGTACCGCTTCTCAAAACACAAACATTAGACAAATTTTCTATTACCCATGACTTATTTCCTATGGCATGTTCTTCTCTCCATTTCTCTGTTAGTTTACCCTCAAATACCTTGTGCAGAATAGCGACCTTGCGGGTTTCAAATCCGTCTACAACTTTTTGTGCTTTCTCTTTGGCTTCGTCAAGTTTAGCAAAAAGAGATTTAATGAGGTCAACGATGCGTTGTTGCTCGTCGAACGGAGGTAATGGAATGGGAGTATCGGTGATATATTCATTTCGAATATTGTTAATATTTACACCACTTGCAAGCTGGCGCATTCGATTACGGTACAAATCACCTTGAAAATAGTAGGAAATATAGGGCTTGTAAACTTTTTCGTTTGGTCGTACAAGTGTAAGGAATGCTCCAAATGCGACATCATTATAGTCGGCAAAAGAAATGCCAGCTCTACCAATTACCTTTGTACTGCCGGTAGAGGAAACAATGATAATATCATACTTTTTTACATACTGTTCTTTTGAAACAAGTTCTCTGTCAACATAAATTTTGTCTGCATCGGTATCGATTTCACCTTCCAGAATATTACCACCACGCATTACAAGGCAATCATTATTTCCTTTTTCAGAATGCCCTTCGTGTTTTTTATATGAAACACCTCTGTAAAGATTTGCGACAATTCCTATCTTTGTCCAACACCAATTATCCGGCAGTTTATATGGTTCATCCCAGTTTGGGATTAACGCCTGTTCCAATCTTTCTTCCATCGAAAGAGCGGAATCTTTTGCTTTCTTAGCCATACTTATTCCTCCGGATTCAATGCTTTGAGTTCGCGAACTACGCTTTTCAGTAAATCTACGGCTTCCTCAAGTTGTGCAATTGCTTCCTCGCCACTTTCGATAGGATCAGGAAGTTCGTCTGCATCAATGATGGAATCATCCTTAATCAAGCCAAGGTCAAGGCTATCGTCATACTTAGTTTCGATTTCTTCACGGGTAAACTTGCTCCAACGCTCGCCTGTACGCTTGGTGAAATCGTTGTAACCCTCGATAAACTCTGCAAAATCTTCGTGGCGGAGCGTTCTCGTCTTACCAAAGCTGTCCATATTGGTGCGCAGATCAAAGAAAGCAACTTCTTTCGTGTTGTCTTTCTCGGTCTTGCCACGTGTGAAGAACAGAACGTTGGTTTTTACGCCCTGAGCATAAAAAATACCCGTAGGCAAACGCAGAATAGTATGAAGATTACAGAAATTCATCAATTCTCTACGCACGCTTGTTCCGTCGCCACCTGCAAACAACACATTATCGGGAAGAACAACGGCACAGCGCGCCTTGCCGTCAGCTTTCAAACTGCGGTAAATTACCTGCAAGAAGTTCAACTGCTTGTTGGATGTCTGGAAAGAAATATCGTCACGGGTCGCGCGCTCGCCGCCTTTCTTGGTTCCGAAAGGTGGATTAGTAAGTACAACGTCATATCCCTTGAACTTCTTTGCGTTAGGAGAAAGCGAGTCCATACATGCAATGTTGGCAGGCACATTATGGAGATAAGCGTTCATCAACGCTAAACGGTGTGCATCCGGCACGAGCTCTATTCCGCCGTAACGCCCCTGCATTGCTTTGACTTCCTGATCGGAAAGTGAATAGATGTCCTTGTCTTTCGTCGCCTGTCTATATGCAGCAATCATAAAACCGAATGTGCCGCAGGCGGGGTCAAAGCAAATATCCGTAAAGTCGGGAGCAATCAGTTCTGTCATTACGTCAATCAAAACACGGGGAGTAAAGTATTGACCTGCGCCGGACTTTTTCTCGTCTGCATTCTTCGCCAGTAATCCCTCATAAAGATCTCCAAGTCCTTCTTGTTTTGCTTCGTACCAATCAAGCTTGTTGATTTCAGAAATGATCTTCTGAAGGTTTTTCGGTTCGTCGATACTTGATACTGCTTTTACATAAATTTCGCTTATTTTGTTGAAGGAGGCCTCGCCGAGTTCACTCAAAAGCTTGTTATAATATTTTTTGAGTTCCAGCCCTTCAAGGCTTGCAAGATAATCCCACGAATACACGTAAAGTGCACCCTTTAGATCGTCTTTCTCCTTGTCGCTTAGAGCCTCTACGGGCTTTCTATGCTGTCTTGCGTACACGTCCAGTTTTTTTGCATACGCTTCCCGAACGGCGGAAATCAATCTTTCTTCTTCCCCTGTTTCATTCAGCATTTTAAGGAAAAGGATATAGGTTAGCTCGGTAACATACTGGTGATAGGTAATACCGTCATCGCGCAATACGTTACAAAGATTCCAAAGTTTTTGTACAATATCTTGTGTGCTCATTATGCGACTCCTTCATAAATATAAGTGTTGATCTGGCGAATGATGTCCTTAAGATGACCTGCAAACTTTTTGTCAAATCTTGCAAATCCGCCTTCCATTTTGAATGCAGGAGCTTCAAAAGTCTCCATATTCAACAAACTTTCGTGAAGCATATAGGTTTTAATCTTCTCCAAAAGGTCAAGTTGCATCTTATTGAAATGGTTTTCTGCAATCAACTTTGCAAATGCCATTTTTACCTTTTCGTCGTGATTGAGAATAGGCGTATGTAATACAGCGCGACGAACATGAGCAATGATATCGGCAACGATTTCCTCATTCTTGACTGCACTTATCGCCTGATTCAGATTGCTTTCGGTGAAATTCTGTTTGTCCAAAGCGAGTTTCAACTCTTTGAGTTGCGCTCTTGTCATATCACTCGGTTTCGTGCAGGCGATACGGATTGCTTCGATGGCATCCTTGTTTTCGTTTACATACTTTGAAAATGATTCCAGGTAGTCTTCAGGCTTTTCGGTGTCGCCATAACCACGCGTGGTTTCGTAAAACGTGTCTTCTTTGTCAGAATAAAAGTGTCCGCGCTTTTTACCCTTGAGATTATCGACCCAAAGAAGAAAATCAGTATCCTTGCGGCATCTTTCGATAAAGGCTTCTACGGTATAGGATTTCAATTCCTTGACATATGCTTTCAAATCATTTCCGTTCAGCCGTTCCGAAACATCATATTTCTGCTCGGTGGTGAGATGGCTATTCTTCCGCTGCAACCGGGCGAGAATACGATCCTTTATTATCTGTTTGCTCGAATCGCTCGGGCGGAACAAATCTTCAAGAAGTTCTGACATCGTCTTGCTGACAGAAACCGATTTCATACCCGACGTTGAATTTAAGTCTTCGTATACTCTGACAGCATCAAATATGTTAAAGTGGGTCTTACCGATTTCGGGACAAAGGCGGGTCGCACGACCGAGCATCTGCTCAAACAAAATACGGCTGTTGATCTTTCGCATAAACACCAGATTGCAGATAGCAGGAACGTCAATACCTGTTGTTAACAAATCCACTGTTACCGCAATATTGGGATATTGATTGTTCTTAAACTGCTTGATGACCTGTAAAATCTTCTTTTTGTTTCCTCCGGCAGTCTTGCCTGTGATCTTCATAATGGCATCGTTGGAAATTCCATATTGCTTATAGATATTACGAAGCATGTCCACGATGCTATCCGCATGGGCATCATTTACAGCAAAAATCAAAGTTTTTTCGCCGCTTTCCGGATTTAGATAAGATGATATTTTTTCAAGTACTTTACGGGTATTGTCGGGGAGAACGATCTTTCGGTTAAATTCAGCTACTTCAAAATCAAGTTCGTCCTCAAGAACCGACCCGTTCAAAAGCTCATTGGTGTTGGGATCATATTGAGCCAAGGTTTCGCCTTTTGCAAATCTTGCATTGTTCTGAATAAAATCGGTGTTGATAATATAAGGTGGATCGTGATCCACGAGCCAACCGTCTATAACGGCTTCACGGTAGCTGTATGTAAATACAGGTTCACCGAAAATCTGTGTGGTATGAAGTGCAGGCGTGGCAGTAAGAGCAATTTTTACGGCATCAAAATATTCGATGACCTGCTTATATTTGCTCATGTAATCCTCTTGGTTATCATACAGGATTTCATCCTCAGTCATTTCACGGTCGAGAATGTATCCTCTGTGTGCCTCGTCAACAATGATCAAGTCGAATGCACCGGGCATCAAATCTGGAGTGTCCGCAAGGATGGTACGCTTAAGCAAGCCTTGTACTGTAGATACGCTAACCTTTGTTTCAAGGTTAATATCGTTATCGTCGATGGCTTTTAATTCGTAAATCTGATCAAGAGTCATTAAATCCTTTAGCTTAACGTCTTTGAAAGTATCCATTGCCTGCTCACCAAGGGAAACACGGTCAACAAGAAACAAAATACGTCTAAAACGCTTGGATTCAAGCATCTTGTAGATAAGCCCAAGAACGGTACGGGTTTTACCTGTTCCGGTTGCCATTGCCAAAAGTGCAGTGGACTTTCCATTAACGATGGCTTCGGTTGCTTTATTAATAGCCCTGATCTGATAATCTCTCAAATTAAGTCCGGAAGGATCAGTCATAAATGAATCATCCGCAATTAAAAGAGCTTCGTTAGCTTCCTCTATGTTTTGTCCCAACTTTTCAAGCAAATCACTCGGACTGAACCAATTTCGGATTGGGTATGGTTGATTTGCAGAATTTCGCGCATCCAAAAACCAAATGCCGGATTTTGTGCGAAGCTGCTCGATGTAGGAGCGACCGTTTGAAGCGAACAGAAAAGGAACTTGATATGCCCCCCACAAGCCAACAGTATATTTTAAATCTTCGGACTTGATATGCGTTGCATAGTCTTTTACTTGCACGTCAATAGTGGATGCAACATCTTCTGACGCTTTCTTTGCATCCATAACAGCTACGAGCTTTTCACCGATAAAGAAAGCGTAATCTACGTATCCGTTTTTATAGAAGGCGGAATCGGTAGGCCATTCCGCAATAGCGATATTTATACCTTTAACAGGACGAGTGCCTTTGCTATAGCGAAAATTCTTGGTGTCCGCTTCCCAACCTGCTTTTTGCAACTGTTCGTCGATAAGACAACGGGTTTGAGCTTCTGTCCAGTTCATCATAGACGAAACCTTCTCAGACTGCTTTGCACGCTCCTTCTGCGTTGTGCCAGAAACAGTCGTGGTTACCTCTGCGAGCTGCTTAGAAAGTTCAGCAATCTTCTTTTCTTGTTCAGCAATAAGTGCTTCGAAATCGAGATGAGATGTTTCTTCGGGCATGACGAAATCAGGGGCAATATATCCCCAATCGCCGTAGGTTTCCATAAACCAAACAGCAAGATTATATGTCATCGAAAGAAGCGTCTTTGCTTCATCAACAGAATCCGCACCTGCGTGAACAGCAGAATTGCGTGTTTTGCGGAGCAGATACAAAGTATTGTCTATTTCATGAGGCAGAAGCCCTGCACGCTTCAACAGACGAATGCGATTGGCATGTGTGTTATCTACTTCGGGTTCTGGAATTCGCTCGAACACAAGAATTTCCTGAACCAAACGCTCTGCAAAAAGCCCAATTTTGAATATGCATGCATTCGGGTCTGAATATAGGTAGTTTTCTGCTGTTTCACCGATCTGCGTCAATGCAGGCCAATATCGGTTCAGAAATTCAAAGTTTGATTTCATAAACAGCCTCCTTTAATCATTTTCTATATAGCTCGTCCAAAGTTTTTCCGTCCTTGTCCTTCCATTCAACCCAACCGTTTGTGCTACCGCCCAAAGCAAACATAGCTGCAGAGCTGGGGGAGGTGAAGGATACAGAAACATTTAATTTATATTTTCCATCAATGCAAACAATATTGCCGTTTGCAAGAGCCGTTTGACGTTGTTTTTCTATCTTTGCGGAGTGGCACTTACGGTTCATATCGATTTCCGAACTTTCCAAAACTTCAAAATTCTCGCCGTCGTAAACACCAAAAGCAAGAATGCCGTTGCGTGTAGTATGTAAAGTATTGGCTTCATTCAGGGTCGTTTTTGTGTTATCCATCTTGTACCCCTGCGTTGCCATAATGAATTGAATTTCTTCGTAAACTTCCTCGATTAAGGGAAGATCATATTCGTCAATCTCATACTTGGGATTGACCGAGTTTTCTACCTTGTAGCGTTTGGAGTCGTGTGCCTTGCCAATGGCATAAGCTTCAAGACCACTGATCATATCAAGAGAGAAGGTCTTGTTATCAGCCAAGAACATAATTGCCTTGTTCCAGAAATCCTTGGAACGGTTATGATCGTCAAGACGTACAACTCCGTTTCTCGTCTGACCGATATAAATCTGAGCAATCTTGTTATCATCGTTCTCGCTGATAAGATAGTAAATCCCAGGACGATTGATGCCCGAAAGCTTCTTGGCTTCCGACAGTAGAGGACGAGGAATGACATAGGTTGTCATCGTAGAGAGATGTCTGCGGATAGAACGAATACCGTCCGGCTGACCATTGTGATATATGATTTCGAGTTTTTTACTGATTTCCATTTTATTTTCCTCCGTTTTGCGTCGTATTGATTTCTAATTCCAATTTTGCTATTCCATCCATAATCTCCTCAAAACTCGGCTTCTCACCAAACAGCATATTTTGCATATGCTCATAGTCATCACGGAGCTTATCGAGGTTATAATCGGGCGGCATCAGGCGCATTGTGCCGCGCTTGGCAAGGTCGTATCTCGCCCACGGACAACGGTAGAACTTGTCCTTGAAATCTACAACTCGTGTGAGTAAGTCGTTGTCTGCAAGGGCACGGTCTTTGACATCTGTCTGTGCCATTCGGTACGAATCGTAATAATGTCGGGAATATCTCGTCGGGAATGGTCTCTCCTCTGCTCGGAAGGCTTCACGGTGTAATATCGTTACCTTTTCCCAAAATGTACGTTCCGGCAAAACTGTTAAAACGTCGGTTGTCGGTTGAGTGAATACCCGAGCATATTTCTCCGCAGCATAAGGAGTGACATTCACCGTTTTTACAGGAGTCCACGCTGCAAGCGCACCGATTTCAAGTCGGATTTCTTGGAGAATTGACATATCGGCAAAGCTGTTTGGGTAGGCAATCTTCACCGTTTGTGCATCGTCGGGATCAATAAAGCATTTCACGCCATCGCCAAGCTCAGCGGTAAGATCTGCAGAAACGGCAGGCAAGAAAGTATCGCGCAGGAACGCTTCAGCTCTTATGTTCGCCTCTTTGTTGAAAATATCTTGTTTCGTATTGCTTCGTTCTTCCCAAGGCTCATTGATGCCGTATCCGAGAATCCGCCAATCGAGGATCAGATCAATATCTTCGGAGAATCGCTCGATAAGTCCATAAGCTTTGGAAAGGCTTGTACCACCCTTGAATGCAAGATTATCCTTCCAAGCGCAGCGGTGAAAAAGATAATCGAGCATATAGCAGACCCAAAAATCTTTTTCGATAATTGCCTCGCTCATACCCATCTTTGCGGCGGCGTTACGGAATAATGCCTCACGGTCTTTTGATGGAATTTTAGCTATATTCCTCATTTTGCCCCTCCACAAATGTCCTTAATTATATCATATATCCACGATGTGGCATATTTGGATTCGGCAAACATAAGCTTACGCTCATCCTCCGTTGTTGCGACTTTAATCTTATTTATAACCTCGTCAGTTATTTTTTCTTTACCAAGTGCCTTGATTGCCTGAATGATCAACGCTGTTTTCGATGAAATTTTAGATATTTCTCTGTTAGCTGTATGTTTGAACTCAATAGTAATGTTACCACATTGGTACTCACGATAATTTCCATCACTGACATAAAGCCATACTGATGGAACCTGTGTCGAAAGTCCAAGCATATTGAGTGCAGTATCGCCGCAAGGAACAATCGTCCACCCAAAGTTCCGTGCAATTGCATGAGCAATCTTATCGGGGTGCGGCTCTACATATTCACCTAAAAAGTCATTATATATGGGGCAATCGTAAACGCCTCGCATGATACGACGGATTTTTCCGTCGCCCTCAAGGCGCGACAAAACCTTGCGAATGGCTGCATCATCCGCAAGATCTGAGAAGTCAGATATAACAAATATTTCGCCGGCGGGTAAATTCGATATCCTTCCGGCTATTGGATTAAAACAATCAATTCGTGCCATAAGCTCACCTCGTCACATATATTATATACTTTTTGTGACCGTTTGTCAATAGGATTTGTCAATTACCAAATTATTATTCAATATTATATCGAAATTAGAGAAGCCACGCCGAAGTGATCAGCGTGGCTAAGTGAATTTTACTTGTTTTAGATGTCGAGCAATATCTCCAACATCAATCGATGTAGCTGAGCAATTCTTTGAATTTCAGAGTATCGAATATACCTTCTGCCTGATTGATGTTTCCATACCAAAGTTCTTTAATAATACTCGTCATTGATATACCACCTCCCGAAGAACAATCTCCTCCGCTCGAGCCTTATAGTTATTCATTTCCTGCACCCAACGGAGTTGGTCTGTAGCTTTGAGTTGCTCGGTAATGCCGTCCTCTTTAGCAAATGCTTCTGTAAGCTCACGGATTTGCCTTGTGGCTTCTTCATTAATCTCTGCAAGGTGCGCGTTCAATTTGAACGCTACCAAAAGCGATGTATATGTACCTCTGCGATGCTTCTTCAAAAAGTCAAGCCGCATCTGTCCGTGCTTTCCTATCGGGTAATCAGTCTGTTCCGTCAAAGCAAGATCGGGATAAAAGATCCCGTCATGTTCGGTATAGGCAATTTTGTCAATTATTGTTTTGTCTTTCATTTCATATATCCTTTCGTTTTCAAATTTTTTTGCATCAATTTCAAAAGGACATATCGGTGGTGATCTTGCAAGATGCCACACACATAGGCACATCATTGCAAGTCTCCGAAAACCAAAAGAAATCCGAAACTATCGCCGATAGGCTTTAGTTTCGGATTTCGTAAGTTTGGCTCCCCTTTTTGGACTTGAACCAAAGACCCCCTGATTAACAGTCAGGTGC
>JBJEPH010000021.1:0-4576 GCA_051881135.1 Eubacterium sp.
TTTGCTCCGATAAAGAGCCTGTCTTCAGTAATAAAGCAAGCGTTAACGGCAGATGTATAGAAACTCCGTTTTACAGGCTGATAATGAACGATGACGGCACGGTTAAAAGTATCATTGACAGGCAAAACGCAAACAGAGAAATTGTTGACGGTACGGCTGATATAAAATGGAACCAGTATCAGTATTATGACGATTTCGGCATCCCTTTTAAAAATATGGGCGCAAAATTTTCACCGTGGAAATGGAATCTTTATCAGCCGTTAAAGGAGAATACAAAAATTGAAATTATACCCACTGCATTGGGTGTAAAAGTTAAGATTAATACAGGAACATATCGTGCAGGAAGCATATGTCAGACAATTACTCTGTACGATGATATTCCGCGCATTGATATCAGCAACAGGCTTCTTAAATCCGCTTTGCCGAAGCTGACAAGCAAGGAGGAAGCATTTTATACCTTTCCGTTTAATGCCCACAGCGACTACGAAATAAGCTATGACCTGCCTATCGGAAATGTTACTGAGGGCGAGCAGATTTACGGCACATCAAGGGATTGGTACACGGCAAACAAGTGGGTTAATGTTTATGACAAAAGCGATGATTACAGTATGACGCTTGCGCTTGTCAACGCATCTCTTCTTCAGTTCGGAGAGCGCAGAACGGGAAATTGGTCCTTTGATTACAAATCCAAAAAGCCGTATATTTTCAGCTATGTGTTAAACAATATGTGGCAGACGAATTTTCAGGGCGACCAGCCCGGTATGACGGAATTTTCATATTCTCTGTTTACGGGAAAGGGAAAATCGGTTGGTAAAATAAATCAATCGGCATGGAGCTGCTCTGCTCCGTTGCAAGCCGTATTTACCGCAAAGCCAACGGAAAAGGCGGACAATAACGGCGTTGAAAAATCGTACATAACAATCAGCCGTGACAATGTTATTCTTTCTACGATGAAGCCGTCAGAGGCAAACGGTGACGGAATTATTGTACGCTTCAACGAAATTGCAGGAGAAGTAACCGAGGGTGTAACCGTTGGCTTTTGTGAAAGGGTTTCATCATATGTTGAAACGGATGTTATCGAAAACGATATCGGAGAAGAAATCAAAAGCAATACTCTTACTTTTTCATTAAAGCCGTATGAGATAAAAACATTTCGTATAAAAACCGACAGGTCAGTTGCACGGGTGGAAGGCGTTAATGCTGTATGTACAGAGGTAAATATGCCGAGATGTGAGCATTATCAAAAGGAGCGTGTAAAGGAGCTGACAAACGGCAGAAGCTCAAAACAGGGCGTTGTTGTTTCGTGGGAAGATGTCGAAAACGCTTTGTACTACGAGGTTTTTCGTGTTAAAAATGAAAAAATGTATTTTGTGGCTTCAACAAAGCATAACAGCCTGTTTGACGCTCAGGTAACCAAGGATATTTGCGATAATTACAGGTATTGTGTGAGGGCCGTGGGAGCAGGTGCAAAGGGAGAATTTTCGCAAAAGGCAGCCCCGATAACCGAAGCCGGCCAAAATTCCGTTATTTTTGAAAAGCCCCTGCTTTGTGCCGTTCCTCGCGATAAGAGCAGGATAGATTTGTTTTGGACTCCCGTTTGTGCAAATGCTCCTGTCAGTCACTATGAAATTTATCGCAACGGTGCTTTAATTTCAAAAACTACGGATAATTATATAACCTCCTTGCGTGATTACGATGTAAGCTTCAACAATAGCTATGAATATTCAGTCGTTGCGGTGGATGTAAGGGATAACAGGCTGAAAAGCGACATCGTAACGGTAAATCATAATGATGAATTTTTTGCAAATCAAGATTTGTCATTGGCTGAAAAATCGAAGCGCAGATTTTTAAATTTTGTTTAAGGATAGTTTTATTTATGGACAACACGGTTCCTCTTTGGCTTGAAATAAGCCGAAAGATTGAAGACGATATTGAAAACGGAAAATTTGCCATTGGGGATATTCTGCCAAACGAATATCAGCTTTGCGAAATTTATTCCGTAAGCAGAATAACAATTCGCGGTGCTTTGGCAAGGCTCAGCGATTTGGGTAAAATAAAGAGAATAAAGGGCAAGGGAACAATTGTTACCCGCGAAAGAATAAATGAGCCTTTGCTTAAGATTTCAGGCTTCACGGATGAAATGAGGGAAAAGGGAATTGTACCCTCCACAAGCTACGCAAATATAGAAAGAAAAAAGGTTTCCGGCTATATTGCGGAGCTTTTCGGTCAAAGCAAATCAACATATTTTACCGTGCTTGAGAGGGTAAGATGTATAAACGGCGTCCCCGTAGGCTATTTCACTACATATTTGCCTGAAGGCGTAGGACTTCCCTATGACAGCAGTCAGTATTATTCGTCGCTTTATGATAAGCTTGAAAATGAGTTTGGTATTAAGATCGATTATGTTCAGCAAACCGTTACAGCGGAGATTGCAGATAAAAAAACAAGAGAAATGCTGAATTTGTCTCAGGGAGAAGCCGTAATGGTTATGAAAAGAAAGGCTTTTCTTGATAATAAGCTGATAGAATATTCCGTTTGCAAATACGACAGCAAGCGGTATGAATACGATATGGAAATAAGGAGCGAGAAATAATATGAAAACAGGTTACGGAAATTACGACAAGCATCCCTTCATCAAGGCAGACGGCAAAGCCTATCAGGGATATGAGCAAATAAGAAAGCTGTTAAAGGACAGTGATGAGCAAATAGTTGTTTTTGATTGCTATCCCATAGTTGACATCAAAAGCATAGTGGACGGCATTGGGGACCTTTTTGATGAAATTTTTTATTCCGATACCTGTGCTTACTGCGGTGAGGAATTAACATCAAAAATGCAGAAAAATCTGACCGATGACAGAATTTTCGGCGTGATGACGACAGATTATTTAAGAGATTATTTTATTGATGACAAAATAAGCGATATGCAGTATAATATTAAGCATAGCAGCGGACGGATTTTGGTTATCGGCGTAGGCGCTATGCTTGTGTGGAAGGGCGGATTAAATGTTCACTGCTCTGTCGCAAGATGGGAAAGCCAGCTTAGGTTCCGCAAGGGAGCGCCAAACTGGAATTGTGATAATTTTGATATGGACCCACTCACAAAATTCAAGCGTGGATATTTTGTTGAGTGGAGACTCGCAGACAAGCACAAAACGGAATATCACGATGAATTCCATTATTTTATGGATACAAATTCTGTTGACTGTCCTAAAATGGTGTCACGGGAGGACTATAATAATGCCCTTGAAAAAGCGGTAAATACACCGTTTAGGGTTGTTCCTTATTTTGACCCGGGTGTATGGGGCGGTCAGTGGATGAAGGATGTATGCGGTCTTGATAAATCGCAGAACAACTTCGCATGGTGCTTTGATTGCGTTCCGGAGGAGAACAGCGCATTATATGATTTTAACGGCGTAAGGGTTGAAATGCCCGCTCTTGATATTGTTTTACATAAGGGAAAAGAGCTTTTGGGCGAGCGTGTTCAGGCAAGATTCGGAAATGAATTTCCCATACGCTTTGACTTTCTTGATACTATGGACGGGGGAAATCTATCGCTCCAGGTTCATCCCACAACACAGTATATCCACGAGCATTTTAATATGCAGTACACTCAGGACGAGAGCTATTACATTCTTGACAGCGGTGAAAACAGCTGTGTTTATCTGGGTGCAAAGGAGGGCGTTGTACCCGATGAATTTATCGGTGCGCTTAACAATGCGCAGGAAACAGGCGAAATTGATGTTGAAAAATATGTAAACAAATGGAGCGCAAAAAAGCACGACCATTTCCTGATTCCCGGCGGTACGCTTCATTGCTCGGGCAAAAACGCAATGGTGCTTGAAATATCAAGCACTCCGTATATTTTCACATTTAAGCTTTGGGATTGGGGCAGACTCGGACTTGACGGTAAGCCGCGCCCGATAAACATAAAGCACGGCAGTAAGGTAATAAATTATTCCCGTGATACAAAATGGGTTGAGGAAAATCTAATTGATAGATTTGAGCCCCTTGAAGAAACGGATACATATTCTGCCGAAAAAACGGGACTTCATATCAATGAGCCTATCGAAACCGTGCGCCATTGGTTTACCGGTGAGGTGCTTCACAGGGCAAACGGCAGCGTTTGTGTGCTCAATCTCGTAGAGGGCGAGGAGGCCGAGGTTGTAAGCGCGGATAATTCCTTTGAGCCTTATGTTGTTCATTATGCAGAAACCTTTATCGTGCCTGCCAATGTCGGTGATTTCATCATCAGACCAACCGAAAAAACCAAGGGCAAAAGGCTTGCTACAATTAAAGCATATATTAGGCAATAAAGAGTAATCCGAACCTGCCAAAAATGCAGCATTAAAGCGACTTTTGAAATTTTCGCTGTCGCCTTGCGTCAGCAAGGCTTCCATCTCAAAATCCAAAATTCATCTTTACTGCAAGCATTTTTGGTCTGCGAGTTCAAATTGTGCTGATTTGTTCTTAATCAAGGCACAAAAACGCAGGAATACTTTATGTATTCCGAGTATTTTTAACATAGAGAAAGGGCAAATCAGCCAATTTGAACCACGGTTCGGATTGCTATTTATTG
>JBJEPH010000022.1:0-4539 GCA_051881135.1 Eubacterium sp.
CCAAATTACAACAAAAAAGACACCATAAAGGTGTCTTTTCGTTGTGGTTGCGGGGGTAAGACTCGAACTTACGACCTCCGGGTTATGAGCCCGACGAGCTACCAACTGCTCTACCCCGCGATATCTAATTTTTAGGTGCTTTACTATTATAGCAGATATAATATAAATGTCAAGCGTTTTTTCTTATTTTTTTAAAAACAAAAACGGGTAGCCTTAGTGTCCTCTAAAACTACCCATCTTCGCTGTTTAAAAAACAATCTCTGTGTTGCCAAGTTGCTGACAAAAGCAACACTAAGTGCGCTATTACCGTCACGCACATCGTATTTCTACGACACTGATATAGTACACCATATGTAATTTTTTGTCAAGACATTTTTGATAGAAATATATTACAAAAAAATTTGTCGGTTATTGTCAAATATAGTCAAAAATCTGTTGTCGGCAGGGGATAGGATAATGCTCGGTATAATAGCATTTCTGCCTCTGTTTTCATATTTTACAATAATTTCATTTTCCTTACATTCAACATTGAAAACAAGCCTTGTGCAATTGTTTCCCTTGTATTCGTAGCTTATTCCGTCGTCGTAGAAGAACTCGCTTTCAAAGCTTCCCTTTTCAATAGGATAAACGGTGAAGACTGTTTTTTCCTCTTTGTTAAATCCGTATTCTGCTTCATCGGTTGGAATAACGCTTCCCCCTCTTACGAAATACGGTACCCTGCTTGTCGCAGGAATTGTCAAATCGACCGTCTGTCCGCCGATATACTTTTTCTCTTTGAAATACCAAATCTCGTTTTCGGGCAAATATACCTGTGCTTCCTCCTTGCCTCTGTCCAGGATAAAGGTTACAAGAATATCTCTGCCGAGCATCATAGATGGGGAATTAATGTCAATTTCGTCGTCATTGTAATATAAGAATAACGGTGCGTTTATCGGAATTTCGTTTTCTACCGAATTGTATGCACAGTTATACAAATAAGGCATAAGCTGTTTTCTTTGAGAAAAGATTTCTCTCACGTTATCAAGTATGTCCTCATAACTCCAGGGCATCGTTGCCGTGCCGTCGGAATTCCAGGAATGGATTGTAAATCTCGGCTCAAAAACGCCGTGCTGTATCCAGCGAAGCAAAAGCTCTCTGTCGGGCATATCACCCGAAAAGCCACCTAAGTCGTGACCGTAAAAATGAAAGCCGGATAACGACATAGTAAGGCCTATATAATGGCAATATTTTAAATCTCTAAATGAGGTAAAGTTATCTCCGCTCCAGGTTTGCGCAAGCCTTCTTACAGCAGGAGAACCGCTTCTTGTTGATAAAAACGGTCGAAGCTGTGGGTTGCATTTTACCTGTGCAGCATATGAGGCACAAACCATCAAATATGTTAATGCAGGTCTTATTCTGCGCGCCTTAACCTCCTTGCCGAAGCCTGCGGCAACCGCATCTCTGTCCTTGATATCAAATTCGTTATTATCATTCCAGGTTGCAATAATTCCGTTATTAATAAGCTTTTCCTCAACCTGCTTTTTCCAAAATTCAAATGCCTTTGGGTTAGTAAAATCAAGATAGCTTCCGAGACCGTCCCAAAACTGAGTTACAAAAGGAGTGCCGTCGCTGTTTTTAATAAACAAGCCTTCCTTTTCAATATCCTTATACATAGGATGGTCCTGCAAAAAAGCAGGCTTGATGTTTGGTATAATGTTAATCCCGTTATTTGCAAAGCCATTTATAAAGCCCTTAGGATCGGGAAATTTGTCATAGTTCCAGTTAAAAACATATCTGCCCTTGCCGATGGAGGTGTAGCCCGATGAAAGATAAAATCCACTGCAGCTTAATCCCGAATCCCTGACCTTATCAAGAAATTCATTCATTTTTTCCTCGGACTTCGGCGCATCGGTATATGCCATTGTGCTTGCGCAGTAATCAAAGCTCCATCTCGGAGGAAATGCCTGCTTGCCTATAAGCCTGCCGAATTGCCGAACTATCTCAAGCCTTGTTCCGAAGAAAACATAATAAACAAGACAGTTATCCTCACTTTTGAAAAACTTAAAATGCTCGTAATAATTGTTTATTTCTCTGCCTAAATCTATGTATGAGGTGTCGCTTGTGTCGTAGTAAATTCCGTAAGCGCCGTTTTTTGTGTCACAAATATAAAACGGCACATGCTTATATAACGGGTCAGAGCTTGATGCGTCATATCCCATGCTGTCCGAGGCTTCTATTCTAAAGCATTTTCCCGCCTTGTTCATATATCCCGATTTGTCGCCTAAGCCGTATATTCTTTCATCATCATATCTTGAAATATAGTGATAAACACCGTCGCCGAATTCACCGTCAATATTGTATGCAAGCGGAGCCCTGTCCCTAAACAAAAGCCTGCCCCTGTTGTAGTAGCTTAAAAGGAAATTATCTAAATTCAGCCTGATTGTAATATCATCGTTGAGCCGAATTTCGTCACCGTCAAAGGCAGGACAAGCCATATCAAAGCCGTCAAGCGAAAGTCTGTCCCTTCCGTTTGCTATCAGCTCGTTATTAGGGCTGACATTAAATGTGGGAAGCATATCCTCTTTTTCATTATATATTGCAACCCTTATAGCCGACGAAGAAATAAAATCTATTCTTGCGTTTGTGCCCTCGCTTTTAAAGGTCATCGTGCTTTTGTCGGCACCGACTTTTTCAAATTTGTGATTAAATTTCATACAACAGAACCTCTGTTTGAAAATGTATTTTCGATAAGTCGCTTTGTCGGAAACGGCATTGATTTTGTGCTTTCGCTAAATACCATAATTTCTTCTGTGCCGGGCTTCCAATTCGGAATTTCGTCACAGTTTGGATTTGCATTTTTTGCAAAGGCACAAATTGATTTATAAAGCTGTACGGAAATTTTGTAATCTATTTCTTCAAAGCTTCTCCAGTTAAAATCAAGTGTGGAAAAAGCGTATAACAGATCTGCGCTGTGCCAAGCGCCCTTGTTGTCACCGGGTAAATCTCTGTCGAAAAGATAAACAAAATCGTTGCTGTGCTTATCCTTCTTAACCCATTTTTTAGCAAGAATTTCAAGCACGGCAGGAACCATATCACAGTTGGTTATTCCGATTATTTTCGGCATAGCAGGAATTGTGTTCATATTAAAAGATGCTTTTGTTACCAATTTACCGTCATAAACGGGTAAGGTGAGCAATGCGCTGAGCTTGTTTTCCTTACATTCCTTTTTCCAAGCCTCATATACCGTTCGCGCGTCAGCGTTCTTCAGCTCCTGCATAGATGAAGCATTTGCGTTTTGCATAATATTGCTCCAAAACTTTTCTGTTTTTTCAGGAGTTAAAGGTCTTGCAACAGCTCTTTGAATGCCTCCGCCGCTCATAAGGACGGCGCCCTTAAACCAATCCTTGCACATAGGACTTGAAATAAGAATGTCAACACTCATCGCACCTGCGCTTTGTCCCATAAGCGTAATGCTGTCGGCATCACCGCCAAAGGCTTCTATATTATTTCTAACCCACGAAATCGCAGTCAATTGGTCATACAGTCCAAAGTTTCCGCAAATTCCTTCGCTGTTTCTTATTTGCGGGTGAGAGCAAAATCCAAACGCACCGAGCCTGTAATTTAACGAAACAAAAATAACGCCGTTTTGAGCGTATTTCGTACCGCATATATGCCCCTCGTTTGCGCTTCCTCCCGTATAGCTTCCGCCGTGAATATAAATCAAAACAGGGCATTTGAGTGCATTTTTTGGAGCATAAATGTTCAAAAACTGACAATCCTCACTGTATGTAAATTTTAGGCCCTTTCTGAATTCCCTGTGATAAAAGGCATTAACGGTTGCATCATCCTCGTATGCTCTGTGCTGAATTGCACATTCTCCGAAATGCGTGGCGTCATATTCACCCTGCCATTGCTTTATTTCAACAGGGTATTCCCACCTTTTTGCATCTGCATATTTTATTCCCCTGAATTCATAGCAGTCTTCTTGGTCTAAGCCCTTAATATCACCGCATTTTGTTTTGATACTGATATAGTTCATACTATCACTCCGTATTATTTTTCAAGCTAATTTTATTATATATAGCGCAGTAAAATAAATCAAGTGTACAAATCAGTGAAAATGTCACATAGGTAGCCTATGTGACATCTGCCGTTTTATGCTTTTTGAGTTCTTGCTTGCTTTGTTAATCCTCAATCATATCCGAATTCCTGAATAACAGGCTGATACACCAAATTGCCGCAAGGCAAACAAGGGTGTAAACTATTCTTGACAAAATTGCTGTTTGACCGCCGAATATCCAAGCAACCAAATCAAATTTGAAAATTCCTATTGCACCCCAGTTTATGCCGCCTATGATAGTTAGAATTAATGCTATTCTATCAAGTATTCTCATAAAAATCACTCCTTTTGACTTATTGTTAGCCAAAAGGAGCGCTTTTATTCATAATTATATTTTTGTTGAAAGAATTATTACATTTCCTTTGATTTCAAATTCCTTATGCTTTGCAGGAACAAGGAGTGAGTCGCCCTTTTTTACGCTCATTCCGTCAATATCTGCG
>JBJEPH010000023.1:0-18494 GCA_051881135.1 Eubacterium sp.
ATTTTCCATCTAAGACCTATCAATTATAATTCTTCTGCCTCGGGCAAACTGTTGACCGATTTTAAATTTTTTTGAATAATATCATTTCTGTGGTCGGCTTCATCAATAGTTTTTCCCGCCTCTTCAATTTTTCTTTTAGCCTTTTCCAAAAGAAGCCCAAAGGTATCATACTGCTTTTTTGCATTACCCAAAACCTTCCACACCTCGTTTGCCCTCTTGTTTATGGCAATAGAGCTGAAGCCGATTTGCAAAGAATTCAAAAGCGCCGTAACCGTACTCGGACCTGCAATAAGAATACCGTCATTTTGTATTTTCTCGGCAATGCCTGATTTACTGCTCATAATTTCGGCATAGAGTCCTTCGGTTGCAAGATACATAATTGCAAAGGGTGTTGTTTCGGGCTGTGAAATGTAGCTCTTAATTGTTTTTGCTTCGTCCTTAACTCTGCTTTCCAAGGCTTTTCTTGCAAGCTCAACTGCAGACAGATCGCCTGCCTCACTTGCCGACACAAGCCTCGAATAATCCTCCATTGGAAACTTTGAATCTATCGGAAGCCAAACAATTGAATCGTCCTCACTGTTTGGAATTTTTACGGCAAATTCCACCTGTCCGTTATATTTTGGATTTGTTTTAACATTTTTTTGATACATTTTAGGTATGGTTTGCTCCAAAATATTTTCGAGCTGATATTCTGCCCATGTACCTCTTGCCTTTACATTTGTTAAAACTCTGTTCAAGCCCTGAACATTGTCGGTAACACCCTCGGAAATGGTTTTCATTTCACCGAGCGACTTATACACATTTTGAAGCTGAACGGACACCTGCTCGAAGGAGGAATTAATGCGCTTATTGAGCGTGTCGGACAGCTTTTCATCGACAGTTTGGCGCATTTGCTCGAGCTTCATTTCATTATTTGCCTGTAAATTATTAACGGCATTTGTAATAGCCGCAGACTGTTTATCGGAATTTTCCGAAAGCGTTTCCAAAATTTTTATCTGCTGCTGATAATTTGATGAGGTTATATTATCAAGCTTGTTTGAGAGCTCAACAATTCTTTCGTTATTCTGCTTTGGTCTAAACACGATTACCAAAGCAATCAGCACGGCAATCATAATAATTGCAATAATAAGTAATATATCAGTCATACCCCTTACCTCCCCGATAAGAATAACATAACACCCATCAAAAATCAATAAAGACAGATGATGGGTGTCAAAAACAGGACACTGATATTAATAGGTGGATTTTGTTGTATAATTACATTTACCGCCGACATATCTTTTTAATGTAAAGTTATTACCGCTTCTTGTAACCTTAAGGCTAACCTTCTTTGGCTTAACATTTTGGCTTGTGTACATGGAACAGGTGATTTTTCCGTCCTTTACGGTCATAACAATTTTAATTGGATAATTTGTATTGTTTTTAAATCTGTAATCCTCCGAGCCCCAGTAAATTGCGGCATCTCTGCCAAGCGGTACATAGGAAACTCTTTGTGAATGCTGATGTCTTTCAACTATGGACAGATTTGCCAAAAGCGTTGCGTTAAACATTGTGGAAGCAACCTGACAAACGCCACCGCCTAAGCCCATTGCAGTTCCCTGCGAGCCTGTAAAGATATGAGCCTCCTTATATCCCTTTGCGGCGGTTCTCTTGCCTACTACCTTATTAAAGGAAAAGGTTTCGCCGGGTTGAAGGATGGTTCCGCTTATTGTCTCAGACGCTATTCTTAAATTCGTGGTTCTGTCCTTATTGTTTACATAATTTGAGCTGTATGTAGAATATAGATTAGAAAACTTATTGCTGATTTTGTCGCTCCACTTTCCGTAAACCGTTTTCCCGTCATACTTTCGGAAAGCACGAACCTTAACATAATATGTTTTCTTGGAGCTTGCCTTAAACTTATATGATGTTGAAGAGCTGTCCTTTAGGGTAACAACCTTGGTGTTGGTTTTAAAGGATGGGTCGGTAGAATACTTTACTTCATAGCCCGAGGACGGAACCTTAGACCACTTAGCAACAACATATTTGTTATCTGAGGTTGGACATGCACTGTTCATCACAACCTTTTTGGGCATTGAACAGGTTTTATACACATTGCTGTAATCGCCGTATAAAATTGTGTCCCCGCTGACCTTGCATGCTCTGATAACGAAATAGTAATACTTGCCTGCGTCAAGGCCGGTGATTTTTACCTGATTTGCCGAAACGGTTTTGAGATGCTTTCTGTTATCACCGTTTGCATCACAGGAATAAACCTTATATCCCGTTACATCATATGCCTCCTGTGAGCTCCAGCTAAAGGTTATGGCGGTATTTTCTCTTTTAACATTATTTATACCGCTTATCTTCTTAGGATAAACATTGATGCTATATGTTTTGGACGAAGTAAAATTACCAAGACCTGTTAGCTTAATCTTACCTGTTTTTACGCCTGTTTTGCTAATGTTTGAAAAGGACACCTTATAATCCTTATCCTTTACAAGCGTTTTGCCGTTTAAGGTAAGCTTTACTGTCGGAGTTTTATTAACGACTGTTTTTGTAATTGATTTGGAAATACTTGTTGATGTGATATTAAGAGGCTTTATTGCAAAGCTTTGAGACAGTGTACCCTCATATTTATCAACGCCTGTAACGGTTACTGTGCCCGTACCCGTATTGACATTCGAGGAATATTCAACATTCAAATATTTTTTTGGCACGGTAATATCGCCGAGTACAACCTTAAATGAGGGTTCAATGCTTTCGCCCGTATATGTGTATTCGGTTGAAGAAAGCACAAGGCTTCCTGTTTCTATCGAAACTGTTTCCGTTGCAAAGGCAGGCAGGCTTGTCGCAGAAAAAACAAGTACGGCAAGCAAAGCTGAAATAAATTTTGATACTCTTTTCATTTAGCAACCCCCACTATTTATTTTGACCGTAGTAAGCATTTTTACCGTGCTTTCTTTGGTAATGCTTGTCAAGAAGATAGTCTTCAATTCCTATATTGGAATCTGCTCCTAAGGACGCTATGGCTTCGGTGCGGTAGGACATTTTGCAAACCTCTTCCAAAATAAGCGCATTTTCGACAGCCTTAAAGGCATCCTTGCCCCATGTAAACGGTCCGTGTCTGTGGATAAGCACGGCAGGACATTCCTCAGGCTTAAGAGAGCGCTTATTAAATTCTTCTACAATTACCTTACCTGTATTAAGCTCATATTCACCGTAAACCTCGTCGGCTGTGAGTCCCCTAGTGCACGGAATAGGACCGTTTGAAAAGTCCGCATGAGTTGTTCCGTAGGCATTGACATCTCTGCCTGCCTGTGCAAAGGAGCAAGCCCAAGAGGAATGAGTATGAACGATTCCGCCGATATTCTTGAAGCTGTTGTACAATTCGCAATGAGTAGGTGTATCCGAGGACGGATTAAGCCTTCCCTCGACCTTGTTTCCGTCTAAGTCCATAACAACCATATCGTCCGCTGTCATTTCGCTGTAAGGTACTCCCGACGGTTTAATTACAAAGAGTCCCCTTTCTCTGTCTATTGCAGAAACATTTCCCCAAGTGAGAACAACAAGATTATATTCAACTAATTTTAAATTTGCTTCAAATACCTTTTGCTTTAATTCTTCTAACATAGCTAATCCTTACATCCCTAATTTATATGCAACATCGTTATAAAATAGTTCTTTTCTGAACTCGTTAATGCTTGTATCTTTATTGATATGAATAAATTCAATGCCCATAATTTCGGCAAAATCACGCATATGCTCTGCCGTTAGAGAATATGAGAGCACCGAATGGTGAGCACCGCCGGCATAAATCCAAGCCTCAGCAGAGGTTTGCAGGCACGGAAGCGGTTTCCAAAGAACTCCTGCAACAGGAAGCTTTGGCATATCATTTGTTTGCTCCTTACACTCAACATCATTAACAATCATACGAAGCCTGTCGCCCATATCTACAAGTGTAACAACAATGGCATTGCCTGCCTGTGCCTTGAATACAAGACGGGCAGGGTCCTCTCTGTCGCCTATGCCGAGCGGGTGAACCTGAATTTTCGGCTTGTCGGCAGAAATAGTAGGACAAACCTCAAGCATATGTGAGCCGAGAAGCATTTCATTTCCCGGCTCGAAATGGTAGGTGTAATCCTCCATAAAGGCAGTTCCGCCGTCCATACCCTCAGCCATTTTCTTCATTATTCTTGTCATAGCGGCAACCTTCCAGTCACCCTCAGCACCGAAGCCGTAGCCCTGACGCATTAAGTCCTGTGCGGCAAGACCGGGAAGCTGACGAAGCTGCTGTAAATCCTCAAAATTAGTATGGAAAGCACCGAAGCCTTCTTTTTCGAGGAATTTCTTTAATGCAACCTCTTCTCTTGCCTGATATCTGACAGCATCTGTATTGTCGGTATCCATAGTGTAGTTTGCTTCATATTCTGCCATTTGGGCATCGATTTCTTCTTCCGTTACGGCGTCAACAAGTCTTACGATATCGCCTACGCCGTAATGGTCAACCTGCCAGCCAAGCTTAATTTGCGCTTCAATCTTGTCGCCGTCGGTTACTGCGACATTTCTCATATTGTCGGAAATACGAAGCACACGAAGCTTTTTGGATTCAATTGCACCAACAGCGGCACGCATCCAAACACCTATCTTATCCTGCATTTGCTCATCCTGCCAATGACCTGCTACTACCTTTCTGTTCATACGCATACGGGCAGTGATGTAGCCATGCTCTCTGTCTCCGTGAGCAGACTGATTCAAATTCATAAAATCCATATCAATATCCTGCCACGGAATATCTCTGTTAAATTGAGTATTTACATGAAGGAAGGGCTTTTCAAGTGCATTGAAGCCTGCTATCCACATTTTAGACGGAGAAAATGTATGCATCCAGGTTATAACACCTGCACAGTTAGGATTGTTATTAGCCTCCTGCATTATCTCCAATATTTCCTTGGAATTTTTAACGCAGGGCTTTGCCGTTACCTTACAGGGAAGCTTTTTGCTCCATTCCTCAGCTATTGTATTTGCGTGTGAGTTGATAGTATCAAAAATCTCTTCGCCGTAGAGAAACTGCGTTCCTACAACAAACCAAAATTCATAATCCTTAATAGCCATAATTTACTCCTTAAATATATTTATATGCAGTAATTTCTGCTTTTAATGCCGATTTGTATAATTTCATATATTCCTCAAAGCCCTTTACATCCTCTGCATCGGGTGAAATAACAGTGCTTTTACAGGAATTAAATACGCTGTTATTAAGAAATTCGTCAAGAGGCTGACCGTTTGCGCAAACAGAATAGTTTGCCAAAACAGCCATACCCCAGGCACCTCCCTCGCCTGCTGTTTCCATAACGGCAACAGGGCAATTCATAGCACCTGCCATAAGCTTTTGTCCGACAACAGGTGTTTTAAACAATCCTCCGTGTCCCATAAGGCAATCAATGGTTACATTTTCCTTTTCAAGTATTTCCATACCGATTTTAAGCGTAGCCATTGTAGAATAAATTTGTGAGCGCATAAGATTTGCCAAATTGAAGTTAGCGCCCTGCTTACGAACAAGCATAGGTCTTCCGTCCTCCGTGTGAGATACGGGTTCGCCTGAAAAATAATTGATATTGATTACACCGCCGGCATCTTTGTCGCCGTACAGTGCCGATTCATACAGCATATCATACACCTGATATTTGGGAATATCACTGCCGGTAGCCTTTAGAAACTGATCAAAAACATTTACCCAATAATCTAAATCGGTACAGCAGTTATTACAATGCACCATTGCTACGGGCTTTCCGACAGGAGTGGTAACCATATCAATTTCTTCATATACCCTTGAAAGCTTCTTTTCCAAAACCACCATTGAAAAAATTGATGTGCCCGCACTGACATTACCTGTTTTAACGGCTATGGCATTTGTAGCCGTCATACCTGTGCCTGCGTCACCCTCGGGAGGAGCCATAGGTATGCCTGAATGAAGATTACCGCTTACATCCAAAAGCCTTGCGCCCTCATCGGTCAGGAAGCCTGCATTTTCGCCTGCCAAAAGCACCTTCGGCAAAATTTTGTTTAAATCAATGCCGACTGCCTTAACATTTTCGAGCGAATTAAACTTTTCAAGCATTTCGGCGTCATAGCTATTAGACTCGCTGTCAATCGGAAACATTCCCGACGCTTCACCTATACCCATAACCCTTTCGCCTGAAAGCTTATAATGAACATATCCTGCAAGAGTAGTTAAAAAATCTATTTTACTTACATGCTCTTCCTCATTTAAAATGGCTTGATAAAGGTGAGCAATGCTCCATCTTTGCGGAATGTTAAAATCAAACAGCTCAGTCAGCTCCTTGGCCGCATCGCCTGTGATTGTATTTCTCCAGGTTCTGAACTCGGCAAGCTGGTTGCCGTCCTTATCAAACGGAAGATAGCCGTGCATCATAGCCGAAAAGCCGAGTGCTTTCAAATTCTTAATAGGTCCGCCGAATTTTGAAGTACATTCATCATTGAGCTTTGAATATGCATCCTGCAAGCCTGCCCAAACATCACTCATATGATAGGTCCATATGCCGTTCTCGAGCCTGTTTTCCCAGGTATGAGAGCCGGAAGCAATCGGATTACAGTCCTTATCAATTAATACAGCCTTAATTCTTGTTGAACCGAATTCAATGCCCAGCGATTCAGAGCCGTTTAAAATATATTTGCTCATAAAAATTCCCATAGCCTTTCCGGCTACCAATAGTTTATAAAAAATCCCTAACGCCTTATTGTAGCCGGATAAGGCGTATAATGGGAATTTAGCCATCTCAAAATTATGCCACAGGCAAATTTTGAGGACAATATAATTGTATTAGCGTGATTTTTCACGCTAAACCTCCATATGAAAACACATAATGAAAACACATACTTATTCATTATCTTGCATTATACTAAAATATACTAATTTATACAATACATAACATAATTATTGTAAATATTTTGTAATCCTATTTTTCAATCTGTTCTTATACAGTATGCTCAGTGCTGTGATAAGCTTTTCGTAAATAAAAAACAATAAATTGCCCAAGGCTAACAAAATTATTGCGCCCCATCTTCCCAAAAAGCTTTCAAACGGTATCATAAAAATGTATATGCAGATTAGTTCAACCGATACAACAGCCGTATTAAAAACAAGAATTTTCAAAATATACTGCAATGCTTTTGGCTTTATCCTGTCAAATTTGTCCTTGATAATAGGATAGTATCCGAAAAAGCAGATGTACATAAGCGCTGATTCCTTATCCGTAAGCAGAATAACGGAAAGAACGCTTACAACGGAATAGGTCAACAGAGCAGACCTTTTTCCGAATATATCGGAAATAATAATCATAAACAGACCTGTTGCAATGGGCATAACATAGGAAAACACCCAAACCACCGAGCCGAGCGAGAGCAAAATAACAGACAAGGCTGCGGCTATTCCCGAAAAAGAAACAGCAATTGTTTTTTTCATACAGTATCACCATAAATATTTTACATTACTTTACAATTAAAGTAAATAGTATGAATTAAAAGTTAATTTTGTTTGCCAAAATTATAAATTTATAATTAATTTTAACATTTCTCTTTACAAAAAGCATTAAAAAATATATAATTTTCATAGATTAATTATAATCGAGGTGTTTAAGTTGAGAAAAAGCGTTGCACTGTTTTTAGCGATATTGTGTATTCTGTCCTGCGTTTTCGTCGGATGCAGTAAGCCATCGGACGATAGCAAGAACGGCACAACAGACGGAGGTCTTAACAGCTCAAATAACGATTACATAATGGGAACTGAAGATGTAACCGACAAAAACGGCGAAACCGTAACAGATAAAAACGGAGAAGCCGTAACGACTGCAGTTTATTATCGCAAGGAAAAGGAAAACGGCAAAAAGAAGGTTTATGTTAAGCAGAACGAAAAAGGCGAGGATATAACCGACAGTAACGGAAAAAAGGTTACCACGGAAATTTATAAAAAGGAAACTACCACTAAAAGTAATTCCACCAAGCTTCCTTCAAGACCTGCAAGCACAAAGCCCGATAAAACAACCGAAACCACCACTAAAAAGGGCGAATCTGTTGAAACAACCGATAAAGAGCTTACAACGCTTGCACTAAAGGATGACGTTGTTCCAAACACAAGCCAAACGGGAAAGGCTGTAAAATTTTCGGCAGAGGACCAGCAAATCATTAAATCGATGTTAGAGGTTCCCTATCTCTACTGTGCAAGCTATGAAAATAAGGACGGAATTCCAACTAATCTCGCCGCACACGTTGCTATGTGGATGGCAGAAAGAGAAGAGCTTAACACAACCGAATACGCCTCGGGTACTATTGTTCTCGACCTGTTTAAGTATTTTGCACAAACCGTTGTAAACTTTAAAACAGATTGCAACAGCGGAAAGGACCCACAAAGCTCAATTACATATAACACTGTAAACGACAGCTTTAAGATAACTGCTTTTGAAAGCCCGACACACACGGTTACAATTACAAGAATAGAAAAGCTCGGAAACAACAACTATTATAAGATTTATGCCGATGTCAGCGGTGCTGACGGCATCAGCAAGGTTGTATCCGTAATACAGAAAAACCAAATTGATTCTTCACTCGGCTTCAGCGTAAAAGCACTTAAATGGAGCTAATATAAAGCAAAAGCATACCCCTTAACCTATCAGGTTAAGGGGTGTTTTTAGATTAATACAGCTTTTCGCCTGCTTCAATAGCCATAATTTGATCCACTCTTGTTTTATGTCTTCCGCCCTCAAACTCTGTGTTGATAAAAACATCTACAAGCTCAATAGCGGTTCCGGCACCGATAACACGGTCGCCCATACAAAGACAGTTTGCATCATTATGCAGTCTTGTATATTTTGCGCTGAAATAATCACTGCAGCAGCAGGCACGAATTCCTTTTACCTTATTTGCCGCCATAGAAATTCCAACACCTGTTCCGCAGCACAGAACGGCAAATTCGGCTTCGCCGTTTATGACCTTATCACATGCCTTTTGGGCGGATATAGCATAATCGAATCTTTCGGGAGAATAGCAACCGACATCTATATAATCAATTCCCTTTTCTTCAAGATGCTTACGAATTTCCTCCTTTAACGGAAATCCTGCGTGGTCCGAACCTAATACTAACATAGTTATTCTCCTTATTTTCTTAATTTTAGTTCTCTTTCGGCTTGGCTTTGCCTTAAATACACAGGCATAAGCTGTTTTGCACTTACCTTTTGATGATGTTCTGCCGCCCTTGAAACCGAAACGGCATTTTGATAAATTTTATCATTCTCTGCAATTACGCAGTTGTCTGATTTAAGATTATCAAAGCATAATTTTGCTCCGTCGCCGGCAATAATTACCTTAGTAAATAATTTAAGTTCTTCCCTCAAATCATCTAATGCTATCGCTCTGTCGGGTGTTAAACGGGTTATTTTGCCGTCCTTAACACTGAATAAAGCGTTATAAAACTGCATTCTTCTTGCATCCATAACCGCACAGATAACGGCGTCCTTTTCATCAAAAAAATTATAGGCAATGGCTTCTAATGTTGAAATTCCGTAGCAGGAAATGTCATAATTAAACGCTAAGCCCTTTACAGTTGCAATGCCTATTCTTATTCCCGTAAACGAACCCGGTCCCGAGGTAACGGCGATTGCGTCTAAATCGCCGAAGTCGGTGCCGTTCATAACGCGTTTAATCATCGGCATCAGCGTTTCGCTGTGAGTTAAGCCTGAATTGATAAATTCACTTTTAATTATTCTTTCTCCGTCGGTCAACGACACGCTTGCCGTAACCGCAGAGGAATCGACAGAAAGTATCATATTAAACCTCTGTATAATCTGCTTTCGACTTAAAAATAAATTTTCGCGAGCACTCGTCGAGCTTCTCAATTTCAATAATTACGGCATCATTCGGCAATGCGCCGAAAACATTTTCGCTCCATTCGGCAATAATGTATGCACCTGTGTCGAGATAATCGAAATACCCGGTTGAATATAAATCATCCCACGACTCTATTCTGTACATATCAAAATGATAAACTCTTGCGCTGCTGCCGATATAATCGTTACAAATTGCAAAGGTAGGCGAGGAAACCTCGGCATCTATACCAAGACCTTTTACAAAGCCTGTCGTAAAGGCAGTTTTGCCCATACCAAGCCCGCCGATAAAGCCGATAACCGTACCGACGGGAACAGTTTTTGCATATTCCTCTGCCATTTGCAGAGTTTCATTATATGAATGAGTTATTATTTCCTGCATCAGAAAAGTCCTACCGTGTTGCCGTTTTCATCAATATCAATTTTGAATGCCGCAGGAGATTTTGAAAGACCCGGCATAGTCATTATAGAGCCTGTTTGACACACAAGGAAGCCTGCACCGTTTGAAAGATTAGCCTGTGAAATGGTAATCCTAAAGTTTTCGGGCTTTCCGAGAAGCTTTGGATTATCTGAAAGGCTGTACTGTGTTTTTGCCATACAAACGGGCATTTTATCGGCACCGAGCTTGATAAAGCCGTCAATAGCCTCCTTTGCCTCCTTTGTGTAATCCACTCCGTCGGCACCGTATATTTCTCTTGCAATGGTGTCGATTTTTTCATATACAGGCATATCAAGGTCATATAGGAACTTGAAGTTGTTTTCCTTTTCGCAGGCATCAACAACCTTTTGAGCAAGCTCCTTACCGCCTTCGCCACCCTCGGCAAAGCATTTTGTCACGGCAAAATCTGCGCCCTTTTCCTTGCAAAACTCCTCAATAAAATCAATTTCAGCCTGCGTGTCGGCATAGAAATGGTTGATAGCAACAACAACGGGAACGCCGAATTTCTTAAGATTGTCAATATGCGCACCGAGATTAACGCTTCCCTTTTTAAGCGCTTCAAGGTTTTCTTCCTTTAGATTATCCTTGGCCACACCGCCGTTATATTTCATAGAACGAACAGTTGAAACCAAAACGATACAGGAAGGAGTGAGTCCTGCAAATCTGCACTTTATGTCGAGAAACTTTTCCGCACCTAAATCGGAGCCGAAGCCTGCTTCGGTTATAGTGTAATCTGCAAGCTTTAAGGCTGTTTTAGTTGCACGAACAGAATTACAGCCGTGAGCTATATTTGCAAACGGGCCGCCGTGCATAATTGCAGGAGTATTTTCGAGAGTTTGGACAAGGTTAGGCTTTATGGCGTCCTTTAGAAGAACCGTCATTGCACCGTTTGCCTTAATGTCCTTACAATATACAGGCTCTCCGTCATAGGTGTATGCAACTAAAATATTGCCGAGTCTGTTTTTTAAATCAAAAATATCATTTGCAAGACAAAGAATTGCCATAACCTCGCTTGCAACAGTAATGCAGAAATGGTCCTCACGGGGAATACCGTTTTTTGTGCCTCCGAGAGAATTGATGATATTGCGAAGCGCCCTGTCGTTCATATCAAGGCAACGCTTAACCTGAACTCTTCTCGGGTCGATATTAAGCTCATTTCCCTGCTGAATGGAATTGTCAAGCATTGCACACATAAGGTTGTTTGCAGATGTGATGGCATGCATATCGCCAGTAAAATGAAGATTTATATCCTCCATAGGTACAACCTGCGAATAGCCTCCGCCTGCTGCACCGCCCTTAATGCCGAAAACAGGGCCGAGAGATGGCTCACGAAGCGCAATAATTGCATTTTTACCGATTTTTGCCATAGCCTCGCCGAGACCGATGGAAACAGTTGTTTTTCCCTCGCCTGCCGGTGTTGGATTAACTGCTGTTACAAGAATCAGCTTGCCGTCCTTTTTGTCCTTCAGTCTGTTTAATACATCGTCGGAAATCTTTGCCTTATAATGACCGTAGGGCTCGATTTCATTTGAAGAAATACCGATTGAATCGGCAATTTCATTGATGTTTTTCATTTTTGCTTTTTGAGCAATTTCAATATCTGTAAGCATACCGTTCACTCCGTTTAATTTAACTTTATGGTATTATAACATATCTTCTTAAATATTCCAATAAGAAAATTTATTATTTATGTTGAAAATTAACTTTTTTAATAATATAATAGATGTATTGAAAAGAAAGGAGTAGATATGGGCAATAAAGAA
Source organism: Eubacterium sp. (assembly GCA_051881135.1). Lineage (GTDB taxonomy): Bacteria > Bacillota > Clostridia > Oscillospirales > Acutalibacteraceae > Eubacterium_R. The sequence continues at coordinate 12,081 of JBJEPH010000023.1, forward strand.
AAACTGAATAATTCTGCAATTGACGAAAAGACAATAGTGCATTTTTTCAGAGGTACAGACTTTGTAACACTCTTTACTGCTATTATCGCTTCTTGCTACGGTATAGCTTTAGTATATAGCGCGTCATACAGAAAGCTTAGCGAGGGACAGCTTATTTCGGGGGATATAAGAACCATGCTTATTTCGGTTGTAGGCGGTTTGATAATAGCCATAGTGCTTTCAAATATCGACTATGAGATTATATCAAAGCTTTGGCCTGTTATCGCCGTAGGATGTGTAGGTCTTATGATTTTTACGCTTCTGTTCGGTGTTGCACCGCCTGAACGGCCTGACTCAAAATGCTGGATTGACCTCGGCATATTCTATTTGCAATCGTCAGAGCTTTTAAAGGTTGGCTTTATTATATCCTTTTCATATCATTTGGATTTGGTTAGAGATAAAATAAATAAAATCAAAACCATTATTCCTTTGGTAATTCACGGTATGATACCCATCGGACTTGTTCTGTTGACAGGCGACGCAGGCTCTGCGTTGATTTTCCTTATTATGTTTATCGGTATGCTTTTCTTTGCAAGGGTAAACATCGGCTATTTCATAGCGGGAATTTGCGCAATTTTCGTAGGCTTCACGCTTGCGTGGAAGCTTGGAATTATCAACGGAATTCAGCGAAGCAGAATAGTTGCTCTGTTTTATCCCGAGCAGTATGAGGATGTAATGTATCAGCAGATTAACGGTAAAATTGCCATGGGCTCGGGCGGCTGGTTCGGTCAGGGATACCTGAAAGGAACGATGACACAAAGCGGTGCCGTTCCCGTTAATGAAAGTGATATGGTGCTTACCGTTGCAGGCGAGGAGCTTGGATTTGTTGGTGCTATTGCCGCTATTGCAATACTCGGAATACTTGTTTTGAGAGTATTTAATGTTGCTACAACAGCAAGAGATAACGAGGGCTATTTGATGTGTGCAGGAATAGGCGTAATGCTTTTTGCGCAAATTCTTGTAAATGTAGGTATGGAGCTTTCACTGCTTCCCTGCATCGGAATTACGCTTCCGTTGTTTTCAGCCGGCGGCTCTTCATCACTGTGTATCTACATAGCTCTCGGCATTGTTTTTTCGGTTTACAGATATTCAAGAACAACCAAGGACACATTATTCTATACAAAATAATATGCAATATAAATACGGTACAGTTTTATTTGACTGTACCGTTATTTTTTTATATTAGATGCCTTTTAAATCGTGCTTCGCCTGATTTAAAAGCTTTTCTCTTGTATTAAATTCGGGATTTGACGATACAATATTTATCAGGCTGTCAAGCTCGTCGGAAATCTGCTTTCCCTTATATCCAATGGCAAGAAGGTCGTTTCCGTTGATTTTCAAATCGCTTATTCTGTATGGCTCACCCGAAGCAATGATTTTTCTTGTAAGCTCCTTCACCTGCTCAAGATATTCAAGCTCGGCTCCTGCCAAATCGAGATTATGCGTTTTCATATCTGCGATTTTAACATCAATGAAATCAAGGGTTAAATCCTCACCTAATTCTCTAAGCCATCTTTTTATGTTAGACGGCTTAAGTGTTATATGCTTATCGTGAATTTTTACAAGCTTGATAACCTTATAAAAAATATCGTTTGAAACCTTAAACTGCTTTAATGCAGCTTTAGAAAGCTCAACACTGACGGATGGATGACCTTTAAAATGGTCCTGTCCGTTTTCGTCGGTTGTTTTCACAAACGGCTTGCCGATATCGTGCAAAAGCAGTGCAAGGCGAATATAATCCTTTTTAGGTGCAACGGCAACGCTTTTCACGATATGTGTATAAACATCATAAATATGCCATTTGCTGTTTTGCGGAAAATCAAAGCTATCCTTAATTTGTGGGATGATAACGGCTATTACATCTCGGTATTCAAGCAGAATTTTCTCTGCATTATCCCCGAGTAAAAGCTTTTTCAGCTCTGTAAAAATGCGCTCTGCGGAAATCTTTAAAAGAAGCTCCTTGTTATTAAATACAGCCTGCTTGGTGTTTTCGTCAATGTCAAAGCCCAAAACAGACGCAAAGCGAATTGCACGCAAAATACGCAGAGCGTCCTCGTTAAAGCGCTTATCTGGATTACCGACGCATTTTATAACTCTGCTGTTAATATCGTTAATTCCGCCGAAAATATCAATATATCCGTCTGTGTCGTTATAGGCTATTGCATTCATAGTAAAATCACGACGGGACAAATCCACGTTTATATCGCTGACAAAGCAAACATTTTCGGGATGGCGCAAATCGTTATATTCTCCTTCAACCCTAAAGGTTGTTATTTCGTACGGAATATGATTAACAACAGCCGTAACCGTTCCGTGCTTAATGCCTGTTTCAACAAATTTGATACCGTTATCATATAGTATTTTTTCGGTTTGCTCAGGTGTGGCAGAGGTGGTAATATCCGTATCCTTTGCCTTAATTCCCATAAGCGCATCACGAACACAGCCACCGACAGCATATGCCCTGTGACCGTTATTTTGAAGAAGCATTATTAATTTTTTTGCATTTTCATCAAGCTTCATAATAACTCCAAAAATGAATTTTTATTATTTTATCACATATTTGATAATAATACAAATGGTGATTTAATGGAGATGTATTTAATTTACGGCACTGCTTTTTTTCTCGGCGGAAGCTCCTACTGTGCCATCGAGCTTTTAACAAGGGCAAGAACCCATTACAGTATGTTTTTCTGCGGAGGACTTGCTATATTAATACTGTTTGCAATTTACTATAACAACAGGTCAATTAATCCTCTGTTATTTTCTGTTATTGCATCAATAATAATAACTGCGCTTGAGTTGATTTTCGGCATTATATTCAATCTTTATTTAAAAATGGATGTTTGGGATTATTCTAATATGCCGTTCAACCTTTTAGGTCAGATATGTCTGCCGTTTTCAATGCTTTGGATGCTTGCAGGCCTTGGTTTATACATTGTTTTCAGGCTAATAAAAATATGACGCCTGCTATTCGGCGTCATATTCCTGAAGATAAAGCTTTATAGGATTTTTTTGATTATATTTTTCAAGCTCCTGCTTTGCCTGTATTATTTCCTCCTCGGTCATTTTGGGAAGCTCATCGGGATGGTCCCAATGGTCAAAGGGATTTTCCTTTGTACAAAGCATTTTTCCGTCAACAAGCACCCAAGGATAAAAAAGCATTTTTCTTTTGTTTTTTACATAAACAAGATTTCCGCTTTTGCCGTTTGAAATATTTTTAAAATAAATTAGCTTGTCAGCCTCTTTTTTGATTATTCTTATCTGCTGTTCAAACGGCATATTCTTAAGCTGTCTGTTGTTTATAATCGGAAAGACGATTACCGCAAGGAAAACAACGACTATAACGAGCAAAACTATTTGTGTAGGTGTCATTATTTTTCTACTCCTATGGTAATAATCTCAAACGGAGAATAGCTTATTGTGTCGGTTTCGCCGATAACCTCCTCAAGCATATTCAAAAGCTTAACCTTTCCGTCAAGCTTGATTTCTCCTCGCTCTCCGTTTTGCTCGCTTAAACGGATAACCTTCATAGAGCCGTCCTCCGAAAGCTTTGCGCATTGAAGATACAAAGGCTCAAAGGTTGGAAGCGTCCATTCTGCATCAGCCTTTACAAGAGGTACATTGTACTGAAAGGCAATATTATTTATGCCTGCGGATACTGCATCCGATTTATGCGGCATAATCATATAGCAAAAATTATGATGTCCCATATCGGAGGTTACATCAGGACGAATGGTTGCACGAAGAAGCGACAGGCTGATTGTACTGTTTTCAAAGCCTGCACCGTACTTTCCGTCGTTGATTATGGAAATACCGGCACCCGTTTCGGACATATCGCACCATTTATGATGACAGACTTCAAAGCGTGCCTGCTGCCAAGAGGTATTTCTGTGCGTTTCTCTTTCAATAAAGCCTGCCGAGGTATCGCACAATGCCTTGCGTGTAAGGATATTGCAGTTAAATTCCGCTTTTGCAAGCCTGTGCTTTTCATTCCAATCAACCAGGCTTTCAACCTCAATTCCCCTGCTCTGCCTAAAAAAGCGAACAAGAGTAACCCATTTTGATTTATCGGTTTTAAGCACAGCCTTAAATGTTGCGCTCTCTGAGTCCTGCTCTGTAAGCTCAAGCGGGCTCTCAACAGAAATATCAATTTGCTTATCCTTATAGTTTGGAAGAATATCCCAAGCGTCATAATTACCCGGACAGTCGGTATAAATTTTAAGCTTATTGAAATCTCCTTTTACCCATTCTCTGCATAATTCCTTATCATACAGGCTCGCAAAGGAGGCGTCCTCATTAAGAATTGCAGAATAATACGGAGTATCAATTTTATTACCGTTTATTTTAATCCAATCGGTATTCTTTTTAACGGCTCTGAGCGCTTTAGAGGACATAGCAGGTATATTGGGAATAAGCCAATTACCCTTAACGCCGTAACGGGTGGCAGTTCCGTTTTTATTTGGAACAAAGCACAGAGCGTCACGCTCAATATTAAGCGTATTGAAATATGTTGAGCCTGTTCCTATAATTTCATCAAGACGGCTTTCAATTTCGGCATAGTCCTTTAATGCGTCCTCATATACGGGATGAATATGCGAGCCGGGCAATATATCGTGAAACTGATTAACCAAAAGCTTCTTATATAGCTCTGTTATCTCATTCCTGTTATCCTCGCCCCTGCAAAGCGACAGAATCTCTGCATTACGGAATTTGTATTCCAATCTTCTATTAGCACGCTTAAGCTCCGATTTTGTAGTAAAGGTGCCGCGGTGCATTTCGAGATAAAGCTCGCCGTCCCAGGTTTCGAGATTATCGTTATCCTTTAGATTACGCTCTAAAAATTCCGAACCGCTCATATGCTCACATTTCGGCATAATTGAAAGCTTATCAAAACGGTGCATAAGCTCAATCATTTCCTCTGTACAGCCTGAACCGCCGTCACCGTAGCCAAACATATTCATAGTTTGTCCGCCCAAATCCTTGTCGATATAGGAATCCCAGTTTTCCTGTATTTGTGAGGGAGCGTTCCATGTGATAAAATGCGTTGGCGGAACGCAGGCTAATACCTCGCTCCCGTCTATACCCCTCCAAATAAAATTATTGTGCGGAAAACGGTTTGTATCGTTCCAGGTTGACATCTTATTTGAAACAAAATATTCAACGCCGCTTTTTTTCAAAATCTGCGGCATAATCCACGAGTTTCCGAAAACATCGGGAAGCCAAGCGTTGTTAACATATTTGCCGAACATTCTTTTGTATGTCTGCTGACCGTAAAGGCATTGACGAATAAGAGATTCTGCACACGGAATGTTACAGTCGGGCTCAACATACATAGCACCGACAGGCTCAAACTGACCGTTTGCAACCTTTTCCTTAAGCTCCTCAAAAACCTCGGGATAGTATTTCTCAAGAGTTTCATAAACATAGGGCTGTGTGTGGGTGTATTTGAAATCCTTGTATTTATCCATCAGACGAAGCTGAATGAGCACGGTGCGCAAATTCTTTTGAACTGCGTGTATTCTGCGCCAATAATATGCAATATCGAGGTGTGAATGTGCAATAAGCGCAACATCACCGGTGCCATTGTATGTATCGTTTGCATATATTACCTCGTCAATATACTTTTTAGCCTCGCTAACTCCCGTAAGCTCATCGGAGTCAAAATCGATCAAGTTCATTGCATTGTTAAGCTCTCTGTTTAAAAAGGCTCTGTAATCCTCATTGAACAGGTCGCTTTTGGCTATATCAAGCAAAAGCTCAAAATCCCAAACTAAATCCTGCACCTCATGATTAACCGTAGCAATATATGCACCCTCAAAAACTTGACGGCATCCTCGAACCGAAAGGCTTTCGGGATTTCTTTCGTCATCAGGCTTTGAACGGTTATAGCCCATCATATCAAAATGCAGTGTTTTTGTGTCGTCAACATATGGAGAAATAAGCATTCTTTCTCTGTTTGGGTCAACGCCGCCGACATATTTTCCGTTAATTTTAACGCAGATTTCCGCCGCGGTTTTCAAAGTGAACCAAAGCTCTCTGCCCTGAAGCTCCTTTGGAATATCGACATCGGCCTTCATAAAAGCCGTTCCGTCGGGTGTAAAATACATATCTCCCCTTTGCAACGGACGGTAGCTGTCGCTGTAATATTCAAACTCCATTTCGGACACCTGACGGGCATCACGGATTTGGAGATTTTTTATTTCCCATTTGGAAGAATAAATGTGTCTTTTCAGCCAACCGAAGCGCAGATCTGTCCATTCCTCCGGACGCATTGAGCGTCTAACAACCTTTATATGTGCCATATAACAACTCCTTAGGGCAACGGTAATAATTCGAACCACGGTTTATCGTGGCAGATATTGCCCTTACTTTTTG
>JBJEPH010000024.1:0-17677 GCA_051881135.1 Eubacterium sp.
CAGACTTCGAGAAATGAAACTGAATATCGTTTTCTTGCGAGTGGGAGCTGTACGATGGTACCGCCCCCGAGCAAAAAACGATAAACGCAAAAACGGAATTGGATTCGATGTCCAATTCCGTTTTTCAATCCCTCCGAGTGCGATAAATCGCACCCACCTCACTTTAACAAGGGAGGCTTAATAGGTTTATTTGATTTTATTTTTGCGTGGTTCAGACCACTTTATCGACAGTCTAAAACAAGGATGCATAATTTTTGCATCCTTGTTTTTGCTTTTATAGACTATTACTCTTTGCTTTCAATCAGCTTACACGATACCTCAAAGGTTTTAATTTTGCCGTTTTCGATACGAGCCATTGTAAGCTTTATTGTGTCGCCCGGCTTCTTTGAGCTAAGCACGGAGGTTAAAATGTCGGTTGATGTCATTGTTTTGCCGTCAACAGCAATAATCATATCATATTGCTTAACATCCTTTTTGGCAAGGTCCGAAGCCTCGTCGATGGTTTGAACAATAATTGTGCCCTGCGCATCCTCATAGCCCTTTTCGGCAAGAGCGGAAAGGATTGCACTTGCATTTGTGAAATTAGTTATAGGACTGTATTCGATACCGATTTTGGCTCTGCCTGCAACATAACCGTTTTCGATAAGGCTTTTTGCAATTTTAACGGCTGTGTTGCTCGGAATTGCAAAGCCCATTCCCTCATACTCTGTTGAAGCAATTTTTGATGAATTAATACCGATTACCTGTCCCTGCATATTAAACAGTGCACCGCCTGAATTACCCGGGTTGATTGCCGCATCCGTTTGGATACATTCGGTGTTATAACCGATTGAGGATGAAACAGGTCTGTCAAGCGCAGAAACATAACCGCTTGTTACGCTGTTTACAAACTTGCTTCCGCCCGGACAGCCGATAGCTATACATTGCTCGCCCACTTCAATTTGTGTGCTGTTTGCAAATGTGGCAACCTTTAAGCCGGTCTTGTTTACGGCAAGCACACCGATATCCGTCTGGCTGTCAAAGTTTACCATTTCCGCATCAAGCTCTGTGCCGTCATTAAGTGTAATCTTAAACTTATCTCCGCCCGAAATAACATGTGCGCAGGTCATAATATAGGTTTTGCCCTTTGACTCGCTCATTATAACGCCTGAGCCCTCGCCTGACAAAACGGAGTCGCCGTTAGTTTGACCGCCCATACCGTAGCTGTAAAAATAGCTGTATGCATCTTGGTTGGAATAAACGGAAACAAGAACGCAGGAATCAATAGCCTTTTCAACTACGCCTGCAACCGTAAGATTGCCGTCAGCGTCCTTTTTTGCGGCAGCGTTGCTGTCCTGAACCTCTACATCAACAGAATCACCGTTGCTGTCGTTATCATCAAGCTTATCCTCAAGCTGTCCGAGGAAGGAATTTGTATCTCCGTTTTTGTTGTTATACTCCGACGCTGCAAGTATAATTCCTGCAAACGCAATTGCCATACAAACAACGGCGATAACCACAATTACGATAATGCTTTTGTTCTTCTTTTTCTTCGGCTTTTGCGGCATAGCAGGCGCGTATCCGTTAGGATAATAGTTTGTCTGCTGTGTCGGTGGCTGATAATAGCCGTTAGCCGTTTGATAATACTGATTTACGGGAGGCTTTTGTGCTTCGCCGTAAGCGTGGCTCTCATTGAATGTCGGCTTCTGCTCAGTGTAAGCCTTGTTTTCGTTTTCATCATTGGTTGGCTTGATTTCATCATTTTTGTTTCTGAAAAAATCGTCCATATTTATCTCTCCTATTCTGCCTTTGGTAGAGTGAACACAAATTCTGCCTCGCTCACTTCATCGGAACGAGCATATATTCTGCCGCCGTGCATTTCTACCATTGTTTTTACAATATATAATCCAAGTCCCGCGCCCTTAGAGTCGAGACTTCTGGACTTATCAACCTTATAAAATCTCTCAAAAATCCGTGACAGCTCCTCGGGATTAATTCCCTCACCGCTGTTCTTGATAGATATTTTAACAAAATTGCCCTCATCATTCATTTTTATTTCGATATAGCCGTTTTCATTTGTGAACTTTACAGCATTATCAAACAAATTATAGATAACCTGATAAATCATATCCGTATCTGCGTGAATATGGTGGGGTTCTAAATCCTCAAGTCCGCGAATTTCGATATTTTTCTTTTCAATCTTCTGCTCGAAGGTTAAAAGAATATGAATAATTTGGTCGGAAACATTATAGTTTTTCGGTTGCATACGGAAGTCGCCCGACTCTATCTTACTCATATTAAGCATAGCAACAACCAAACGAGAAAGGCGTCGTATCTCGTCAGACACAATCTTTAAATAATAATCCTGCTTCTCACTTGGAATTGTTCCGTCAAGTATGCCGTCGATAAAGCCTGCAATAGATGTCATCGGCGTTTTAAGCTCGTGTGATACATTTGCAACAAACGAGCGTCGTGAGCTTTCAAGCTTATCCAGCGCATCCGCCATATCGTTAAACGCATTACCCAAATCGGAAAGCTCGTCGTTGCCCTCGATATTAACTCTGTATGAAAAGTCGCCGACGGCAAAGCTCTTTGCCGCATTGCTCATCTGCTGAAGCGGTGTAACCATACGCTTTGTAAGAGCCCATATCATAACAAATCCGATGCTCAGGCACAAAAGGGCAACAACGAAGAAAACCCTTAAGGTTGCTCTAACAATCGTGCTTGTACCCGCAGGAGTTATGGCAAAGACAGAGCCTATGATATTGCCGCTTACAGTAAACTGTCCGTAGGTGCGTTCGCTGACTATGGGATTTCCTACGATATAATACTGCTCTCCGTCAATAAGAATTTTGCTGACGGAGGCGCCTTCATAAACTCTTTGCAAATATTTATCATCAACCTTAAACGATTTATGATCCTTGCACACCATTGATTGATCTCGATAAGCATTAAAGCCGACCTGGTCCTTGCAAAAAATAGCCTGACCGCCCACATCGCACACAATGATTTCAGAGTCGATACAGCTTGAAATCATATTAAGCGACTCACACACCTGCTCTTTGTCGTAGCTGTAATAGCTGTTCATATTATCTACGATGAAGCTGTTTGAAATGGACTCGGCAACGGCTCTCGTATTTTCTTCCAGAAGCTCTGTTTTTTCGTGTAGAGAATATGCGTTTACCATAATTTCGATAGACGCACCTAAAATCATAAAGCTTACCAGAAAAATCGCCGCAAATATAACAAAATACTTAAAAAAGATATTTGTTCTGCCTTGAGAATACTTTTTAAAAAGCTTATTCTTCAAGAGGATTATTCCTTCGTTTCAAATTTGTAGCCTACACCCCATACGGTTTTAAGGCTCCACTTATCCGACACGCCCTCAAGCTTTTCACGCAAGCGCTTAACATGCACATCAACGGTTCTTGAGTCGCCGTAATAATCAAATCCCCAAACCTCGTCAAGAAGCTGGTCCCTTGTGTAAACCCTGTTGGGATTTGATGCAAAATGATAGATAAGCTCAAGCTCTTTAGGCGGAGTATCAATAGCAACGCCCTTAACCTTTAATTCGTAGTTTGTGATGTTGATTTCCAAATTATCAAAGGTAACAACCTTTTTCTCGTTTTCAACAACCTCTGCACCGTCATTGGTTCTGCGAAGCACAGCCTTAACCCTTGCCATAACCTCTTTTGCATCGAACGGCTTTACTACATAGTCGTCTGCGCCAAGCTCCAAGCCTAAAACCTTGTCAAAGGTTTCGCCCTTTGCCGTCAGCATAATAATAGGTGCGGTTGAATCCTTACGAATTGCACGGCAAACCTGCCAGCCATCCATTTTAGGAAGCATAATATCGAGAAGCACCAAATCAGGTGATTTTGCCTGAAACATATTTACTGCTTCCTGTCCGTCATTTGCCGTATATACAACATAGCCTTCATTTTCAAGATACAGCTTAAGCAGCTCGCAAATGTTTAAGTCGTCATCTACAACAAGAATTTTGTTTGCCATAATTTTCCCTTTCCTTTTAAATGTTGTTTGTTTTTGTTTGTGTAAATATTATCATTTGATTTTGTTCATAATTTGTATTTTGAGTAAACAGAATATTAAATTTTTGAACGAAAGGTAAATATATTTTGCACTATTTTTTACCATTCAATTCCTCGGGCAATACAGGATTGCACATAATCTATGAACTGCTTTGCGCATCTCGGCGAGCGTCCGCCTCGGCGCCTTGCCCACTGCTCCGAAGCCTCGAAAAGCTTCGGCATATCGGCATTTAGCCCTCTGTCGTTTGCAATTTTTTCGACAATATCGAGATAATCCTTTTTGTCGGGATTAATAAATGTAACGGACAATCCGAACCTATCCGAAAGGCTGAGCTCCTCCTGGAGAGTGTCTGAACGGTTTACATCATTTTCCCTGTCGGAGAAATTCTCCTTTATAAGATGTCGTCGGTTTGAGGTTGCATAAATTAATGTATTGCTTTGCTTTCCCGAAAGCGAGCCTTCAAGCGCCGCCTTTAATTCTCCGAAGGAATCCTCGTGGGAATCAAAGCTCAAATCATCAATAAAGATTATAAATTTCATAGGGCTGTCCGATATAAGCTCTCTTATCAGAGTTAAATCGTTTATATCGCTCTTTGAAATTTCTATCATACGAAGCCCCTGCGACTTATATTCATTTAGTATAGCGTGAACCGTTGAGCTTTTGCCCGTTCCCCTGTCTCCGTACAAAAGCACATTGTTTGCAGGAAGCCCGTGCATAAATGCAATGGTGTTATCCAAAACCTTTTTGCGCTGGATTTCGTAATTTTTTAAATCGTCAAGCCGTATTGCATCAAGCGCCGTGATTGGAGATAACTCACCGTTTCGCCAAGCAAACGCCGCAAACTTTGCAAATTTGCCGTAGCCGTTGCTTTTATAAAAAGCTTTAAGCTCGTCAATCTGCTCGTGCCAATTTGATGTAAGCGGAAGCATAGCGCGTCCCTGCGTATCCCAGCTCGGCATACCCGATAATATTTCCTGTATGTCGCTGTCCTCTTCTGCACGGCAAATATCCTTTGCCGATATGGATGAAATAGCCTCGAGCTTCATCAAATCGGTTTTTACGGCGTTGATGATTGAAGCATCAAGCTCATCTGCTTTTCCTGCGGCAGCCGCTTTGGTAAACACATTGTCATCGGTAAGTATAAGCTTTGAAACATAATGCCTAAACGATTTATGCACAGAAAGTAGCTTAAAGAAAACACTCTGCCTAACCAAAACCTCGTCGCTGTCCAAGGAATTAAGCAGAAGATAAAGTGCATTAATTATTTCATCCTGCTTTAAATCGTATATGCAAAGCGACTCGATATAGTATTTAACTTTAGTTGCAGTATCCATATTATCACCACCTAAAGAAATATTATATATATATAATTTTATACCATTTTAATGTAATTTACAAGTGTTATGTTCACAATTAGTCAATATGCCCAAATTTTCGCGTTTGAGTTGTAAGATGTCCGACATCATATTGACAAGTAGTTGTATGATGTGTTATTATCACCTTGAGGTGTTTATATGGCAAACAACAGTATGCTGTCTGAAAGCATAGCAAAACAGATAAGAAAAATGATTGAAGAGGAAAACCGTTTTTCCGTTGGTGATAAGCTTCCTAACGAAAACGACTTTGCAAGCGAGCTTGGAGTGAGCAGAAGCACCCTGCGTGAAGCGATAAGAATTCTCACCACAAGCGGTATGATAGAAATTAGGCGCGGCAAGGGAACCTATGTTACGGCAAACACGGTTATCGAGAGCCAAAATCTCGGTGAAATAAATTCCGGCTTGGACGATTTGTTTGAAATGAGATTAATGTTTGAGCCCGATTGTGCCTATTATGCGGCTCAGCGAGCAACTGATGAGGAGATAGAAATCATTTGCAAATACGGCGAAGCGGTAGAGCAAAAGATACTGACCGGTGAGGACAGAACCTACGAGGAGCAAAAGTTTCACGAAAGCATAGCAAACGCAACGCACAATGCCTTTGTAAAGCAATTTATGCCCATCATTTTTAACGCTATAAAAAAGGGCGTTATAGTTATGCAAAAGGATGAGCAGGTAAGCAGGGATAACCTAAACGACGACAGGCTTATTATGGATTTTCTAAAGCAGAGAAATGCAGAGGGCGCAAGAACGGCAATGAGGCTTCACATAATTCACGCTATGGAAAGTTTATAAATTTTGAAAAAACTATTGACATAAGACAACTCACAATATATAATGTGAATTGTTAAATAAATATTGAGAGGTTGGACAACTGATTTCTCTAAAAAACTAATTATTACGGAGGGTAAGAAAATGGCAGAAGCTAAAATTTTCTACGAATCAGACTGTAACCTTAGCGTATTGGACGGCAAGACAGTTGCTATCATCGGCTTTGGTTCACAAGGACACGCACACGCATTAAACCTACACGAAAGCGGCGTAAATGTAATCGTTGGTCTTTATGAAGGCTCAAAATCATGGGAACATGTTGAAAGCCTTGGACTTAAGGTTATGACAACAGCCGAGGCTGTTAAGGCTGCTGATGTAATTATGGTATTAACACCTGATGAAAAGCAAGCCGCTATCTATAAGAACGACATTGCTCCTAATTTGACAGAAGGCAAGGCTCTTGCATTTGCTCACGGCTTCAACATCCACTACAAGCAAATCGTTCCTCCATCAAACATTGATGTATTTATGATTGCTCCAAAGGCACCGGGACACACAGTTCGTTCGGAATATAAGGAAGGCAAAGGTACTCCTTGTCTTGTTGCTGTATATCAGGACGCTTCCGGTCACTGCTTGGATACTGCTCTTGCTTACGGTGCAGGCATCGGCGGCGCAAGAGCTGCAATTCTTGAAACAACCTTCAAGTGTGAAACAGAAACAGACCTCTTTGGTGAGCAGGCTGTTCTTTGCGGCGGTGTTACAGCTCTTATGAAGGCAGGCTTTGAAACATTGGTAGAAGCAGGCTACGACCCAAGAAATGCATATTTTGAATGTATCCACGAGATGAAGCTTATCGTTGACCTTATTTATTCAGGCGGCTTCTCAAAGATGAGATACTCAATCTCAAACACTGCTGAATTCGGTGACTACGAAACAGGCAAGAGATTAATTACAGATGAAACAAAGAAGGAAATGAAGAAGGTTCTTGAGGAAATTCAGGACGGTACATTTGCTTCCAAGTTTATCACAGAGGCTAACAACGGCTGGGCTCACTTCAAGGCTAAGAGAGCTATGGAGGCTTCACATCAGCTTGAAGAGGTTGGTGAGGGCATCAGAGCTATGTACAGCTGGAACGGTGTAGATAAGTACGCAGAGGAATAATTTACATACAGCTACAATAAAAAATAACCGAGAGCTTCTCGGTTATTTTTTTATTGTTATCACACATTTTATAGACAGTATAAAAGCCGTTACGCATAAGCGTAACGGCTTTCAGCGTGTAGAAAAAGTCCAATTAATAAATTCTACACGCTGGCAGACTTCGAGAAATGGAACTGAATATCGTTTTCTTGCGAGTGGGAGCTGTACGATGGTACCGCCCCCGAGCAAAAAACGATAAACGCCAAAGGTGGCTTAGATTCGATGTCTAAGCCACCTTTACAATCCCTCCGAGTGTTATGAATCGCACCCATCTCTCTTTAACAAGAGAGGCATAATAATGTCCGTTTAATTTTAGGAAGGCGTGGTTCAGACCACTTTATCGACAGTCTAAAAGCCGTTACGCATAAGCGTAACGGCTTTACTGTTCATTATTAATCTGCTCTAAGTGCATCAATAGGACTTAGCTGAGCTGCCTTTCTTGCAGGATATATTCCGAAGAACAAACCTGTTCCAGAGGAGAAAAGAAGTGCAAGCAAAACAACTGCAACGCTTATCTTAGGCTTGATATCTATTATTGCACAGGCACCGTAAGCACCTGCAATGCCCAAGACGACTCCTATCAAGCCACCTATCAGGCAAAGAATGATAGACTCTGTTAGGAACTGCATGGTTATGACTCGAGTTTTAGCGCCGAGAGATTTTCTTATACCTATTTCACGGGTACGCTCGGTTACGGACACAAGCATAATGTTCATAACTCCGATACCGCCAACTATAAGCGAAATTGCGCCTACGCCGGCAATAAAGATAGTGAGAACCTGCATAATTATGTCAACTATCTCGATATATGTTGCCATATTTTGAGCAGTGTACAAACCGTTGTTATAGTTGCCGTGTGCAGCCTTTAAATAGTTTACAGCAGCATTTCCGACAGCGTCATAGTTTTCGCCCTCTTCGGCGATAACAAATACGTTGCTTAGATTTGCATTGGCGCCTGTAATTTGTGTAAGTGTTGTACACGGCATAAATAATGCAATTACAGGACGGTCACTGCCGGACTGGAACATCTGTCCGATGTTTCCTCCGCCGCCGACCGAATTTGCAAGCTGGTCAACATTTGCAATACCGCAAACCTTAATCTTCATAGATTTACCTGATGATGATACGGTAATATATTCGTTGGTTGCGTCCTCGTATCCAAATACGGTTTTGGCTGATTCCACACCCATAACCGCAATAGGCGCATTAGCCGTA
Organism: Eubacterium sp.; assembly: GCA_051881135.1. Taxonomy (GTDB): domain Bacteria; phylum Bacillota; class Clostridia; order Oscillospirales; family Acutalibacteraceae; genus Eubacterium_R. The sequence goes on from JBJEPH010000024.1 coordinate 8,592, forward strand.
TATTCCTCATCGGTAAAAAATCTTCCGTAGTTACATTGGTTTGTCAAGGCAAACTGCACATCGCTGTTTACGCCTATCATCATAACGGTTGCTTCAGTTGCGGTTTTATTGATAACAGCCTTTCCGAAGCCCATAAGCATCGGTGAACAACGGTCAACACCCTTTACCTTATTTTTAATGTTGTCAACATCCTCTAAAGTAATAAAATCGTTCTCCGTTGCAACAGTTGTATCAACAGACACAAGAACGGCGTTTGAGCCCATATCCTCGATAAGACCGACAATATAATCTCTTACACCTGTACCGGCACCAACAATCATTATTACGGAAGTAATACCGATGATTATACCCAGCATTGTAAGCAACGAACGCATCCAATTTGCTCTTATACACTTTAAAGCGATTTTTAAGCTTTCTGTTATGTTCACGCTATTACCCCTTATTTTTGTATAACCTTAACCTTAATTGTATCCTCCTCGTAAACGCCGGGAGCTTCAATAATTCGGTCACCGGGCTTTACGCCGGAAACAATTTCATATGAGGTATCCGATGTTGCACCGGTTTCAATATGTGTTTTTGTTGCTGTTCCCTCTTCTTCATCATATACATATACATATGCGCCGTCCTTTTCCAAAACAAGTGCGGAAATCGGAACGGTAGGAACATCAACGCTCTCACTTGTTACAATATCAACATTTGCATTAAAGCCGATAATAATATTTTCATCCGGCTCCCTAACAAGAATTTCACATTCAACACCGGCACCCGAATCTGTAAGAGAGGATAATCCGCTGATGCCTGCCATAGAGCCGACAGAGTCGAGGATTGAACCCTCCGAACCGCCTGTTGCTGTCGGAGCAATATCGGTAACCTCACCCTCATATGTGCCATAGGCGGTTGTAACAGTTGCTGTCATACCAACCTTAACCTTGTGAACATCATATTCGCCAAGTGAAATTGTTACTATTCTCGATTTGTCGTTTTCAAGTGTAATGCCTGTACTCAAAACAGTTGTCTGAGTGTTCGGCTCAATATCGCAGGATGTGATAATTCCGTCAAAATCTGCAACCCAGCCTGCCTTTAATGCTTCCTGTGATTCCTTGACTGCATCCAGGGCGTGCTTTGAGGAATCCATAACCTGCTTTTGAGCAGCTACGGTAGGACCGCTTGCGGCAGTTTCATAAATCTCCTTTTGAGCATACAAAGCAACAAGCTGAACCTCTGCTGAGGTTTGCTCCAAATTAGCATCCTTGGAAATATTTTTTGCAAGAGCCTCGTAATCTATATTCCTTACGGCTGTTTCAATCATTTTTTCAGCAGCACCGCTGTCGATGAACTCGATTGTGCCCTGTTTGATTGCCTTGTAAACCTCTTCGCCGACCTTTTCTGCAATTACATCAGCGTCAAAATTACCGTTAGCCATTTCTTCGGTAATAATTGCAAGAACAAGCTGCAATGCGGCATTAGTATCCTCAATGCTGTCGGTAAGCTCTGTAATTGTTGTAACCAAATCCGAAAGAGCTGCTACTGCACCGGCAATATCAGGAGAGTATCCGCCCGAATTAGAGGTTGATTCCGTAGAAGAAATAGAAATGCTCGGGAAGGAAATGTCTCTTTGCGTGGTTGTTGTAGTAGTTGTAGTCGTAGTAGTTGTTGTGCTTGGAATAGAGATAGAAGGAATACTGATATCGTCCAAGCCTGCAACCTGCTGAGTATTAACCGCAGTTGCATACTTCTCTGCTTCCTTAATCTTGCTGTTTACAACCTTTAGGTTGGCCTTAGCATTCTTTTGAGCTTTAACTGCATCCTCGTATGATTTTTTAGAGGTATCATATGTACCCTGTAATGATGCTACCTGCTCATCAAGCTGCTCTGTGTCGAAGGTTGCAAGCATATCGCCCTTTTTAACCTGCTGACCGCGCTTAACAAAAACCTCTTTAACGGTTGCAACGGAGGCAGGCTTATACTCCTTCTTTGCGCCTGAGCCTATCTCACCCGTTGAGCTTACGGTTTCTGTAATTGCGCCGGGAGAAACAGTTGTAAGAGTAACCTCTTGCTTTTGCTTATCCTTAACTGCAAATACTCCTCCTGTTGTGCCTAATGCTATTACAAGCACAACTGCAATAATAGGAATAATAATCTTTTTCTTGCTTTTCTTTACATTAGCCATATAAAGACCCCATTTTCTACAAAATTTGTATATTTTACATTTGTTATGTAATCCAAAGAAAGTATAATTCCATTTTGTATAATTGTCAATAACATTTTGTAATATTATTGAAAATTTAATAATTTGGAAACATTTATTTAATAGCGTCCAATGCCTTCTTGCCTATATCCTTACGATAATGGGCGCCGTCAAACTTAATTTTTTCAACGCCTGCATAGGATTTTGCAAGCGCATCCTTAATGCTTTCGCCAAGCGCAGTAACGCCGAGCACGCGTCCGCCCGAGGTTACAAGCTTATCTCCGTCAAGCCTCGTGCCTGCGTGATAAACGGTAACTCCGTCAAGCTGTCCCTGCGTTAAGCCTGTAATTTCAATGCCCTTCGGATAAGACTTCGGATATCCGGATGAAGCCATAATTACGCAGGTGCAGGCTCTGTCGTCCCACTCAATATCCAAATCGGCTAAGCTCTCGTTATTGATGGCTTCAAAAATATCCATAATATCTGTTTTAAGTCGCGGAAGCACAACCTGTGTTTCGGGATCGCCGAAGCGGCAGTTATATTCAATTACCTTCGGTCCCTTAGGAGTAAGCATCAATCCGAAATACAAGCAGCCCTTAAAGGTTCTGCCCTCGGAATTCATAGCGTTAATTGTGGGCAGGAATATTTTTGACATACATTCCTCGGCAATATCGTCGGTATAATACGGATTAGGTGAAACAGTACCCATACCGCCCGTATTAAGTCCCCTGTCACCGTCAAGCGCTCTCTTATGGTCCATAGAGGTAACCATAGGCTTTACACACTTGCCGTCCGTAAAGGCTAAAACGGAAACCTCCGGTCCGGTTAAAAATTCCTCAACAACCACATTGTTGCCGGAATCGCCGAAGATTTTGTCCTCCATAATTTCCTTAACGCCTGCTACGGCCTCCTCCAAGCTTTCGGGAATAATTACTCCCTTACCCAAGGCAAGACCGTCTGCCTTGATAACAGTAGGAAATTCGTTTTTCTCTGTAATATATGCAATAACCTCGTCAACCTTGTCAAACACCTTGTATTCGGCTGTCGGAATATTATATTTTTCCATTAAATCCTTAGAGAAAACCTTTGAGCCTTCAATAATTGCAGCATTTGCTCTCGGTCCAAAGGTTGCAAAGCCCGCATCGTTTAATGCGTCAACCATACCCATAACAAGCGGGTCATCGGGTGCAACAACAACAAAGTCTGCCTTTATCTCCTTTGCAAGATTAACAACTCCGTCAATATCGGTTGCGCCTACATTAAAGCATTCTGCATCATACGAAATGCCGCCGTTTCCCGGACAGCAGGCAATATAATCAACTCTGCCCGACTCCTTAATTTTTCTGATAAGAGCGTGTTCTCTGCCTCCTGAGCCAACTACCAATACTCTCATATTGTTCCTCCTGTATAATGCGCTTTACTTGTTTTTATTGATAATTCTTGTTTCCTCTTCGCCTGTTTCAAGGTTGATATATCTTGTGAAGAGTGAAACCTTATTGTCTTCGTTAAGATTATCCCATACGATTTGTGTAAACTCATCTATGGAAGCGTCTGTAATTTCAACAGGTGTCGGCTCGCCCTCGAATGACGGTATCGGATTTCCGTCACACTTATAGGTATGGATAAAATGTCCGAGCCCTGCCATTGCAGGATATTCAAAGAAATAGCGCAGACATTCGGGCTTGCCCATATTAGATTTAAGAATTGACAGATTGTAGTCGCCGTTTTCCTTAACAACACCCGAAATTCTCGGAGTGTAGTTTGGCTCGTCAGGCTCAAATTCTCTTGTAAGCAGAGCGTGACGGTAGCAATGGCCGTCCTTCATAAAATCATAAATTGTGTCTGTTTGGTCTCCGTTTGTAACGATGGTTTTACCGTCAAGCTTTAAAACAGGATTGTAAATAATAAGGCTTGGGTCCTCCATTTTGCTTTCATCAAAAGCCTTGGTACGAATACCGCCTCTGTCATTTTCCTCAAAAATTCTGTTACGGCTGTTTACGCTTCTGCCCATAATGAAATAAGCAATTACGGCCTTTTTGCCGTTTGGTGTTTTTCCGATTACAATTCCTCTGCCGGGATATGTATTTGTATTCAATTCTGTTGCAAGTGATTTAATTTCCATTTCTTCACCTCAAATAATTTCTGTTTTATTGCCGTTTATTTTAATTCTGCCCTCGCAGAAAAGCGATACTGCCTTAGGCAAAATTTCCCACTCTGCCTGACGCATAACTCGGTATTGCAAAATATCCTCATTGTCGCCCTGCTCAACAGGTACAGCCTTTTGAAGAATAATTGCTCCTCCGTCGGTAATCTCATTAACAAAATGGGCGGTTGCACCTGTAACCTTAACACCGCTGTTAAGCACGGCTGTATGCACCCTTTTTCCGTAGAAGCCGTCCCCGCAAAAAAGAGGAATAAGGCTTGGGTGGATATTGATTATTCTGTTTCTGTATTCGCTTACAAGCTCCTCACCGAGAATTGACAAAAAGCCTGCCAAAACGATCAAATCAATATTTCTGCCCTCAAGCGCTTTTAGCACAGCCTTGTCATAATCCGCCTTGGTGTCATATGCCTTACGGCTGACAACAGCGCTTTCAATGCCTGCCTTCTCTGCTCTTTTAAGGGCATAGGCACCTTCGTTTGATGCAAGTACAAAGGTAATTTTTCCGTTTTTGATTTCTCCCCTGCTCTGTGCGTCAATCAATGCCTGAAGATTTGTTCCGCCGCCGGATACAAATACTGCTATGTTCAGCATATTTCTACTCCCTTTTCGCCCTTTTGAATTTCGCCGATAACGGTAGCCTGTTCGCCGCAGGCCTGAAGAATTCTTACAGCCTCGTCTGCTTTGTCGGCATCAACGGCAAGCATAAGACCTGTACCCATATTAAATGTGTTGTACATATCTCTTTCGGGAATGTTGCCTGTCTTCTGAATTAAATCAAATATAGGAAGCTTAAAGCACTTATCCTTTTCAATTACTGCCAAGGTATCGTCATTTAACATTCTCGGCACATTTTCGTAAAATCCACCGCCTGTGATGTGGGATATAGCGTTAACTCTTACACTGTCCATAAGCGTTAAAAGCGGCTTTACATAAATTCTTGTAGGTGTCAGCAAGGACTCTCCGAGAGTCGTGCCGAGCTCGTCATAGGCTACGGCAATTGTCTTTTCGTTTATATCAAACACCTTTCTTACAAGTGAGAAGCCGTTTGAATGAACACCTGAGGAAGCAACACCTATTATTGCGTCGCCTGCCTTGAGATGCTCGCCGGACACGAGCTTATCCTTTTCGCCGATGCCTACGGTGAAGCCTGCCAAATCATATTCGTCATTAGGCATAAGTCCCGGGTGCTCTGCGGTTTCACCGCCTACAAGCGCACAGCCTGCCTGAACACAGCCCTCTGCAACGCCCTTAACGATTTGCTCAATTTTTTCGGGATAGTTTTTGCCGCAGGCAATATAGTCGAGGAAAAACAACGGCTTTGCGCCTGAGCATGCAACATCGTTAACGCACATAGCTACGCAGTCGATACCGATTGTGTCGTGCTTGTCCATCAAAAATGCAAGCTTGATTTTTGTACCTACGCCGTCGGTTCCCGATACAAGAACCGGATTTTTATATTCGTTAGCCGCAATTTCAAACATACCGCCGAAGCCGCCGATACCGCCGATAACGCCCGGAATGTTTGTTCTTTTTACATGTGATTTGATAAGCTCAACAGATTCATAGCCTGCCGTAACATCTACGCCTGCTGCCGCATAGCTTTCGCTGAAACTCTTTTCCATAATGTCTCCTTTATATTTCTAAGTTATATTTCTTTGATTTTTTCCTGCAACGCTTTGTCCTTGGCTTCTACCTGCTCAGCCATTTCCTTACGCATTTGAATTAGCTTTTCCATAAGGTCACTGTCGCCTACTGCCAAAATCTCTGCCGCAAGCAGAGCAGCATTTTTTGCAGCGTTTACTCCAACCGTTGCCACAGGAATTCCCGGAGGCATCATAACCGTTGCAAGCATTGCGTCCATACCGTCAAGCACCTTTGCCGAGCAGGGAATACCTATAACCGGCAGAGTTGTTGATGCGGCAAGCACACCGCCGAGGTGAGCCGCCATACCTGCTGCTGCAATAATTACGCCGAAGCCGTTATCGATAGCATTTTTTGAAAAATCGTGAGCAGCCTGCGGTGTACGGTGGGCAGACATCACTCTGACCTCTGTTTCAATTCCCAAATCCTTTAGCTGCTTAATAGCGGGTGTAACGATGGGCAAATCACTGTCCGAGCCCATAATAATGGCAACCTTTTTCATACAAAAAGCGTCCTCCTATGTACCTATATAAAATATTAATTTATTATATACTATTTTTGTGTACAGTTCAACACTTATTTTCTTAAAAAGTGCAAAAACAGGAAACGGCTGAACCCGCTTCCTGTTTAATTGTATAAAGCGATTATTTAATATGGCTTATGAGATATTCTGCGCCGAAATCCCAATAATGCTCGCCAAGCTCATCATACATAACCTTACGGTAAATAACATAGTCCTTGGCATTAACATATCCGTCTTTATTGAGGTCATAGCCGTCTAAAACAACCGTGCCGTAGTCGTAGCTTGAGTTGCCCTCAACATCAATATAGATTGTGTAATTTGAGCCAAACTCGTTTTCAAAAACGGCATAGCAATTTGTATATGTTCTTATGCGCCAAGTTCCGTCGGCATTCACCTTATAGCTTCTGTTGCCTATTTTGACGGTTGCATAGCTGTACGGAATATCCAAATCGTGCTTGCCGTACGGATTTTCCGACAAAACGCATTTGCCCGTGACAATATACGATGTCGGCTCAACCTCATTGTCCGTATAGCTGTCGCCGCAGATGGCACAGGTATGAAGCGTATAGCCGCTATCGTCAACAGTAGGTTCAACAACCTTTTCCTCATAATAATGCGAAACGATTAAAGGATATTCGGTTGTATTGCCCTTAAGACTCAGAGTGGCAATACCCTCGCCGCACAAATAAGGATTTGCCGTTTGGTCATCACCGGAAACGATATAATATCCTGCAAAATATTCCTGATACGGAGTCAGCACCTGCATACCGTTTCCAAAGCTGACCTTTAGCAAAAAGTCGGCATATCTGTCTGCGGAAAAGCTAAAAATTCTGTTTTTATCAACAACCGTGCTGTCGTTTATATCTGCACTTATGGAGCCCTTTAATACCTCCAGACCCGTGATATCATCGGGATAAGCATAAACGCTGTATGAGCCCTCCATTTTTACGGAATTGACATACAAATCGTATGTAACGCCTGCCTGAAGGCTTTGGGAAATGCAGAAATTACGGTTATCCTGTGCGATATCATCGCTCTCGCCTATAAACGTACCGTTTTCATAAAGCTTACCCACCAAATCGCAGTTGCCCGTTGAATAAAGATTATAAACCTCGCTTGTATCGGGTGTAAAGGTATAATGATAGACGGTTGACAGGTTATCCTGCGTATAGGCATTGTCGTTATTTACTCCGCATTCTATGGGGATTGTATCTAAGAATTCATAGGGAATTCCGTTTCCGACGGCATAGGTGTGTCCGTCGCTGTTTTCATAAACCCTCATAAGCACATCTGTGTAGGTTGAGCTTTGACTTGCATAGCCGTAGGCTCTTATGCCGAGAGTGGTGTTCAAGGGAACGGTAATGGCTTTAAGAGCGTCGCATTCCTGAAATGCATAGTTTCCGATTGCGGTTGACTGCGTCAGCGACTGAAATTTTAAGCTGCTCAGCGCCTTGCATTTATTAAATGCATATGCGTCAATATTTGAAACCGAGCTCGGAATTACAACATTATCAAGTGCAATACAATTATAAAATGCCTTTTGAGCAATGGATTTTAAGGTATTGGGCAGGCTGACGCTTTGAAGATAGTAATTACTTGCAAAGGCGTTTAGCATAATGCTTTCCACGCCGTAGGGAATAACGATTTGAGTCATTTTGTTATTAAACGAAAATGCATATTTTCCTATGGTTTTCAAGCCCTGCGGCAAGCTGTAATTGACAGCGGCCATTTGATAAAACATATAGTTTCCTATCTTCGTTATACCCTCCTCAACGACAACGCTTTCAACGGTGTCCGAGGTCCATTCATACCAAGGGATAGAGGACGCGTTGTTTACAAAATCAGGTGTGTTGCCCGTGCCCGAAATAGTCAGCGTTTTTGTATCGGCAGTATAGGAATAATAGGTATCGCTTGTGCCGAGACGGGTAGGAGATATATCGTATGTAATAGTTTGACCGAAGCTTGAAATAACCAAGGAAAAAACGGACGCAACTAAAACAGCTAATGCCAAGCACAGACAAATAGCCCTTTTGGTTATTCCCTTTTTTTTGATGGATTTTTTCATTTTTCTACTCTGTTTCCTCAATATGCTCTAACCCCATAGCGATTATGGTTCTGACGTGGTCATCGGCAAGTGAATAAAAAATGGATTTTCCTTCTCTCCTGTTTTTGACAAGCTTATTTTGCTTTAAAATACGAAGCTGATGAGAAATCGCAGACTGCGTCATATTAAGAGCTTCTGCAAGGTCGCAAACGCAAACCTCCGACTCAAACAGCACAAACAAAATTCTGATTCTCGTAGAATCTCCGAACACCTTAAACAGCTCGGAAAGGTCGTAAAGCTTTGTTTCGTCGGGCATAGCGCCGTTTACAATATTAAGCAAATTTTCGTGAACGCAATGCGCTTCACAGCATTCAATTCTTTTAGAATCCATTTTACCACTTCCTTAAGAAATTATTATATAACATTCGGCGAACAATGTCAAATACATATAGCCTTTTGGAAAAATTTATATGTAGCGTTACAATAGATGTGACACCAAAAAAAGAAAAAGATATAGAAAAAGCGA
>JBJEPH010000025.1:0-17269 GCA_051881135.1 Eubacterium sp.
TGAGAGTAATACGGGCAAGCGACTCGAGATATTTAATTAAATCCGGAGTAATTTGCATTAATGTTTCCTCCAAAAAGTATTTTCGATTAGTTCTTTTCTACCGGTCTGCGAAGCTTGATATGTGTTTCGCGAAGCTGCATTTCCGTAACATAATTAGGTGCGCCGAGAAGCATATCCTGTGCATTTGAATTCATAGGGAATGCTATGATTTCACGAATATTTTCTTCATCCTTGAGAAGCATAATCATTCTGTCAACACCCGGTGCCATACCTGCGTGAGGCGGTGCGCCGTAATGGAATGCATTATAAAGTGCGCCAAACTTTTCCTTAACGGTTTCTTCGCTGTATCCTGCCATCTCAAATGCTTTTACCATAACATCAGGTCTGTGGTTACGAACTGCGCCCGATGAAAGCTCAACGCCGTTGCACACGATATCATACTGATAAGCCTTAATCTCGGTTGGCTCTTGGTTGAGAAGCGCGTCCATTTCGCCCTGTGGCATTGAAAACGGATTATGTGTGAATATAAGCTGTCCGTTTTCGTCCCTTTCATACATTGGGAAATCCGTGATGTAGCAGAATTCGTATCTGTCCCTGTCAATAAGGTCCAAACGGTTTGCAAGCTCTGTACGGATTTGACCTGCAAGCTCGTTGACAACCTTCGGAGTATCGCAAATGAAGAACAGGGTGTCGTCGGTTTGGAAATTGAAGATTTCACGAAGCTCCTGCTTTTTGTCGTCAGGCAGGAACTTGTCGATAGGTCCCTTGTATGAGCCGTCCTCAAGAACCTCGATATAGCCTAATCCCTTCATACCGATTTCGAGAGCGTACTTAAGCATTTTTTCAAACCAGCCCTTAGATTGCTTTGCACAGCCGTGAACATTGATGCCTCGAACAGGTCTGCCCTTGAATGCCTTAAATTCAACTGTTGAGAAGAACTCGGTTAAATCTACAATTTCAAGCGGATTGCGCAAATCGGGTTTGTCTGTTCCGTATTTGAGCATAGCCTCCTCGTAAGGAATTTTTACAAACGGCTTTGGTGAAACCTTTTTGTCGGAGAACTTTGTGAAGGTGTCGTAAAGAACCTCATCGGCAACCTCGAAAACATCCTCCTGAGTTGCAAACGCCATCTCAAAATCGAGCTGATAAAATTCACCCGGAGAACGGTCTGCCCTTGCATCCTCATCACGGAAGCAGGGTGCTATCTGGAAATATCTGTCAAAGCCCGATGTCATAAGAAGCTGCTTAAACTGCTGCGGTGCCTGCGGAAGCGCATAGAACTTGCCCTCGTGCTTACGGGAAGGAATGATATAGTCTCTTGCACCCTCAGGGGACGAGCAGGTAAGGATTGGTGTATTGATTTCCAAAAATCCCATTGATGTCATCTTTTCTCTGAGATAAGATACAACCTGACTTCTGAAAACGATATTATCGTGAACCTTCTTATTTCTTAAATCAAGAAAACGGTAGGTTAAGCGAATATCCTCTCTTGTTTCCCTGCTGTCCGAAATTTCGAACGGAAGATTTTCCGTGCAGGGATTTAACACTGTAAGATTTTCAACCTTAACCTCAAGCTCGCCTGTTGCGATTTTTGGATTAACTGTTTCCTCATCACGCTTAACAACGGTACCCTCAACGGAAATAACGCTTTCCTTTTTGAGATGATTTATAAGGTCGTCATCATTTACTACAACCTGAGTTACGCCGTATTCATCGCGCAAATCGATAAACGCAACACCGCCGTGGTCGCGTATAGTATCAACCCAGCCGGCAAGCTGAACCTTTTCGTTTAAATTATCAAATGTTAACTCGTTACAATTATGTGTTCTGTATGCCATAATCTCTTTCAATTCCTTTCGGGAAATTTCTCTTTAGATATAATAATCCACATTAACGCTATGTATTATAACACAATAGGGCAGGCAAATTCAACCATAAATTATAATTATTATATATAAATATAAAATATCCCCTGTTTTAACAGAGGATATCAACTGCTGTTTCATATATTTAAGTCCTTAACTCTTGTTAAAAGCGCATAACGGTAGGGCTCTAAACGGAGCGTAGCATTTTCTGCACCGTCGCCAAGCAGAATATATGAGCTGTTCCACTCCTCGCCTATATAGACATCAACGGCGCTGTCGTCTAAATTAACAGCCAAAAGCAGCTCGCTTGAGTCGTCGCTTCGCTTATAGGCTATTGTTTTATGTGATGAGAAAACCGGGATAAATTCGCCCTTTGCAAGACATTTGCACCCACGGCGAATTTCACCGAGACGCTTATACCATCTAAGAAGCTCCGTGTTTTGATTATCCCACGCCATACATTCCCTGTTAAACGGGTCCTTAAGCCCCTGCATACCGATTTCGTCGCCGTAATACAGTGAGGGCACTCCGGGCAGGGTGTACTGAATAAGCGAGGCAATTTTCATCATCGAAATACCGCGCAGATAATCCTCCTGTGACAACCTGTTATGCTCGTACTGCCAATGTCTGCCGTATCCGGTGCAGTCCTCACCTGCCAATCGGTTTATTGCTCTTTCGGTATCGTGCGTACCGATATGATTCATTAAAATATTTGTGACCTGCGGAGGATAATTTTCAATAATACTTAATATGCCGTCGAAAAAGGCTTCGGCATTTTTATATTTTACAAAATTTAACACGGCTTCTGCAAAGGGATAATTCATAACGGAATCAAGCTGATTTCCCAGGAAATATCTTCTACGCTCGCCATAGGCTGTTTTTGTGGTTGCGTCCTCCCATACCTCACCGATGATAACAGCATCCTCGTTTTCATCCTTAACGGCTCTTCTGAGATCGTCTAAGAAAATATCGGGAAGCTCATCGGCAACATCCAAGCGCCAACCGCTTATTCCGCATCGGAGCCATTTTCTTAATATGCCGTTTTTTCCGCAGATATATTCTCGGTAGCCTTCGTCCTCCTCAATTATTTCGGGGAGAAGCTTAATACCCCACCACGAACGGTATTCGTTAGGATAATCGGTAAACTTATACCACGAATAATATGGGCTTTCCTTACTGTTATATGCTCCCACCGTGTCATAGTTTGAGTAGAGATTAAAATACTTGCTGTCGCAACCGGTATGGCTGAAAACGCCGTCTAAAATAACGGCTATTCCGAATTCCTCCTTAGCGATTTTGCATAGCTGCTTCAAGTCGCTCTCCGTACCGAGAAGCGGGTCTATTTTTTCGTAATCCGCCGTGTCGTATCTATGGTTTGAATTAGCCTCGAAAATAGGATTAAGATATATGCAGGTAACGCCCAAATCCTTTAAATATGGCAGCTTTTGCTCTATGCCGTAAAGATCGCCTGCAAAATAATCGTTATTCCATATGCCGTTCATTTGGTCCTCGCGCCAATAGGGTTCCCCTCCCCATTCGCGTATCACACGGCTTTCACGAACATTTTTCTTTGGCTTTTTGCTGTTGTAAAAGCGGTCCGGAAAAATCTGATAAATAAGTCCACCCTTAAGCCAATCGGGTGTTGTGAAGCCTTTGTCATATACGGTCTGCTGAAAATCGTTTCCGTCGGGCGCAAAATCGCCTATACCGTGACCGACATTACGGATAAAGCTTTTACCCCAAGCCGTATCAAGCTCAAAATGATACCAATACAGCCCCGGTGTTGTTGCGTTGAAATGAAGCTCCCAATACTCGCGGTCATCTCCGCACATTCCTGCCCAAAACATAGAATAAAAGCAGTTTTCCTCATTATCCTTATGAACGCACAGGGACGCACCGTGACAGGCCATAGAACGAGGAACGATAATGCGCAGCTTTACGCTTTCGTTAGTTGCTATGGCACGAATTTTTGATTTATATTCGGTTTTTCTCGAATCAAAAATATACATATCCCGTTGAAAAGCAGGGCAGATAAGCTCTGCCCTGTTAGTTGTTACTTAGATTTTTTTGTCTGCTTTTTTGCGTTTTTCTTTGCAGGCTCTTTCTTTGAAGGTACCTTTTTAGCATCGGATTTCTTCTCGGTTGGCTTTTTGGTTGATTTAGGAGCCATCGGAGCCGATTTTTTTGAGTTGCTCGGAGCTTCGCTTTCTACCTTAACAGGCTTTGTGCACCAAATATAATTTGCATAATCCATAATGGACCTGTCGGCAGAGAAAATGCCTGCGCCGCTGATATTCATAAGCGACATACGGGTGAACTTTTCAGTATCTCTGTATGCGTTTGAAATATCCCTTTGCGCTCTTTGATAATCGGTAAAGTCTGCAAGAGCCATATACCTGTCGGTATTTACAAGAGAATAATATACCTCGTCAAACTTTTTGCCGTTTACACCGTTTTGCAGGAAAACCATAGCCTTTTGCAATACGGCATTATTTTGAATATAGCTTTGCGGGAAATAACCTGATTTTTTGAGCTGATCCACCTCGGGAGTTTTCATACCGAAGATATAGATGTTATCCTCTCCGACAGCATCGTGAATTTCAACATTAGCACCGTCGAGAGTGCCCAAGGTTACGGCGCCGTTAAGCATAAGCTTCATATTTCCCGTACCGGAAGCCTCGGTGCCTGCAAGCGAAATTTGCTCTGAAATATCTGCGGCAGGCATAAGCACCTCGGCAAGAGATACATTATAATCCTCCATAAACACAACCTTAAGCTTATCGTTTACGTCAGGATCGTTGTTGATAACCTTTGATAAAGCGTCAATAAGCTCAATAAGCTTCTTTGCCATAAAGTAGCCGGGAGCAGCCTTTGATGCAAAGATATATGTTTTCGGATAATAATCCGCGTTTGGATTTTCCTTGAGCATTTGATATTCAGCAATAATATTAAGTATATTAAGCTGTTGTCTTTTGTATTCGTGCAGTCTTTTAACCTGAACGTCAAAGATGGAGTCAGGATTAATTTCGATGCCTGTGCGCTTTTTAACAACCTTGGCAAAGCGCACCTTATTTTCGTGCTTAATTTCGGCAAGCTTTGCAAGAACCTCTTTATCATCCTTAAAATCACGAAGCTTCAAAAGCTCGTCGCTCTTTGTGATAAAGCCGTCGCCGATAAGGCTTGTGATATATTCCGTAAGCTTCGGATTTGCCTGACAAATCCAACGACGGAACGCGATACCGTTTGTTACATTGCAGAACTTATCGGGAGTGAGCGTATAGAAATCATTGAATACGGTATCCTTCAAAATTTCCGAATGAAGCGCAGATACGCCGTTTACGCTGTGTGAGCCTGCAACACAAAGGTTTGCCATACGCACAACTCCGTTGGAAACGATAGCCATTCTTTCAACCTTGTCGGCATCTCCTGTTGCAGACCATACATATGCTCTGAAGCGGTTGTCAATTTCCTTAGTGATTTGATAAATTCTCGGAAGCAGGCGTGAATAAAGCTCCTCGCTCCAGCACTCCAGAGCTTCCTTCATAACAGTATGATTTGTGTATGCAACCGTTCTTGTAACAATTGACCAAGCCTCATCCCAGCCGTATCCGCATTCATCGAGCATAATTCTCATAATTTCGGGTATAGCCATAGTTGGATGGGTGTCGTTGATGTGGATGGCAACCTTATCGGGAAGATTGTCAAGCGTGCCGTATTTGGTTAAATGTCTTCTGATAATATCCTGAATTGAAGCAGAAACAAGGAAGTACTGCTGACGAAGGCGCAGTGACTTACCCTCCGGTGAATTATCGGCAGGATAGAGAATTTTTGTGATAGCCTCAGCCATTGCCGACTGCTCCATAGCCTTCATAAATGAGCCTTCATTAAACAAGGTCATATCAAGCTCGGGCTTCTTTGACGCCCAAAGTCTTAAGCGGGAAACGCCCTTTCCCTTGCCCGAAACATACATATCGTAAGGAATAGCAACAACTGTGTTTGCATCTCTGTGGTTTACGTGGTGGAAATCGCCGTCCCAGCTGTCATCTATCCAGCCCTCAAACTTGATTTCACATGCTCTCTCCTCGCGGGGTACAAGCCATACGTCGCCGCCGGGAAGCCAAAAATCAGGAAGCTCCGTCTGCCAGCCGTCGATAAGCTTTTGCTTAAAAATGCCTGCCTCATAGCGAAGCGAATAGCCCATAGACTGAAAGCCGTTTGTAGCCAAGCCGTCAAGATAGCAGGCGGCAAGACGTCCCAAGCCACCGTTTCCGAGACCTGCATCCGGCTCGCACTCATAGAGCTTATCAAGATTAACACCCATTGAATCGAGGGCATCCTCGAAGGTTTTTGTTAAGCCGAGATTATACAAATTATTTTTGAGTGACCTTCCCATAAGGAATTCCATACACAGATAGTATATTTGCTTTGAATCCTGACCTTCTGCCGTATGTCTGAAGCTGCTGTTCATCTTGCTCAGCTCGTCACGGACAATCATAGAAACAGCCTTATAATACTGTTCATTTGTGGCAACATCCGGAGATACGCCGAAAAAATGTGACAGCTTATCAGAAATAAGCTTCTTTGCTTGTGTGGTAGAAATCGATGTTTTCATACATTTCCTCCAAAAAATATAGTTAAATAATACATCAATAAAGTAATTTTTGTTGATTATACACTAAAATATGCATTTTGGCAATAGTTAGCAAAAAATATGTACGATTTGTACAATAAAAAGCCTGTTTTTTCATATAACACGGCAAATGCCCGGTTGATTAACCGAGCATTTTATGGTTTTTAACTTGATTTTTTGCGCTTGAGGAATTTTCCCAAAAGCAGATTTACAAGCTCTTTGATAGGCTTGAGATTAAATACAAGCATAATTACGAAAAGCAGGGCTTCAACCGCATACATAACCGTTCCTGTTTTCATAAATATCATAATTCCTGCCTGTGCAGTTAAAAGCAGTATCTCAAGCGTTACAACGGGCACGCTGAAATTAACCTTAACATATTTTCTAGTATTAATTGCCCTTGTTACAAAAACAACGATAAATGCGCAGGCTGTTGCTATCGCCGCACCGTTTGCGCCTATTTTCGGAATAAGAATTAAATTAAGCACAACATTTGTAACAGCGCCGCAAAGGGCAGTTACCATACCCATAACCGTCTTTTTTGAAGCCATATAAACAGAGGCAAGAAAATTAACGAAGCAGGACAGCGAGGTTGCAATAATCAGCACAGGCACATACTGCCACGAATCATAATATGCATTTGAAACAAGAATTTTGGTGATTAGCTGACAGGCGAGAATTAAGCCCGAAGCCGCAACGAAAACTCCTCCGGAATAAATTCGGAAAACATTTGAGAAAAAGTCTGCCTTTCCCTCGTTATCGTACTCATCAACAGCCGAAAGCTGCCAAGCGTCGATAAAAATTGAAGAAAACATAATGATAAAATTAGGGATTTTTGAAGCGGCAGTATATAAGCCGTTTTCTGCCGAGCCTATGAAGCCCGTAACCATATATCTGTCGGAAACATTGATAACCCACCACAAAATTATGCTTGGCATCATTGGAATGGAATACCTAAGCATCTCAACGGCGGAGCGTTTGGGAACATTTTTAATTTTTACAAAGCGCCACAGCTTACAGGTGTAGGTTAAAAACAGTATGGAGCAGAAATCGGAGGCGATAATAGCCAAAACATATCCCTTTATATTCCAGTGGAACACGCCCAAAAACAGCAGGGTGAAGCCGAGATAGGTTGCAGTAGCCAATATTCCGTCAATTGCAAAGGTTTTAACATGACTGCATCCTCTGACAAACTGCTGACATAGCTGTCTAAAGCCCGAAACCAAAACGAAAAGATAGAGCAATGCCGTATAATGCGTCATATTGAAATCGTTAATTTTTATCATATTAACGAGCGGTATAAACAAAAGAAATACGGAAAAGCCCGCCAATGTGGTTCTTACACCGACAGTAAAGACATCGCGTTTATCAGCCGCTTTATCAAGTGCAAAGCGCAGGGCGGCAGAATTTATTTGAAGAAATACAATAGGAATTAACACATTTGCCGTTTGCTGAATAAGGTCGGCATCACTGTATTGGGATGTTGCCATAACCCTTGTAACAAAGGGCATAAGCAGGAAGGACAAAATCTTTGACGAAAATGTACCTATTGCAAATATTATTGTGTTTGTGGCTAATTTTTTATACTTATCCAAAATAAATACCTCGGTTTATATTAGTAGCTCCAGGCGCCGTCGGAAAATCTCATAACATTCTTTGACGATGTAAGATTACTGCTTGCGTTATAGACCTTTGAGCCCTTTTCGCTTTTTTTGCCTATAATAAAATCGTACTCTCCGCCGTGCTGAATTATGAGCGAATGGTCGTCCTTAGCCTTATTTACGCTGAGCATCGTTTTCTTTGTCATAGTATTCATATTAAGCTCTTTTAAAATATATTTTGAATCGTGATAATGGCTGTAAAAAACTCTGTTTTTATCCACAATAACGGGATTAAAGCAGGTTACATCTTCTACTAAAGTGATAATTTTATCCGAGCCGAATTTTTGACGAACAAGATTATAGCTGTCATCGGACTGCTTTTGGTAATAATACATAAAGCCGTCCTCCATAGACAGCGACATAATATCCGAATTTAAGGTCATTTCCTTAAACTCCAAAACATTTTCTCTGCCAAGCTTATCCGACACAAGATATTTTGTGTAGAAATCGCCCTTTGATGTGAAGAAAACTTCATTTTTTGCAATTCCGACAATATTTACCTCTTCTTCGGCGCTTGCCGTATATAATACCGTTTGATTTAAGCTATTGATATTTACGGCAACAACCTGATTACTGTTATTTACGCAATAGGCTCTGTCATCATAAGCATATACGGATTTTATGCCGTCTGCAAGTGTATCAACAACCGCAGTTTTCTTGTTAAATCTGCAAAGCGTCTGCTTGCTTTCATTTACAAAATACAGGTTTTCACCGATAATATTAAGGGACGATAGGATTTCATCCGTTTTATAAATTCTTACAAAGCTTTCGTTATAGGTATAAAAGCGATAAATACCCTTGCCGTCAACGATGTGATAAATGTAATTGCCGTCCTTGTCAACCTTGCCGCCGTTTAAGAGATTGCCTATAACGGCTCCCTTTTTTGTAGCCTCTATGGCAAAATCCTCGTGCTCTAAATAATCCTTATATCTTTGAGTTGTTGTAGTTGTTGTTGTGATAGCGGCAGATGCCTGAGTATGTTGTTTTTTATCACCCGAAATGCCCGATACAAAGGTCGTTATCTGCTTGGGGATAAGAAAGGAAAAATCAAATTCAGGCGAAATAAGCTTTACCGTGCCGATAAAAACGGCAATTGCCAAAACAAGCATAGATATAAAGATAAGAAAGCTCCTTAAAAATGAATGCTTTTTCTTTGCCTTGTTATTCTTTTTTCTGCGTTCGTCAACATTCTTTTGCATTATCTTATTTGTCCGTTTCCAAAGATTAAATATTTAGTTGAAGTAAGCTGTTCCAAGCCCATAGGACCTCTCGCGTGAAGCTTTTGGGTGGATATGCCTATTTCTGCGCCGAGTCCGAACTCGCCGCCGTCGGTAAATCTTGTTGAAGCATTAACATAAACCGATGAGGAATCAATACACTTTAAGAACTTTTGAGCATTGTCCTCATTTGAGGTAATAATGGCTTCGCTGTGGCCCGTGGAATGTTCGTTTATATGCTCGATTGCCTCATCAAGACTGTCAACGGTTTTCACGCTGATTGCATAGTCGAGATACTCGGTATAAAAATCGTCCTCGCTCGCCTCAAGAAGCCCGTCACAAGCCTGTCTTGCACGGTCATCGGCATATATTTTAACATTTTTCTCATCAAGCACTTTTTTAATTTCAGGCATTGCCCTGTCAACAACAGCACTGTGTATCACAAGACTTTCGCATGCGTTACAAACAGAAATTCGCTGTGTTTTTGCGTTGAAAATAATTCTGCATGCCATATCTATATCGGCGCTTTCGTCAACAAATATGTGGCAATTTCCCGAGCCTGTTTCGATAACGGGAACATTTGAATTTTCAACAACTGCCTTTATCAAGCCCTTGCCGCCGCGAGGGATAAGGCAATCAAGATATTCCGTCATATGCATCATATCGTTTGCAGACTGACGGGAGGTATCCTCTACAAGAGAAATAACATCTCTCGGGAAGCCTGCGCTCTCGAGAGCATCACGCATAACGGATACCAAGGCTTTATTTGAATTAACAGCCTCCTTACCTCCGCGCAGAATTACCGCATTTCCGCTTTTTAGGCAAAGAACGGCAGCGTCAACGGTAACATTAGGTCTTGCCTCATAAATGATACCGATTACACCGATAGGAACTGTTACCTTTTTTATTACTAAACCGTTGTCCTTATTATACTCGGATATGAGCCTTCCGCAAGGGTCGTCAAGGCCTGCAACCTGTGCAACGCCGTCTGCGATATCCGAAATTCTTTTCCCGTCAAGCATAAGCCTGTCCAGCAATCCCGAATTTAAGCCTGCGGCTTTTCCTAAATCCAAATCCCTGCGGTTTGCCTCGATTATCTTATCTGTATTTTCTTCCAAAGCTGTTTTAATTGCAAAAAGCGCTCTGTTTTTATCCTGCGTTGTTACCTGTGATAAAAACGAGGAGGTTGCCTTTGCTCTTTTTCCTAATTCAAAAGCTGTCATAATATCATCCTACGGTAAAAATTTTGTGCCTATCTGTTCGTTTCGGAGAACATTGTATATTTTTTTAGGCTCACTGCCGTTCATAACAACGACGGGAATTCCGGCATTATTTGCGATTTTTGCCGCCTTTACCTTTGTGACAAAGCCGCCTGTTCCCTTTTCGCTTGCACCGCCTGCGATAGCCTCGATTTCGGGAGTTATGCTTTCTACAACGGGGATGAGCCTTGCGTTTGGATTTTGTGCAGGGTTTGAATCGTACAAGCCGTCCGTATCGGTTAGCAGTATGAGAATATCGGCTCCGACAAGCTCGGCAACAACAGCCGAAAGACAATCGTTATCGCCGTTTAAAAGCTCCTCTACGGAAACGGAGTCGTTTTCATTTACAATAGGAATAGAATCAAATTCGAGAAGCTGATTAAAGGTATCGAGCAGATGGTTTTTGCCCTCCTCACGCTCCAAAACATCGGAGGTAAACAAAAGCTGGGATACAACAACTCCGTACTCGCCGAAAAACTTATCGTATAAAAACATAAGCTCTCCCTGACCGATAGCAGCTGCCGCCTGCAAGCCCTTTGTGGTTGTTGGCTTTGAGGTCATTCCAAGCTTTCCTGCGCCTATTCCCACTGCGCCTGACGAAACCAAAATCACTTCATTTCCCATATTATGTAAATCTGCAAGCACTCTGGTTAATTCTTCCATTTTTGCGATATTTGTTTTTCCTGTTTTGTGCGTTAGGGTTGATGTGCCTACCTTAACGATTATCCTTTTTTTCTGCATACGCAAAGTACCCCATTATTATAATTATTAGTATTATAACACAGTAATTATGCCGTTGCAATAAATTGATGTATTTTTAGCAGAATTTTGTAAACAATAAAATCAAAACGAAAACGGAGTGATTTTATGACAAAAAGAAGCTATATAAGAATTGTATCGTACATTGGATTTTTGCTTGCAGTTCTTATAGCAACGGCTATTATAAGCACAACAACAATGCAAAGCTACAAGCTTGAGCTCGAGGCATCCTATCAGCAATCGTTAACGGAGCTTGGAGAATGCCTTGACAAAATCAATACGGACCTTACAAAAAGCCTGTATTCAAATTCGTACGGCGAAATATACGACCTCAGCAGAGATTTATATGCACAATGCTCAACGGCAAAAAACGCAATGAGCCGTCTTCCCGTTAAGCAAATGGAGCTTAACAACGCATACAAATTTTTAAGTCAGGCAAGCGACTATGCACAATATATAGGAAAAAAGGCGGAAAGCGGACAGGCCATATCCGAGGAGGAGCATAAAACGCTTAAAAAGCTTTTGACCTATGCAGAAAAATTCAGCAATGCAACCGATGATATGGTGAGCATTGTTGAGCGCGGCGGAATGATTACAAAAAGCGAGGTTAAGCTCGACAGAGAAATCAACACAAGCTCGCTCTCCACGGGCTTTAATCAAAGCAATACAACCTTTGAGGACTTTCCTACCCTGCTTTATGACGGACCGTTCTCCGACCAGGTACTAAATAAATCGTCTAAGCTTGTTCATTCTGCAAGAGTATATACAAAGGATGAATGTATGGAGGTTGCTTCTAAGGCCTTAAACATTTCAAAGGCGAAGCTGACCTATGAAACAGATGACCAATCGAGAATTCCCTGCTACACCTTCAGATACGGCAAATTTACTGTTTTGGTAACGAAACAGGGCGGATTTATTAAGGAAATTGTATATTCGGGAAATGTTACGAAATCCAACATCAGCGAAAAAAATGCCTGCAGCTATGCAACAAAATATTTGGAAAAAATCGGTTATAAAAATATGAAATCAAACTATTACAGCGTGAATGACAATATATGCACCGTAAACTGCGTTTATGTGAAGGATAATGTAAGCTATTACAGCGACATAATCAAGGTTGGCGTATCAATGGATAACGGCGCCATCATATCACTTGACAGCAAAACCTATCTGACAAACCATACAGACAGGACAAAGAAAACGGCAAAAATAACCGAGGAGGAGGCTCGTAAAAGGGTTTCAAAATATTTAGAAATAAAAGGCGTTAAGCAGGCGGTTATTCCTAAAGAAAGCGGAAACGAGGTTGCATGCTACGAATTCACCTGCAACAGCAGGGATACGGGCGAGGAAGCGCTTGTTTATATCAACATTGAAAACGGCAGAGAGGAAGACATTATGCTTCTTTTAAAAACCGATAACGGCACTCTTGTAAAATAATGAATATAAAAAAGCACAATGGATATAATAGATTTGAAAGGATGGTAAATATGAAAAAGATAATTACAATTTGTTTAGCTGTTATGATGTGTGCAATTTTGTTTGTAGGCTGTGCAAATAATAACGGTACGGTTGAAGACAACTCAACCACAAACAACACAACCTCAACAACAAATGCTGCAGACAATACTACCTCTACAACCAACAGAGCTGACGAAAGCACAAGCAATATGGGCGAAGCAGCTTCCAACAAGGCAAATCAGGTAGGTAACGACATCGGAGAAGGTGTTGACGATATTGCCGACGGTGTAGGCGGAGCAGTTGACAAAACCGGTGACGCGGTAAGAGATGTACTTGAATAAAGAAAAGACGCAAAAACGGAATTGGATTAGATGTCCGATTCCGTTTTTCAATTCCTAACCTGACCTCATTGTTTTGATTACTCTTTATTGCTCTAACTAAAATAAAACACACTTGGATATTCTTAGCGTTTATGATATAGTAATATTGAACAACGGTTTAAGGATGGTGACATATATGAAAAGGGTTATATCTTTTTTAATGATTTTTGTAATTATGTTGTTATGCTCCTGTTCATTTCCAAAGGAAATTGAAGAAAGCGTTAATCTTGATTTGGATTTTTTGCAGGACAAGACAATAACAAACATTGACAATAACGACAGATACATATTAATCCGTTGTATTCCATTTGTTGAAGAAGAATTTGAGCCCTCATATGAATTATCCTATTACTATGTTTGGGATATCGAAAGGAACAAGCTGAAATCTTCCTTGGAGCAAAAAGAGAATTACGATGATGATAATTATATATCGGAAATTGAAATAAACGAGGAAAATCAAATCACGCTTTACACATATAATGCACCAAAGCAAAGTAGGGTTTATGACCTTTCGTTTAAGCAAACGGGCTACTGTAATGGCTCATATGTCGCTAATGAGGAAAAGCGGAATTCCGTTATGAAAGGCAACGGCTTGATTAACCCCAACAGATTTGCCTATTATGACAATTTTGCAACAGATAGCTATTATATAAGCAATACGGTTGGTATTTTTGGGGACGACCCTGACAATGTTTATATTTCCGATTACGACAATGAATTTAATGTAAATTCGACAAACGGAAAATTAGTTTTATCAAGCTTCTACGAAGCAAACGGTACATCAATTACATATCGTTTAACCGACTATGAAGCCTTAGTTAAAAGAGAAATTGAGGTTGAATACGGCAAATATACTTATCCCGGTATTTCATCAATGAGTGATAAATATACGGTAGTTGATGTCCGTGACGAAAGCGGTAAAAGCAGTACAATAACGGTGATAAACAATTCCTGCGGAAATGCTTCGACTGCTAATATTGTAAGGATACCTTCAACTGATATTGACAGTAAGATTTCTTCAACTGTAAAGGAGCTTGAAAACACATACGGCATTGAAATTGAAATTGCCGAGGAATATGATGAAAATTCCATCATTAATGAATATTTTTATGAGAATGACTATACAAAGGCTCAAATTCTTTTGACGATGTATGATTTTAAAAAATGTGTGTCAACATTTCCTAACGAATATTACAGTGAAATAATCAGCAGTGAAACCGGATTTGATAAGCTGAAATTCTATTTTGTAGGTAGCTTTGATGCCGAAAAAAACTCAAATGATATATCGGCATACTGTTCTAATATTAATGATGAGCTTTTTATTGTATATTCGGTTAACGGTTTTACATACTCCACCTTTTGTCATGAGCTAATGCACGCAATGGAATATAGAATAAACGATAATGTTCCCGATTTTTATTATGATTGGGAGCAGTTAAATCCAAAGGGATTTGAGTATATATACTTCAACAGCGAAAGCGTTCCGTTTTATGATAACGAGGAAAACCAAAAATACTTTGCAAGAGAATACGGAACAAATAACGAGCTTGAGGACAGAGCAACTGTATTTGAGGAAGTATGCGACAGTGACTTTAATAACGAAAAATCACCGTGGTGGGCAGAATATAAGCCATTGTCCAAAAAGGCGTCTTATCTTAAAAAAGCAATAAGAAAATCATTTCCTTCCCTATCTAATCTTTGGGAAAAATATGACAGCATATTGTAAAAAAGCGGATGTTGTTTGTTGAAAATATGCGCAAATTTTGTTAAACTAAATACATCACACGAAAAGGACAAAAATATGGATATTGAAAAACAATTAGAGCTTGAGTTTTCGCTCAAGCCGTGGCAGATTAAAAACACATTGGAGCTTATTGACGCAGGAAACACAATTCCCTTTATTGCGCGCTACCGAAAGGAAGCAACAGGCTCGCTTGACGACCAGCTTCTGCGAGAGCTAAGCGACAGGCTTGGCTATTTGCGCTCGTTAGAGGAGCAAAAGGAAAAGATTGCTGCGTCCATTACCGAGCAGGAGCTTATGACGGACGATATTGCCAAAGCTATTGAAAACGCAAAAACGCTTACGGAGCTTGAGGACATATACAGACCCTTTAGACCGAAAAGAAAAACAAGGGCTTCCGTTGCAAAGGCGCTCGGTTTATCTCCGCTCGCAGAGGCAATTTATGCACAGGAGAAGGGCACGCCGTCACCGGAGATTTTGGCAGAGGATTATGTCAGCGATGAGGTTGCAAGCGTTGAGGACGCATTGCAGGGCGCCAGAGATATCATAGCGGAGCTTGTATCCGACGACCCTAACGGAAGAAAGCTGATAAGATACGCAGTTAAAAGCAACGGTGTGATAGCGGTTAAGGGAAATGACGAGGATTTGGGCGTTTATGAGATGTATAAGGAATACAGCGAGCCTGTAAAATCCATCGCCGGTCACAGAGTATTAGCCATAAACCGTGGAGAAAAGGAAGGAAAGCTTAAGGTTGGTATAGATTTTGACAAAACCATAGCAACCGACCTGCTCTTTAATCTGCATTGCAAAAACAACACATCTGCAACAAACCAGGTTATTGAGGCTATTGAGGATTCGTACTCGAGGCTTATTTTTCCCTCCATTGAAAGAGAGATACGAAATGAACTTACGGACAAGGCCTGCGAAGCCTCTATAAAGGTTTTCGGCGAAAACACAAGACAGCTTCTTATGCAACCGCCGGTTAAGGGCAATGTAACAATAGGACTTGACCCCGGCTACCGTACAGGCTGTAAGGTTGCCGTAATAAGCGAAACGGGAAAGGTTTTGGACACTGGAGTTATCTACCCTGCTCCGCCACACAACAAAATTGACGAGGCAAAAAGGATTATAACCGCACTTGTTAAAAAGCATAATGTCAAGATGTTTGCCATAGGCAACGGAACCGCTTCACACGAAACCGAGGTGTTTGCGGCAGAGCTGATAAAGGAATTGGACTGCGGAATAACATATATGGTTGTAAGCGAGGCAGGAGCATCGGTTTATTCGGCCTCCAAGCTTGCGGCACAGGAATTTCCCGATTATGATGTAAGTCTGCGAAGCGCAGTAAGCATAGCAAGAAGGCTTCAGGACCCACTGGCAGAGCTTGTTAAAATTGACCCGAAGGCAATCGGCGTAGGACAATATCAGCACGATATGCCGCAAAAGGAGCTCTCGGCGGCGCTTGACGGAGTTGTTGAAGCATGTGTAAACTCAGTAGGCGTTGACCTAAACACTGCGTCTGCACAGCTTCTTTCAAGAGTTGCAGGAGTTAACAGCACCATCGCCAAAAATATAGTTGAATACAGAGAGACTAACGGTCACTTTACATCAAGAAGCGAGCTTAAAAAGGTTGCAAAGCTCGGTCCTAAGGCATTTGAGCAATGTGCAGGCTTTTTGCGAGTTGCCGAAAGCAAAAACGTTTTGGATAACACGGCTGTTCACCCCGAAAGCTATACTGCGGCAAAGGAGCTTTTAAAGGTTTGCTCGGTAAGCGAAAATGATATAAGAAGCGGTAATATTGCAAAGCTTCAAGGTCAGGTTAAAAGCGTTGGAACCTCGGCGCTTGCAAGAGAGCTGAGCATAGGTGAGCCGACGCTGATAGACATAATTTCGGAGTTGTCAAAGCCAGGCAGGGACCCTCGTGACGAGTTGCCTAAGCCTCTTCTAAGAAGCGACATTATGGGCATTGAGGACCTAAAATGCGGTATGGAGCTTAAAGGCACGGTAAGAAATGTTATAGATTTCGGCGCATTTGTTGATATCGGCGTTCATCAGGACGGACTTGTTCACATAAGCCAAATTACAAACAAGTATATAAAGCATCCGTCGGAGGTTTTGAAGGTCGGCGACATAGTAACCGTTTGGGTGCTTTCGGTTGACGCAGAGAAAAAGAGAATAGGGTTAACAATGAAGGCTCCAAAATAATATACGCATACAAAAACAGGTATCGTTTTTTACGATACCTGTTTCAGCGTGTAGAAAAAGTCCAATTAATAAATTTCTACACGCTGGCAGACTT
>JBJEPH010000026.1:0-4115 GCA_051881135.1 Eubacterium sp.
TGTATTTTTTTGAACAGATATAGGTAGTGGAAGTAGAGTGCCATAAAACCTTTCAATTTTTTACCCTTGACATTTTTAAGACTGCCTCGGAATTTATATTGCTTTTTCGGCATCTCGGACGGTGCAGCCGTAATAATACCGTTACGGGTTGCGATAATTCTTTCCAAAATCTCTGCTTCGCTGTAACCCTCACCGAGATTATCAAGGCGCATCGGGCGTTTTGCATTCGGAGCGATGATGGAGGTGTATTTGATATTCGGACCTTTGCGGTGAACGACAAACCCACGCTTTTTTAAGTTCTGCCAAAACTGCTCCATTGTGTAGGAGCATTTGATAATCTCGTCAATATCCCTGCGGATACTGCCACGGATGGTCGGTCTGCCTTCTTTTAACGCCAGCCATTCGCCGTAGTGCATACCTCGCCTTTGTGGGTGGTCGATTACCGACAGACAGTTTTCACGGCAGATTGCGTCTGATATTCCTCGAATGTCTATAAAGTAGTCCTTAAAATTATTTCGGTATTTGTAACCGTCAAGATATGAAACGGCATTTATGATGATGTGGTTATGCAAATGCTTGTGGTCAAGATGTGTTGCAACAACAACCTCATATTTATCCGCAAACAAACGCTCCGCAAGTTCAAGTCCGCATTTATGAGCAATCTCCGGTGTTGTTTCAAAGTCCTTGAAGGACTGTACCAAGTGATAGGCAAGAACGGAATTTTTGCGCCCGGCTTTTCCGAAAAACTCTTGTGTTTCCATCATTTCCGAAAAGGCTTTGTCTACCGTGCAGTTGTACGCCTTCACATACTTGCACTGTTCCGTCTTGTCATTGTTCTTGATATATTTGATTACGCCCTCGACTGCTTCAATGTCAGGCTGCAAAGTCGTCTTGTCGGGATTTGCAATGTATTTAAGGCTTGTGTCAAGTCTTGATTTGACCGACCATATTTTTGTAATTGCCATCAGCGCACACTCCTTACAAGCCGCATAATTTCATCTTGCATTTTGAGGACTTCTTCAATTTTATCTGCTGAAATATGCCTTTCGGCGTTTGCGATATGCGCTATCTGATTTATGTTGTTGCCCACAGCATTTATCTCACGCAGCAGCTTTACATATTCATCAGGCGGACGGGGACGAATTTCTTTTCCCATAATCAGCTTGCGGATAAAAGCACCTACACTAAGTCCTGCAACAGCGGTCTGCTTTACAAGGTGCTGTTTCTCTGCATCCGATAAATATACAAGAACTCCATTTTGTCTGTTTCTCAAAAAAATCACCTCTTTTCATAGTGCCGACAGGCGGGGTATTAGGGGCATAAGCCACTAACAAGCGGGCTTTTGTATAGACAAATGCCGTGCTTGCTAATACAAATGCTCACGCATTTGTCCCGTCCGCCTGCGGCGTTCTGCTTTCCGTCGGGAAAGCTACATTTTAGAGTGTGCAGTTGTCCTTATACGGACAATCATCACATTCGTCACCGATGCACTCATCATTGTAATCATCCTCGTATTCGGAAATGATTTCACCGTATTTACATTCATCGCATTTATTATCGCACTCCGTGTTACAGCAAAGCTCTTTGGCGATAATATATTCGATTTTTCCCAAGAATGCCTCTTCCTCAAAATCATACCCGAATTTATATAAGCCGTCCTTCATAAAATATCGGTATGTTACAGCTTCAAATTTGTCTTTGGAACGGACTTTCATATTGTAGAAATATGTAACGGCAAGCGTCATATCGTCAAGCAGCCATAATTCGTAACCCTCCGTTATGTCGCTTAGGTTTGATGTAAGTCCCGTGACATTTACATCAAGCATATATGCGTTTTTATCAAATATGGGATTTGTGTCATACCGACCGTTAAGATGCTCGTTGCTGTTTCCGTATGCTTCAAATGTGTAAACGGGTTTGAACGTAAAGTACATAAGCGGATCAAAGCCTTCGGGGACTGCTTTTTTCACATCGTATGTAACATCTTCGGAAAAAGCGAAGATTCCCCGGTGCAATAAGCACAGTTTTTCAAGCGAGCGAACAAACGCCTCTCTGTTGTAATTTGTGTTCATTTTTTATTACCTCATCTTTCTTAAAATTTTGTATATCAAAAAAGCCTGCCGTATGGGGCAGACTGATTTGCGGTGGTTATCGTTCCGGCTGATTTCGTTTTTTCTTTTTTGCCTGTTCATTTTCCTTTACAAGCTCCTTTGAAAAATTATCAACCGTATCCTGAAGCATATCCATATATGAACAGTCATTTTTCAGCCACTCATTGTAGCAAGCAGAAAGAGGATATTCAAGCCGCAAAAGTTCTTTTATTTGCTTTACATCAAGAAAATCACTTTCAAAAAGCATTAGAATATCATCACGCATAACCTTTTCATACGATGCCGAAATGATTTCCTCCGGCGTAGAATGTTTCAGCTTTTCAATAAAATTCTCTTGTTCATTACACATTTTCTCATAGAGTAAATCACGCAGTTCCTGTTCGTTTTGCATTAAAATCAGCCTTCCTTCTTTTTATAAGTTCCGCAGGCATTTTGTATATACACATAATCCTCATATGTTATTTCACCTTTAATCAAAGCCTGCCGTGCTTCATACACCTTTTTCAGATAACGGTTTATTGTGGTGCAGTCATCGGGAAACGAGAGCGACACCGTGTCACCGTTTTTATTCCAATTAAGACCGTAAACCATATCAATCTTAAATAGGGTGTGAAGTGTTTCAAGCTCGGAATCTATTGAGAGCTTTGATATGGCAAACTTGTGTATGCCGAGCTGCTTTGCTAATTTTGTTGCAATCCGGGCTTTTGCGATGCTTCTCTCGTTTTCATACTGTCCTATGCGTATTCCGGCACTATTTTTCGGAAAACCGACCTTTTCGCCGAGTTCCGTTTGTGAAAAGCCGTTATACTGCCGGCACAGCCGTATTGTCCTCCCGATAGGTTTTGCTTTTTTCGTGTTCATAATTTCATCATTCCTTTCATAATTTCAGGCATAAAAAAACCGACAAGATTTTCTCCTGCCGGTTATGCCTCTTATTAAATTTTATCAAATATCCGGTTTTTCTATTCTTAAATATTTACACCTCAAATACCAAGCCTGTTCGCTTGAAATAAGGTTTTCAACCTCTGCGGAATTTATATCGGCATTAAGCTCGCACCAGCATATATCCCAATGTATATCTTTTTTACCGCTGTCTATGATTTCCCAAGATTTTTTCATATTTTCAAGCGACTCGGCAAGATATTCCGGAAGTCCGCATTCAAAATGCGTTTCATCTGTCGACAAACCTGTTTTTGTGTCATACTCCGAAATTCCCGTTTTTATCGGCTTATCCAATGTGTTCACCTCGCTTTCTCCGTTTTTTTCTATTATATATAAGTATATTTCTCTTGTCAAAAAATCGGGAATTTATCTTGCCATAGCATATTCACGCCGTTTCTGCGGTGCTTCTACATCCGAAACATCGGTGTCGATTACATTGTCCTCCTTCTTATCCATTTTAAGCAGTGCTTCAACGGCGGCAAGGCGTTTTGTTTTCTCCTGAAGCTCCTGCTCCTGCGGAAACGGTCGCTTTGCTTCGACCTTTGCGGTTTCATACTGCGTATTTATGTTCTCAAGCTCCGCTTTTGCCGTTTCAAGCCTTTTTTCAAGACCTTCAAGGGCATTGTCAATACGCTGAATATTACCGAAAACATCAGTTCCAAGCTCCACCTTGTATGACCTTGCACCCACAAGACTTACATAGAAATTCTTTTGAAAGCTGTCAAAGGACAGCTCCATAGAAAAACCCCGGTAGTCACCGATTAAAACCGGCTCCTCCGAGGTCATTTTCTTGCAGCGTTCAATGAGCGCATTTCCCGCTTTTTCCTTTTCAAAATACCCAAAGCCGTCAATGGTCATTGTATTGAATTTATCCTCTATCTTAGGGTATTTTTTCACTGTCTGAATGTCGGTTTCCAATCCCTTAATTCTTGCGGTGGTTTCCGCAATCTGCTTCGGATAGAATTTTACCACCTTATCCTCAAGGTCATAAATCTGCGACATAAAGGACGATTTTATCAGCTTCAGCTTTGATACCTCCGTGTCAAGCTCCATTTTTTCCTT
>JBJEPH010000027.1:0-16685 GCA_051881135.1 Eubacterium sp.
GCTACAAGCCAACCTGCAAGAATGATACATATTATCGGAACAAAAGGAGAAATATACGGTAATTTTGAAGAGTCAAAATTTACGGTTTCGATTATTGATCCCTCACCGAACTCACATAACGGTGAATGTACATTGGAAGAAGTTGATTTGAATGTCAGCGGGGATATGGTTGGCGCTTACGGAGGTCA
This sequence comes from Eubacterium sp., assembly GCA_051881135.1. GTDB lineage: Bacteria > Bacillota > Clostridia > Oscillospirales > Acutalibacteraceae > Eubacterium_R. Next base: position 189 of record JBJEPH010000027.1, read on the forward strand.
CGGCGGCGGTGATGAAAAGTTAGCTATGGATTTTGTTAAATTTGTTCAAGGTGATAAGCCGAGTGTTGCGTGCACTTCTGTTTTTGACTCCGTGGCAGGACATTTGGCAGCCTATTTAGCTGATGAATCATTAAAAGACGGCGGAGTACCCAAATATTTTTAATTATACCGTTTTGATGATTTACACAAATATAAAAATATGCTTGAGGATTGATTATGAAAAAAAGTAATTTGAAGCTGAAAATCAACGAAATTACAGGTGATTATGAAATCATACATAAAGGCTTTTCCTGGATAAGCGACGGCAGGGCGCCGTATATAATCATTCGTAAGAAGGTCGGTAAAAAATACATAAGCACCTATCGCACCCTTTACTCTGCACCTAAAAGAAAATTTGAATATTGTGACAATAAGATTGTAACAAGGCTATCGGGTTTTGTGGCATTCGGCAAGGTCCTTGATTTCACCCTTGTTTTAACTGCAAAAATTACAGGCGAGGATACTGCCGAATTTTCCGTTAAGGCAGAAAATGAAACAGGCTATGATATTCAGGCGGTGTATTTTCCTGCGCCCTTCAACTCAAAGAAAAAGGGCAGTTATTCATATCATATTGACGCAATGAGGCAGGGATTTATTCTGCCGGACGGCTATAAAGAAAATTTTGCCTCTACCTTTGGCTTTGCTCACTATCTGCGTAAAATCAATACAGGCGACTGCTATATGCCTGTTTGGGGCAGAGTCTGCGACGGTCACACCTTCACTGCCATTGTTGACACACCTTATGACGCGTGTATGTTTTCAGCGTTTGGCAGACATAAAGCCTTTGTTAATTCGGTACACTGGATGTCGTCACTCGGCAAGCTGTCATACGAAAGAAAAATAAAATTCATTTTTCACGAGCAGGGCAACTACAACACCGTTGCAAAGGATTACAGACAGTACCTTATTGACAACGGTCAGTTCGTTTCAATAGATGATAAAATCAGTAAAAACGAGAATATCAAAAACCTTGTCGGCTGTCCTGTTCTGCATCATAAAATCTATTCAAAGATTAACGAAAAGTCGAAATTCTACGATAAAAACGGTACAAACGAAAGCCTATGCGCAACCTTTTATGAGCGTGCAGAGCAGATAAAAAAGCTCAAAGAATTAGGACTTGATAAGCTCTATATCCACACGGACGGCTGGGGCAAGGACGGCTACGACAATAACCACCCATACATTTTACCTCCCTGTGAAAGCGCAGGCAGTTGGGACGGTTTAAGAGAGTTTTCAAAGGTAAGTCGTGATTTAGGTTATATCTTTGCACTACACGACCAATACAGAGATTTTTATTACTCCTCCCCTGCTTTTGATATGAACAAGGCTGTAACAAATATTGACGGCTCGCACCCTTATTGCTCAATTTGGGACGGTGGCGAGCATACCTTCCTATGCGCTTCGCAGGCGCTTGAATTTGTTAAAAAAACATACAGTGAGCTTGAGGAACAGGGTGTTGATGTTCAGGGTGCATATCTTGATGTTTTCTCCGTTATGAGCGGTGACGAGTGCTTTAATCCCGACCATAAAATCACAAGAGAAGAAAGCATAAAGCACCGTGCGGAATGCTTTGATTACCTTAATGACAAGGGCTTTATTATGTCCTCAGAGGAACCTGCAATGCAGTTGCTAAATCATCTTGCACTTGTTTATCACGGACCGTTTACATTAAGACCGCAGGAAAACGGTCAGGCAGTGGGTATTCCCATTCCGCTTGGTAATCTTGTTTTTCACGATTGCATTATGGTGCCGTGGAATTGGTTTAATAACTGGGGTATTCCCAAGGGTGATGACGGTGATTTGTACTGCGCATTATATGCAGGTATGCCGTATTTGCACCCCTTCGGTACAGGCTTAAGTAAAATCGGAACGGACAACCGAACAGCTGATACAGAGCTTCTTGACGAGGAAAGCCTGAAAAAAGAAATTGACCGTGTTAAGCCTCTTTGCGATTTACAGGCAAGGCTTTACAACAAGGAAATGGTTAAGCACGAGTTTTTAGGCTCATACCGTCGCCAAAAAGCCACCTATTCCGACGGCACAACGATTATTATTGATTTGGATAAAAACACATACGAAATCGGAGAAAAGTAATGCATATTATAAAATACAACAAGCCTGCAAAAAATTGGCGCGAGGCTTTGCCCTTGGGTAACGGATTAACAGGTATTATGATTTACGGCTCGCTGAAAAAGGAACGCTTATGCTTTAATGACGGCACGCTTTGGTCAGGTTATCCGAAGGACTACAACAGTAAAGAAAGCCTTGATAATCTTGACAGGGTGCGCAAGCTGATTTTTGAGGGCAGAAACGCCGAGGCAGACGCTCTTTGCGAAGAAAAGCTGACAGGCTTTTACAGTGAAGCCTTTATGCCGTTGGGTGAAATTTCATTGAAAATAAAAGGCATAAACAATGCAGATTATTTAAGAGCACTTGACCTATCAAACGCAGTACATACCGTCAAATCAAAAGGCTGTACCGCCGAGGCTTTTTCCTCTTATCCCGATAAGATTTCCGTTTACAGAATAAAATCGGATAAGCCGTTTTCGGTTAGGATAAAGGCAAAAAGCAAGCTCAAATATGAGATAAGTACAGAGGAAAATAATCTTTTTCTTCTCGGCAATGCACCCGACTATGCGGCACCGAATTATTTAAGAACAGAGCTACGTCCTATCCGTTATAACGAGAAAAAGGGTATGGCTTTCTGCCTGCAGTCACAGGTGCAGACAAACGGTGAAATCTCTTGCAAAAGCAATCAAATTAAGGTTAAAAACGCAACCGAGCTAACCTTGTACTTTGCAACATCAACAGGCTTCAACGGCTTTGACAAAATGCCGGAAACAAACAGAAATACGGTTAAGCAAAAATGCAAGGCCCTGTTAAATTCGGTAAATAAAGATTATGATGCTTTGAAAGCACGACACATTGACGATTACTCATCGCTATATAACAATCAAAGCGTATCCTTTAACTGTGACGAGGACACAACCGCCGATGAACTTTTGAAAGGCGTTAAAAACGGTGATGATGAAAAATCACTCTGCGAACTACTGTATAACTACGGAAAATATATGATTATCTCCGGTAGCCGAAAAGGCGGTCAGGCTCTTAATTTACAGGGAATTTGGAATAATTCAATCCGTCCGCCGTGGAGCAGTAACTATACTGTCAATATCAATACCGAAATGAACTACTGGGGTGCCTCCCGTGCAGGACTTTCGGACTGTATTGAGCCACTTATTCAAACGGTATTTGAAGCATTGCAAAACGGCAGAAAAACTGCTGAAATTAACTACGGATGCCGTGGCTTTGCCTGCAATCATAATGTTGACTTATGGCGCAAAACACCGCCTGTTAAGGGCAATGCCAACTATATGTTCGCTCCCCTGTGCGGTGTGTGGCTTTCTAATGAAATTTACACTCATTACAAAAACGGCTTTCTCGGTGATTACAAGGATAAAATCAAGGAAATTGTTACCGAATCGGCACGCTTTGCCTGTGATTTTCTTGTTATGCACGAGGGGGAATATGTTGTCTGTCCCTCTGCGTCGCCTGAAAATGTTTTCACTCATAACGGCAAAAGCTGTAAGCTTGATTACGCTTCTGCATCTGATATGGGACTTGTTAAGCAGGCATTCCAAAATGCGCTTGAACTGTCGGAAGATAACGAATTGAAAGATGAAATAAAAGAAAAAGCACCGCTTTTGTATCCGTTTAAAGAGGGCAAAAACGGTATCTGCGAATGGCATACGGACTATGATACTCCCGAAAAGGGGCACCGTCATTTCTCACCGCTATATGCCTTTTACCCTGCTAATGTTATCGGCTTTTACGGTGACAGCGAGCAAGCAGAATGGATTAAAAAACTGTTTCATTACAGGATTGATAATTCAGGTCAGCATATAGGCTGGTCGGCGGCTTGGGCAATATGTCTTTCGGCAAGATTGCGAGAAAAAGAAACAGTACAAACCGTTATCCGCAGTATGCTAAGCCATTCGGTATTCAAAAATCTTTTCTGTGTTCATCCGCCGTTTTATTTTCAGATTGACGGAAATCTCGGCTTTGTGGCAGGAATTAACGAAATGCTTATAACAGAGGAAAACGGCGTTGTTGAGCTTATTCCTGCCTTGCCCGATAGCTTCGGTGAATCGGGCGAGGTTAAGAATATTGTTGTAAACGGAGCAAAAATCAGCTTTAAATGGAAGAACGGACTTGTTTGCGAAATTCACAGCGACAAGCCTGTAAAAATCCTAAATAAGCATTTACAAGCCGAATTGAAAGCTGATAAAAGCATATCTATTGAGGAGTCGCTATGAAAAAAGTAATGAAAATATTTTTAAGCATTTTACTTGTTCTTGCAATTATCGGTGGCATTGCTACATTAACAGTAACCTTTTACGGCAAAAAATATGTAAGGTCGGAGGATACCGCTTTTTCCGTTTTGCAGATAACCGATATTCATATTCTCAACAATGAGAAAAAGGACGCAAAGGCATTTAAAACAATTACCACTATGGTTGAAACAGCAAATCCCGATATGATTGTTGTAACAGGCGATATAACAAGTGAAAAGGAAAATTATACTGCCTTTAAAACCTTCTGCACATTTATGGAGAAGTTTAAGATTCCTTGGGCGTTTACATACGGAAATCACGAGGGACTTGATGTTCAGTACGAGCCAAACGAGGTGTTGGACCCCGAGAAAATTGCCGACAGGCAAACGCTTAACGATTATCTTGAATCACTTGAATACTGCATCTATGAGCGAGGCGACGAAAACACAGACGGTATGGGAAATTATTACTATACCGTTCGTGATGATAACGGCAAAGCCTTAACATCCTTGATTTTTATGGACAGCAACAGCTACGATAATGAAAACGACGGCTACGATCATTTTCACGACAATCAAATTAAGTGGTATGAAAACACTGTAAAGCATATTGCTAAAGAGGAAAACGGCGACGAAAGCAAGGTTGTACCCTCACTTGCATTTTTCCACATTCCCATGCAGGAATATAAAAAGGGCTATGACGAGAGCGAACGACTTTGGGGCAGACGAATGGAAAAGGAATGCTCCCCTGCCGTTGATGACCAAATGTTTGAGACAATGGAAAAGCTCGGCTCAACAAAGGGCTGCTTCGTCGGTCACGACCATATGAATAACTATTCCGTAATTTACAAGGGCATAAGACTTACATACGGTCTTTCCTGCGACCATAATATTTATGTTGTACCCTTTAGAGGAGGAACGCTTATTAATATTAAAAATGACGGCTCCTTTACCACGCAGTCGCTTATCCGCCACAGAGGGCAAAATACGGTAACGGTTTGTAAAGAAAAGTAAGAAAATCTACCTTTCCTGATAAAACAGCTTGCTAAAAGCAATACATCGTGCTAAACGAGGCCTTTAAGGGTTATTTGTTTGCAAGCATTTACACAGCAAAAGACTTATAACTCAATTAGTAAAAACAGCCATTCCTTATTATTAAGAAATGGCTGTTTATTTGTTTTAGTTTTTTACCGGCGTTCCCCATTCTCCGTTTTGTTCGGTTGATTTATTATGCAGAGTAGTTGACGGGGATGTAGTAGTGACTTTTTCTGTTGTATCTCCATCATTTTCATCAGTTGCAGATTGGGAATTTGAATTTGTTGTATTACTTGACTCCTTTGAAGCGGTAGTACCTTCCTTAGAAACGATAGTGCTTTGCTTTGAAGCACTATTGCTCATATTTGTTTTATTATTTTCTGAAGCTTCCGAAGGCTTTTTATTAGAAGCCTCTTTTTGCTTATTCTTATTACTATATTCAATTGTTTCGTCTTCTTCAAATCCCGTGCCTTCATTAATCGGAGACTCATTTTGCGTATGTAATTCAGTTATAGTATTAAACAACGATTTATTGCCATTATCGTTATTAAGGCTGTCGTTATTTTTACAAGCTGTAAGTGTTAAGCAGAATATAACTGCTATTACGGAAATTATAATAATTGGCGCTTTATTCTTCATAACCGTCATTATCTTCTTCCCATGCTAATCCGCTTGCCGTGAAAACAGAGGATGAAACTTTAAAGATTTCCATATCAAATTCAGGCGTTTTATATTCTTTTTTCATATTTCTTCCTCCCAAAAAATTAATTTTCTTCCTTATTTTCAGCCTGCTCGATAAGAGTATTATAATTAATCAATGCATTTGAATAATTTGATATAGATTGACTGATATCGGCATTTTCGGATGTATCTGCTGCAGCTATTGAGTTGTAGCTGTTTGTATATATATTTGAGAAATAAAGCCTACCGTCACTATCCTCAACAAAGAATGCCACATATGTATTTTTATCAAAATCTACTGCGTGCATATTGTTGATATAATAGATATCTATGGAATTATCTTCACCTAAATATACATTATCCTTCGACTTTGAATACATTACTGAATTTTCATTACTCAACAATAATTCGATGCTTACCTCGCCCTCGCTTATTGAAGAATCATAATCTGTTAAAACAACAGCGCCATAGTCTGTAAAATCCGTAACGGTATTATTGTCAACAGTGAAGGAGTATTTTAATCCCCAAGGTTCTATATTTCTTATAGCGGTAGTTGATGTAAACTGATAAACACCGTCTGTTGTTTGGTCATATGTTAAGCCTTCTACCGAGCTTGAATCGGCATATTGAGTCGGCTCGGTTATGCCAAAGCTTGAAACCGCATCATACATAGCCTGAATGCTGTATAGCAAATCGTTTTGTGCATTTCTAAGCTCTGCCTGAGTTTCTGGCGGATATGTTGTATAAAGTCCGTTTTCAGCCTCTGCCATATAGGTTGTAATATCGTTATACAGGCATCTGTTCTTAACTGTGCTTGTGTATTTTATTCCCTTGTATGTGTAATCAAACACAACCCAAACAGGCACCTTCATATTAAACAAATAGAAATCATTATAAACCGTTCCTACCCTGTTAAATGACTGACCTGTTTTGGTTATGGAATTATAGATAAGCTGAGTATCATTTACGGATTTCCCGATTTTAACAGTATTTTTATTGCTTTTTACAGAAGCCGCAGACGGAGTAATCTCGTCCATACTTCCCTTTAGGATATATATGTTGTAGTCACTGACGTTCGAATCGTTTTTCAAATCAACATATTTTCCGTCAAGCTTTAAGGTTCCGTATGTGCTAATACTCCAAGGTTCTTTTATCTTAAAGTAGTTATAATAATTAAACGCAAATGACGGACCTGCATACAACTCGGTTACATCGTAAATTCTTTCGTTTTCAAAGTCAAAGATATACTCAGGTCCTCTTTCGGTAGGCGAAGTGTACCAGGCTTTTACCGACTTTGTGTCACCTGTCGGCTTGACCGCCTTTTTACCATATGCAACCTCCTGATAAAACCTTCCGTACTTGTTGTCTTCCGATTCCTCGTAATAGCCGTAATCATTTGAATTACCTGTTGGGGTGTAAAGAAATACGACAGGTGATGCAATCTTTTGAAAGCGTGCATAGTAGGTATTTAGCTTGCCTTCCTCGATGGTTACTGCAAGGGAGCTCGATGTGCTTCTAAGCACCTCTTTATATGTTCCATCCTCTTGCTTTTCTCTGTAATACCAACCCAAAAACATATATTGATTATTGTAGTCGGGCTTAGCCTTAAACATTATCTTATCGCCTGCATTACCGGCAGCGTCAACGCAATCCACCCTATCCTCTCCGTCAACATTTTGGATATACTCTTTAACATCACTTGCTCTTAAATCATCGGAAATAAGCGTTTCCTCAACAGTTCCGCCGACAGCAGAATTTTCAAATAATCCTGTGTTTTCATTATATGTCTGCGCCTGTGCTCTATGTACAAATTTCCATAATGCAGTAAGGGTTATACCATGAGAGGCATCTAACAACAGGTCGTCAATAGTGTTTTCGGAATCTGTAAATGATACAATACCGCCGTTTCCCTCATTAGGATTATATTCTATTGTATGAACTCCGTCAAGAACAACCTGCTTACCGTCATTTCCTATAACGCTCCAGCCACAGAACTTATGGGGACTTGTGCCGTCGTCATTTGTTTCCCAATTTTCATTTGGCAACGCCGCATGCGATATATATTTTCCCGATATGGTGTTTTCCGTGCCCTGCTCATCGATAGTTGTTATATAGTTGTAGTAATATTCCGATGTGTCAACATATGTTGCTTCACCGTCAACCTCTTTATCAAACACCTTTTGAAAATGGTCTGCAAAGCCAACTAAGTTTCCGCCAACGGTGTTATCCGGTGAAAAATAATATTCCTGTCCGCCGTTTGAATCATACAAAACAAAGGGAGCCTTTGCATATATAAGACTGATAGACACCGGAGCAGTTACAAGGAATTTATGGTAAAACTGCCATTCACTTCCATCACCTGAAGAATCCGTAACGGTTTTTTCAATAAAATAGCTTTTTGACAGCTCATCTATTTCCTCATCAGTCAACTGGCTAAGGTCGCCCTTGTACGGTTCAACAAATTTTGTAACGGATGTACCGTCATCATTATTTACCGTTACATAGGCTCCTGCAAAAACACAGTCCTTAAGCTTATCTTCATTATAAACAGAGGTAAATACGGTGCAATACTGTCCGTCAAGAACAACCGAATGAAGCGAATCTCCGCTTGTGATATCGCTTTTAATCGTCACATTTGACAAATCCGAATTCTCTGCTTCAACACCTCCGATACCGCCTGCGGTGCTTGATGTGGACATAGGCTGATAAAGGTCGAAATTTATACCGTCTAAAAGATTACCGTAGGTTGTATCATCGCCTGTTTCTTTTCCCGAAGAATATGAACAAAAGGCAAACAAAGTATTTGTCTGGCCCTTTGGAACGGTATAGGTGCAATCGTATCCGAGAGAAGAATTTGCGCCTTTCATAATATCGTCAAAATCATCTATTGCATTTGTTCCGTATTTTGACCATCCATTTATTGTGTTTTCCGCGCTTGTATTACAATAGGGAGAGGATATAACCCAAATACTCCATTCCTGATTTATTTCTTCGGTTTCATAGAGTGAAATGTTTTCATCCTCATCAGAGGATTCGTTAACGAATTTACCCGAAGCCGCAAAAGGCTTTGAAAAAACGGAATATTTTTTTGAACAGCCGATTTCCGGATAGTCAATTCCGTACTGCTTTTTTAGCCAATTTGTAATTCTTACAAATTGGTCCTGACCTTTTTTAGAAGGCTTCGACGGATCAACTGCCTGCTCAGGACCGATAATAAGCACCATACGGTCAGTTCTGTCTCTGCCCCTGTGATCAAGTCCCCAGGTGTATGTAGAGCCTGAAACGGTTTTTATTCTTTGGTAAATAGAGCTTTCCTCATCGGCATTAAGCTCGGCGGCAATCTCGCCTTCTGCAACATTAAGATATTCCGGATTGCTTGGATATTTTTTCTTTGTAACATTGAAATGCGCACTTGTGCTCTTGAAAAATTCAAGCTTTCCTTCATAGGCAGTTGTATCCCAGTACGGTACATCGGTTTTTGCGGGCTGAGTATAATTACTGCTGAATTTATAGCTTTCTATGTTTTCTTCAAAGCTTCCGTTTTGAATATGCTTAATTGAATATCTCGTATCGGTTGTTGATGCATTGAGCTCAATAATTGAAAATGTTGAAAAAATCAACGCAAACGACAATATCAATGATATGTATTTTTTTGCTTTTTTCATAGTAATTCCACCTTTAGTGAATTAATCAATTATTTAATTCTTAAATTATATATTATTAAGGACAACAAAAGGACAACAAGCAGGGTGGTAAAATTACTACCCTGCTTGTTGAATTAACTCCATGTCAGCATATTAACATATTTTCCCGTGGTAAATTCCGCCCACGAATAATTTACCATGTATTCACCGTGAAAGGAATTGACTGCCGCTGTATCCCATCTTTCAAAATCGTATGCATCGCATTTTATTTTTGATGTATCCAATGCCAGATGATTCCACGTTTTTATCAAAATGTCTTCAATACCTGCGGATTTTAATGTCTTTTTCAAAGAGGCTGTTATGGCTGTTGTTTTGTTTTTTGTTTTTCTGTCGTAAGGCACACTCTCCCACAATATCTCGGATATTTGCTCTGTTGTAACCGATGAGCCGTGTCTGTCAACAAGATACGCTAACAGCTCCTTGGCTTTTTCTCTTTCAAACGGCAAGGGCCTACCATCTACAAAAACCTCAAAATGTCCGAAGGTTTTAACGCAAATGCTATGCTTTGCTTCAGATAATGCCTCGTCCCTCCAATCAGTTACCATTTCATCCAAGACGCGCTCAATTTCCTTTGCTGTTATGGGCTTTTGCAGATAACCCTTTGCGCAAATTTCAAATGCATTAAATGCATATTTGCTGTATGCCGTGCAGAAAAAAAGAATAACATTTGGATATATAATTTTTAATTCCTTGGCGAGCTCGAGCCCGTTCATACCGCCCATTTCTATATCAAGAAAGGCATACGAAAGCTCCTGCCGGCTTTCTTTAAGACCGTTAGCAAAATTAAGTGCCTCGCCGGGCTTTTGAAAGGTATGAATTTTTGCCGAGGGAAAAACCGCCTTCAGTTCGTCGGAAAGTGTATCAAGTGACAGTCTTTCATCATCAATTGCTAAAATGTTCATATTAATTTACCTGTTTTATTATGATTTCGGCTGTTGTACCAACGCCGATTTCGCTGTTAATAATCATTTCTCCGCAATTTGTTTGTGCAAGCCTCTTTTGAACATTGTCTATTCCTATATGAGCTTTGCCGTCTTTATTAAACAAATTTACATCAAAGCCTACGCCGTCATCGATTACCGAAATTATTATTTTATCCTTGATTTTTCGTGTTTTAAGTGTGATAGTTCCACCGTCCTCGGTTTTGCATATACCGTGCTTAACTGCATTTTCAACAATAGGCTGAACGGTAAGCGGAGGCAGGTAAAAATCCTTTTCTTCAATATCATAAACAATATTTAGCCTCTCTGCAAATCGCATTTTTTCAAGCTTTAAGTACGCCTCAATATGTGAAAGCTCGTTGGCAAAGGAAATGTAATCGGGACAATTTAACGAATTCATATTTCCTCGCAGATAATCGGCAAAGCTTTGAAGAGCTTCTCTTGCACGGAGAGGATCCTGTTTGCAAAGCTCGCTGATTGCACCGATGGAATTATACAGAAAATGCGGCTGAATTTGACTTAGCATAACATCAATCTGCATTTTTGTAATTTCTCTTTTTTGCTCTAAATATCTATCCATTTGATCAAGAATAATAAAGATAAATATTACGGTTACGGATAAAATTGCAGAGTACAAATCAAGAAACAATCCGTAAATGAAGATTTGAAGAACCATCGCAATTAAAGGAAATGTAATGTAGCAAACGAAGGCATATCTTTCCTTTTTGCTGAAGAACTTCATATTATTTGCGTATATTATCAGATTGACAAACATTGAAATAATGCACACAAAATGAGAAACCCAAAAATATTCTCCTCTTTGATAAGTAAAGCTTTCATCATAAAAATAATACATATGATTAAAAAGATTTACACACAGAAGCAGAATTTGCACGATATAAATTACAAGGATTAATGTTTTTGCACCCTTTTTGCTTTTTCCTGAAACAACCTGCGTGCGATAAATAAGGTAATTGCCAAACAGAAACAGCATTGTGATTGAAAAAAAGAACTCGCAAAAATTTGCAATTTTAACTATTGTAAATAGAGTAGCGTCGCTGTTGCCCTTTAATATTAAGCCCACCATATTGGAAATCAATGCAGCCGCTAAGCTACAAATCATCAGCGAAAGAAACTTCAATGTTTTGCTATCCGCTTTTAATCCAAGCAAAATAAAAGTATTTGCCAAAAGGCACAGTGCAAGCCCACCGGATTCAATAGATATATTCAACAAAAAGGTTCCGTCAACAAGCATTATCTCCACCGCCCTGCAAAATATCTTTACAATACAATAGTATCAAACGCATTATTATATTTCAAGTCATATTTTGTATCATTCCAAAATGCCGTTAGATTTCAAAAACATTAAAGCCTTCGACAGACGCACACTGACCGTTTCTTAGGGTAATGTACGCTTCTTAACATAGAAAAGAGACGGCTTTTTCATATATATCACCTTCCGCCCCCGGCTGTTTTTTAGGCAAAGCAAAAGTAAGCGATAACAGGAAATCAGTTATTTTTATCTGTAAAAATGCACAAAACATTTTGCATTCTTCAATTTCTTTCCTTCATTGCTCTATATCCAATTAATACTATCCACACATATGCACAGGTTTTCGGAATCATTAACATTCCAACCGGCGGTACCGTATCTGCAAACAAAACAACCGGAATATAGCAGGCAAAGCTGATAACTACTGCAAGCCATAGGAAACGCAACGGTTTATCCTGCTTTGACCTCGCACTGCAATAGAAAAGAATTACTATAACCGCACCGAGAACGGCAAACGGAATGTTTCGGTAAATTCCCCAAGATAACGGTGCTTCTGCCATAGTCCATGCATTTTGCGGCATAAGACATAAAACGATACGAAACAGCGCCAAGCCCCATACTGTGATTGTAAGCTCTTTTTTGGCTTTTACCTGATAACGAACACGCCACACATAATATAGCAATACATAGAATAATGTCATAGTAACCGATGTAATCATTTTTCCGATGCCGAGTGATACCGTATAACTTTCCAATCCGGTTGTACAAAGCGCAATCGCTCTCGGAATAAGATGAAATGCATCACCGCACCCGAGAACAACCGCCATAAGACCGTATAAGAAATACTGTTTTCTTCCCCTGCACTGATGAATCATAACAAATCCAAGAGTAATAACGGACACTAAATACACAATGTCAAATAATGTTTCAAAAACTGCCTGCATTTTCCTTCCTCCTTTAATGAACATTGTTTATTTTTAATGAACATTGTTTATTATAGTTTGCTTAATATATAATGTCAATATTGAAGGTGCAAGATAAACGTAGCACAAAAGGCTGTGTTCATTTTTGTTGTGATAATGTAAAACAAGAAAGAGGCATAAGTTAGGTTTCAAATTTCTGCGTGTTGATCTTGCACTTTTAGATTGTATTGTGATATAATATTACACGTATAATTATTTTACATTTTTGAACGGAGAATAGATTTGTCAATTTTATACGGTATAACCTGCGTTGCTTCAATAGTCTTGTTAGCAATCTGCAGTATTTCATATAAAAAAGAAAACAGATGGCTTATGTGGCTGTTTCTTTCGGTAGCAGTAACGAATGTGGGATATTTTGCTTTGTCGGTATCTCCAAATTTGGAATTAGCAATGATTTCAAATACAGTTGCGTATTTAGGCAGTGTGTTTATTTCTGTTTTTATGTTTTTGATAATAGCGTCAATGTGTAAGCTGAAAATACCAAATAAGGTTATTACCATTCTTTTTTGTATCGGTGCAATAGTTTTTATTATTGCAACAAGCGGTTGGTATTCGGATGTTTATTATGTTGATGTTGCCATCGAAAAGGTTAATAATGCAACGGTTCTTGTCAAAACCTACGGCGTTTTGCATCCTATATATAAGGTTTATATAATCCTTTACCTTGTCGCAATGATAGGAATTCTTATCTATTCCTTTATAAGAAAGGCAAACAGAAATGTGTATGTGTCCCTGTATCTGTCATTTTTGGTTGCCATAAATATAGGCATATGGCTTGTTGAGTCCGTGCTCAAAAGCAGGTTTGAATTTCTTTCTGTTTCGTATGTAATTACGGAAATTTTGCTCATTATGTTTTACAGCATAGTGAAAAAATTTATTGACACACAAAATATCCCGCCTGAACCTAAAAAGACAGTTGAGTTTTTTGACAGCAGGGATTCTCAAACAGTTTTGGAGGAATTCAGCCAAACCGATTTGCTCTCAAAAAGGGAAAGAGAGGTTTTAAAGCTTCTCCTTGAGGGTAAAAAGAGAAAGGAAATTGCCGAGGAACTGTTTGTAACGGAAAGCACAATAAAAAAGCATTCCGCTTCTATTTATAAAAAATTAGAGGTTGAAAACAGAAAAGAGCTTTTGGAAAAGGTCAAGGGCGAAAGAATAAATAAATAAGTTGACTTTAATGCCGATTGTGAATCGTAGGGTTCATAATCGGCATTTTTTGTTTAAGGTAGCCCTGTTTTTTGCAAGGGCCCATATAAAAGTAGCCCTAATTTGCCTGTTAGTTCAATAGTTTTAATACAAGCAAAAATATATAATGTATATGAATAAATAATATAAGGAGGAATTCCTATGAAAAAAGTTTTATCAACCCTGCTGGCGTTTATAATGCTGGCAACAACAATTATTGCCGTGCCCTTTTCGGCGCAGGCAGAGGTAAAATATCCCGAAGCATCGGGAACGCTTTTAAGCGGTCAAACCTTTACATACGATGCATCCACCGAAACCCTGACAATTTCGGGCGAGGGTGCTATTACAGGCTATAATTGGACAGGTGAGAATGCATCACCCTTCCAATACTGTACCGTTAAGCACATTGTAATAGAAGAGGGTATAACCAGCCTGTGTAATTACATATTCCATACTGTATCAGGCATTGAAACCTTTTCTGTTCCTGCTTCCCTTACAACAATACAAGTTTATGCAATTGACTATTGTACCTTTGTCGGCGGTGCAGGCAACGGATTTACGGTTGCAGAGGGCAATGAAAGCTTTTGTGCCGATAACGGTTCTCTCTATAACAAGGATAAGACAACCCTTATCAAATTTGTTAATAGCGGATTAACCGAATTTACAGTGCCTGACAGCGTATCATCCATTGTGCATCAAGCATTTTACAGTGATGTTACCCTTGACAAGCTTGTCCTTAACGGCACAGATCTTGTTTTGGATGACTATGCAATACGAGATGCAAAAATAAAGCACCTTGAAATTAACGAGGGTGTTAAATCCCTTGGCAATCTTAGCTCAATTGATTCAACTGTTTGGGAGGATGAAACAATTACTCTCCCTGCATCCCTTGAAGCCATCGGCACCCAGGGTATCTTTAACGGAGGTTCGGCTATCAAGAATTTTGTTGTAGCCGAGGGTAATACAGTATTCTCGACTATCGACGGTATTCTGTATAAGGACGGCACAACATTGTTTAGTTATCCTGTCGGCAGAACGGACACAAGCTTTACCGTTCCTGACGGTACAACAACAATCGGATACTGTGCTTTTTCAGTCTGTAACAGTCTTGAGTCGGTGGATTTCCCTGCATGTGTAAAGACATTTTCAGGTCGTTCTTTAAAATGTTGTTATAATGTTACGGCAGTAAATATCCGTGCCTTAGACGCTGAATTCCTTGCTAATGATTGCTTCTACTCTGTAAACAGCAATGTTGTTTACAAGGTTTACGAGAATTCAACAACATACAAAAATATGATAAGCAAAGGCATTGCGGAGTCAAAAATTGCATTTTTGCCGTTGTGCGACAGCCATAGCTATGAATTAACAAAAACCGTTGAGCCAACCTGCTATGCCAAGGGATATGATTTATACACCTGCTCAGTATGCAATGCTACGGAAAAGCGCAACGAAACAAATACGGTTGACCACGAGGTTGTAACAACCTACAACGAAGACAAAACAGTTGAGCATCATCTGTGCAAAAATCATTCCTTTGTAACAGAGGAAACCGAAAATCTTCCGGAGTCGGAGCATGATTATCAAAGCAGTACCGACCAATATTATGAGCTTTCATATCCGGGTGTTGATACTATTTCCATAACCTTTGACGAGCAGTTTAAAACAGAAACAAATTTCGACTATCTTAAGGCTTATGACAAGGACGGAAACGAAATAGCAAAATATACCGGCACAGACCCGGCAGGTCAAACATATACCCTAAACGGCGACTATATTAAGCTTTATTTCCATTCCGACGGTTCTGGTGAATATTACGGCTTTAAGATAACAAAGGTTGTTGCCGAAAAGGTAGGCTGTGTTTATGCCGAGCCTGATACACCCCATATTCACAACTACGGTGCATATGTATCAGACGGCAATGCAACCTGTACCGAAAACGGCACAGAAACTGCAACCTGCGTTTGCGGTGAATTTTTAAACAGAACAGAGGAAAATTCTGTACTGGGTCATGATTTTGTTGCAACGGCAACACACCCTGCCACCTGCGGTGCCGACGGTGCTGTTTATTATACCTGCACCCGTTGCTCTGCCACCAAGGAGGAGCCTATTACAAACAGACCTAACCATCAGCTTAGCGACAAATACGACAGCGAAACAAATTCCGTAATCACCACCTGTGCAAACAAGGACAGCTTTGTTGTTGAATACACCGAAGATTTGCCGGAATCAAAGCACAATTACGACAATAATACCTCAGAGGAATATGTATTATATTATCCCGATGCTGAATCTATTGATATATATTTCAACAATTCTACCAAAG
>JBJEPH010000028.1:0-50662 GCA_051881135.1 Eubacterium sp.
CGACGCAGTGAAAATAATAATCGGGCATTTTGCTGTAATCAAATTCAAATGCAAGCGTCAAAGCCATTCCCGCTCCTGCAAGAACGAGCAGGGGAATATATGCCTTTGTTTTAAGCGTTTTTCTGTAACCTATAATGATTCCGAGCGAAAGGCTTAAAAAGGTCAGCATACCCCAAATTATAAAATATCCCTTGTGCTCCAAGCCGATTTTAGACAATGCACCTGCATTTTCCACGGGATTTTTAAAGCTCATATACCAAAGCGTATAGATTACCGTTATAATACTTAGTATAATACTTGCCGTTGTCGCTCGTTTCATCATATCACCAAAAACATTATATCATAACAATTGATATTTTTAAAGAGTTATAGTATAATGATAAAAATAAATTTCGGAGGATTAATTATGAAACTTATTTCGTGGAATGTAAACGGACTTCGTGCCTGCGTAACCAAAGGCTTTGAAGACTTTTTTTATAGCATTGACGCAGATATCTTCTGCCTTCAGGAAACAAAGCTTCAGGAGGGACAGATAGATTTTGCGCCCGAGGGATATTATGCATATTGGAACTATGCCGAAAAGAAGGGCTATTCGGGAACTGCCGTTTTTTCAAAAAGAAAGCCCGTTTCCGTTAAGTACGGAATGGGCATTGAAGAGCACGACAAAGAGGGCAGGCTGATTACCCTCGAGTTTGAGAATTTCTATTTTGCAACCGTTTATGTGCCTAATTCAAAGCGTGAGCTTCTCCGTCTTGATTACCGTATGGAGTGGGAGGACACTTTCAGAACCTATGTCAACGAGCTTGCAAAGGATAAGCCGGTTATTTTCTGCGGCGACTTAAATGTTGCTCATAAGGAAATAGACCTCAAAAATCCGTCGTCAAACCATCACAATGCAGGCTTTACCGATGAGGAACGCGGTAAAATGACAGAGCTTCTTGAAAGCGGATTTACCGATACGTTTAGATATTTTTATCCCGATTTGACAGGCGCTTATTCCTGGTGGTCGTATATGTTTAAGGCAAGAGAAAAAAATGCAGGATGGAGAATTGACTATTTCATTACCTCAAAATCACTCGATGATAAGCTGGTGGACGCAAAGATTCATACCGACATTTTAGGCTCCGACCATTGTCCCGTAGAATTGGAGATTAATTTATGATAAAAACAATACTGTGGGATGTTGACGGAACCTTACTCGATTTTCTCGCATCCCAATCATCAGCTATGAAAAGCGCATACAGGCATTTTGGCTTGGGCGAGTGCAGTGATGAGCTTATTGAGCAGTATTCTGCCGTTAACCTTAAATATTGGGAGGGACTCGAAAGAGGGGAATATACAAAAAAGGAAGCTCTTATCGGCAGGTTTGAAGAATTTTTAAGCCTGCATAACATTAATTCCGTTACTCCCGAAGAATTTTGTGTATATTATGAAAGCCGCCTTACCGATACCATCGTTTATATCGACGATTCCCTTAATCTGTTAAAGGCTCTGTCAAAGAATTATAAGCAGTATGCCGTTACAAACGGTGCTTATAATGTGCAAACCGAAAAATTATTCAAGTCGGGCTTTTCAAAAATTTTTGACGGAATTTTTATTTCCGATGAGGTGGGCTTTGAAAAACCGTCCGAAAACTTTTTTGATTATGTAATGACGCATATTGACGCACAGAGCACCGATGAAATTATCATTGTAGGAGATTCGCTCACAAGTGACATCAAGGGCGGAAATAATATGGGAATAAAAACCTGCTGGTATAATCCAAAGCATAATCCGATAAATAAGCCTGTTAAGGTCGATTATCAAATTTCTCATTTGTCTGAGATTACAAAAATACTCAATTTGCATATTTGAGCCTATACCAAAATATAAACCGTGAACTACCGTTTTTTCGATAATTCACGGCTTTTGTTTTCACCAACTTTATAGACAAAAACACGATATAAGTTTCTTATTTTGTTATTGATTGACAAAGACAAATATAGAGTGTATAATCCTTATGACACCCTGTGTTAAAAGGTTCGGAGGGATTATTTTGCTTGAGCAGGATACATTGAAAAATATTAGAAATAAAAATATTGCCGATATTCTGCAGGTGTTGAGAAGCGAACAGGTATGCACACTGTCCCGGCTCACTGAAAAAACCGAGGGCGGACTTACTACGGTAAAAAAATGTGTTCAGCAGGCTATGGATTACTCAATGATTATAAAGAGTGACATTGCCGACTCAACAGGCGGCAGAAAGGCAAGCCGATATTTGCTCAATCCCGAGTATCAGTACTTTTTAATGGTGTTCATTGATAACAAGAATTTGCTCTGTAAGGCATATAATTTCAATTATGAGCTTGTTGACGAAAGCTCTGAATATTTTGAAATGAACGGCTTTTTCAATTGCTTTTACACAAGCGTTGACTCATATATAAGAAAGTATAATATCGGCACAATTTGTCTTTCCCTGTCCTGTATCGTTAAGGACGGTGTAATTCTTGACTGGTATTATAATCCGCGATTGAACGGCTTTGATATAAAAGGCGATATCGAAAGCAGATATGATTTGAATGTTATCGTGCAAAACGATATGAAGCTAACCGTTATAGGCGAAAGCAGTAGGGGAATTAATAATATTTCTACTATGCAGTTCGGCCATAACGGTATCGGCGTAGGTGAAATGATAAACGGTCGTGTGGTTGAAGGCTTTTCAGGATTTGCCGGTGAGGTAAGCTATTTTGATGATATAAGAAAAAGCATTAAGGGCGTCGGGTATTTTGCCAAAATCGTTCGAAATGTAATTATATGTACAAATCCCGAGATAATAGTGTTTTATCAGTCTGACAGTCAAAAGCAGTTTAATTCTATTTTTAATTCTGCAATAAAGAATCTGCCATCCTATGCAGTTCCCAAATTTGAGGTGTCGGACGATTACATAGGCAGTATGATAAAGGGCTTTAAGCTTCTTATTGATAAATACGGATATTTCAGAAAGAGAGAAAAAAATTATGAGTAACAAGCTAAAAAACAGTACAACAAAAGAAATACTTATTTTTTCGCTTTTGCCCTTCGGAATGAGCACAATTTATTCCGTAATCGGCACGGCGCTTAATATGTATTTCACAGATGTTCTCGGATTGTCGCTGAAGATGGCAGCCGTTGTCCTGTCCGTAACGAGAATTTGGGACGCAATCAACGACCCGATGATGGGTATGATTGTTGACAAAACGCACACAAAAATGGGTAAATGCCGTCCGTACATATTTTGGATGTCCTTTCCCGTTATTCTTGTAACGGCGCTTTTGTTTGCCCCTGTAAACTTCGGACAAAAGGGTAATTTTGCTTTTGCCATTGTTGCATATCTTATTTATTACACGGTTTATACAGCGCTTGATATCCCTTATCAGGGCTTAACTCCGCTGGTATTCCCCGAGGATAAAAAGCGTGTAAAGGCAATTTCATTCAGTAATATTATCGGCTCTCTCGGAACAGTTCTTCCGTCCGTTCTGTTTTTCACGGTTGCAGGCTTCTGGGGCAGAGAAAATCAGAAGATGGGCTATTTCGGTGCCGCACTTATTTTTGCCGCACTCGGTGGAATACCGATGTTTTTGTCCGGCTTTGGTATAAAGGAAAAAATCTATATTCCGCCTAAAAAGGAAAAGTACAGCGAAGGCTTGGCAATTGTCTTTAAGGATAAGAAATTTGTTTGCCTTGTTATTGCCGCATTCTTCTCTGCCATTGTAAATATGGGTGCTATGTTCCTGCCTTATTTTGCAAAGTGGAATTGCGCAGGCGTTATTCCGATTGACGATTTATGCAACTGGATTTATAACACCTTCGGCATTTCAATTCAGCTTACAAGCGAGGGCTTGCTTACTCCTCTGCTTCAAATCGGAAGCGGTATTTCATATATGCTCTCAATGGCTCTTGTTCCCGTTTTCTTAAAGAAAATGGACAAAAAGACCTTGTGGATAGGAGTTTCCATATTCGGTATTTTTGCAGATATTATTTGCTTTGTTGTAGGTGTTTGGGTTGTTCCTTATAACACCGTTGCAGGTGCAATTACCTACACAATACTTCGTTTCTTCACCAATTTCCCTGTTGGTATTATGACGGTTCTTTTGGTTGCAATGTTCTCTGATGTTGTTGATGATATCGAAATGAGAACAGGCAAAAGACTTGAGGGCACTGTTTTCTCATTCAGAAGCCTTATCAATAAAATTGCAATAGCCGTATTTAACGTATTAATGCTCAATATTGTTGACTCCTACGGCTACGATGCAGATGTTATGACTAAGATTACGAATAATCTTGCAAAGCCGTTAATTGAAAGCACAACTCAGGCAAGCATTATCGGCGGTGTAAACTATACAACCCTGCTTAATGTAATCTTCTTTATGCTTACAGCCTTTGGTGCAATCGGTCTTATTCTTCAAATTATACCGATGCTGTTCTATAAGTTTGACGAAAAGGGACAGGAAGCGAAGCTCAAGGCATTCCGTGAGGAAAAGCAGAGAAGAGAGATTGAAGAGCTTAATGCATTAGCACAGGAATCAGAGGTGAAATAATATGAAAAAGGGTAAAAAAATTATGATTGCTGTTATATCAATAGTTCTTGTTGTTGTATTAGCCTTAGGCATCGGAGTAGGCAGCTTATATGCCTTTGGCGATAAAATCATTATCGGCAAAACCGATGTTAAGGAATTCACAACAGAAAATGAAGCCTTTAAGGTTGGCGTTATCTCTGATACTCAGCTTCCTCCGACAGAGGAAGCGTTAAAGGACAATGACCTTTATCTTAAGCATCTTAAAGACGCGTTAACCGCTATGAAAAATAACGGTGTAGATATGATTTTATTTGCAGGTGATATAGGCGATTTGGGAACTTATTTTGCCTTTGAAACCTACAACAACACTATCAATGATGTTTTTGGTGAAAACAGGCCGATTATTCAAACGGTTATGGGCAACCACGATTTTTGGAACAAGGATGCCGCAACAGCAGTAAACCATATAAAAGCCTTTAAGACAGTAATGAACGAATCTCCCTGGACGCATTATGTTGTTAACGGCTATCATTTTATCGGTGCGTCACCAAACTGCGGAATGATGAAACGAGATTATGTTTTGACAACAAGATGGCTTGAAAAGGAGCTTGAAGCCGCAAGCAAGGATTCAAACGGCAAGCCTATATTTGTTACAACTCACAATCAACCCAAGGATACCTGCTACGGCAGTGATGAATGGGGCGACAGCTCACTTAACGATGTGCTTTCAAAATACCCGAATGTCGTTCTTTTCGGCGGTCATTCTCATTATTCGGCACTTGATGAACGAACAATCTGGCAGGGTGAATATACAGTTATTCAAACTCAATCGCTTTCCTATATAGAGCTTGAAACAGGCAAGGAAAACGGAACTATTCCTCCCGAGGCAGACAAAAACCCAATGGGTTATATTATGGAATTTACAGATGATGAAATTCAAATTCATCGCATAAGCTTTGATGGCAGTGATATGGGCACCGAAAATAAAGAGGATATGCTTTGGACCTTGCAGTTGCCTTATGAAAATAACGGCAAATACAGCTTTGAAAACAGAGCAAAAAGCAATGAAGCACCTGTTATTACAGAAACAACGGGCAAAGCTGCCGTTAACGGTGACAAGGTTGTATTAACCTTTACTGCCGGAACTGACGATGACTTTGTTCACTCTTACAAGGTAGTAATTGATGATAAGGATGAAAAGCTGTTTTTCAGCGATTACTATAACGGAATTGACAAAATGACCAAAACCGTTGAGCTCGAGCTCGACGCTCCCAAAAGCGGAAAGCATAACTATAAGATTTATGCAGTTGACAGCTGGGGAGAGGAAAGCGAAGGCTATATAAATATTGATTTAAACTAAACTTCTTTGCCAACTGACGCATAGTTATTTTTGGAGTGATAGTATGAAACTGCCGTATTTAAAGCCGATAAGATTTCCCGTATGGTCTATTATCAATACCAAAACTGCGGGAAACAGGCGATATAGCCTGTATCAAGACGGTATAAAATCCGATTTTACCGAAAAGGCTTTTAAGCCTCATTCAAATCATGTGGAAATGTCCGGGCTTTTTTGCTCATCCATCATCAGCTATAAGGTGGACGATAAGCGAAATTCACAAATATACAGATGCGTAATTTTTCCTACCTTAAGAACATTTCCTAATAATACGCAGGCTTCGCTTACGTTTGTTTTTAAAGCTCCCGATATCGTCATAAACGGCAAAAGAGAAAAAACAAACGATATATTCTTTAACGGTATTTTACGGCTTTCGTCAACTGCCGACCAAACGGATATAATCCGTATGCTTTATGTTGCACCCGATAAAAAGGCGTTGATTGAGGAAATCACCTTCAACTGCCCTGAAGACAGTAATATTCGCATAAAAAATGTAAATCGAAGCAAAAGGATATACTCTGTCTTTTTGGACGGTGATGAAACGGTAACGCTGACTGCAAAGGCTTATTTTGACGATAAGCCTTTAAGCAACAAAAACAGTCTTGCTCTGCGTAAAGGCAGTCACAAACTGTATATTGTGTACGGCGCAGAGGAATTATCGTTAAACGAAATCCGCATTGCTAAGTCAAAACGACTGAAATTTATTGAAGAAAGCAATAACCGACTCAAAATAACTACTCCCTGTGATACAATAAACAGGGAAATTCAGTTTGCAAAAATCCGTGCAAGCGAAAGCATATTTATGACCAAGAACGGTTTGATGCATTCTCCAGGAGGCGGTAACTACTATGCGGCATTGTGGACAAACGACCAATGTGAGTACGCAAATCCGATGTTTGCATATCTTGGCTATGATGTTGCACAGGAGCAAAGCTTAAATTGCTATGGGCTTTATTCAAAATTAGCCTCCGACAAAGAGGCGGTATATACAAGCATAATCGCTCAAGGTGAGGATTATTGGCACGGTGCGGGAGATCGTGGCGACAGCTCAATGTTTGTTTACGGCTTTGCCCGTTATCTTCTGACAACGGGCGACAGAGAAAATGCATTAAAATATTTGCCCGAGCTTGAAAAATGCTGTTCATATATTATGAGCAAAATGAATTCGAACGGCGTAATTGAAAGCGACAGCGATGAGCTTGAAAACCGCTTTGAAAGCGGAAGGGCAAACCTATCCACTGCCGTAATTTCATACGACGCCTTTATCTCTATGCACTATATCGAAAAAGAGCTTGAAAATAACGAGAGGGCAGAGGAATACCTGCTTTTTGCTGAAAAAATAAGAGAGGGCATTTCCTCGTATTTTGAATGTAATGTTGAGGGCTTTGATACATATCGCTACTGTGCTGAGGAAACAAATTTAAGAAGCTGGATATGTCTGCCGTTAACCGTCGGTATTTTTGACAGAGCAGACGGTACATTGTCGGCACTGCAATCATCAAGGCTAAAACAGCCCTGCGGTCTGCTTACAAGAAGCGGAGAAAAGACCTTTTGGGACCGCTCACTGCTTTATGCATTAAGGGGATTGTTTTATGCCGGCTTTGCAAACGAGGCGCTTGATTATTTGACGGAATATACGCAGGAGCGCTTGCTCGGAGAGCATGTGCCGTATCCCGTTGAGGCATTTCCGGAGGGCAATGCAGCACACCTTTCTGCCGAAAGCGCCCTATATGTTAGAATATTTACCGAGGGTGTCGCAGGCTTCAGACCTATTAGCTTTAGCTCCTTTGAATTAAAGCCTTGCCTGCCGGATAAATGGAATAATTTCAGCATAGAAAAATTTTTCTATGCAGGCAAAGAGCTTTCTGTTATTATAGAGAGGGAGGGCGAGGGAATAAATCTTAAAATTCCCGAGCTTCATTATTCCGAGAATTTGAAAATTAATCAAAAGGCTGTTATTCATTTGGCAGAATAATAAAAATTGTACTGATATATCGGAGGGCAAAATATGAGCATCTCATTTAGAATTAAATACGAGGCAAACGGTCAGGGTTATACGGCAAATTCGCTTAATACCGAGCATTTTGATTTGAAGGTAAAAAAAGAAAATCAAATGCTTTATGTTTCGATTTGTCCGAAAACCGCTATTAAAATCAACGATTTCTCCGTAAAATATCCTTATGCCTTCGAGCAGAACGACAGGATATTTGTAAACGGCTATCAAAGCTGGACCGACAGCCTTGAATACCGCATTAATGAAAAAATGAGCGAGCAATCGGCGCTTACTGAGTTTTTGGTTACAAAATCACCTATGAAGCATATCGGTATGAGCAAATCTGGCGATAATCTGTTTCATAAGTTTCCGCGCAATACCGGCGTTTTTTACGGCTGGTCATACGGCTATGTAAGAAGGGGAAGCGATATCGATTTATTTGCCTCCCTTGATGAGCACAGCGGATATACCGTTGTAACATTTGATGTAAATAACAGCAGTGTTACGGTATCTAAGGAGCTTGAGGGCGTAACCTTTACACAGGAAACAGAGCTTTTATCGTTTACCCGTATTTCCGATGAATACGAAAGCGCTTTTGATACATATTTTTCACAGATGGGTGTTGTATGCCGTGAAACCAAAAAAAGAAACGGCTATACAACCTGGTACAATTATTACGGCTCCATAACACAGGACGATGTAAATCGCGACCTAAACAGCATCTCAAAGCTTGACACAAAAATTGATTGCTTCCAAATTGACGACGGCTATCAACGAGCAGTAGGAGATTGGCTGATAACCGATAGTAAAAAGTTCCCCGACGGTATGAAAAAAATTGCCGATGATATTCATTCTAAGGGATTTATTGCAGGTTTGTGGCTTGCACCGTTTGCAGGTGTTCCGAGCTCATACCTCTTTAAAGAGCATAAGGATTGGTTTATCAAGGACGAAAAGGGCAAGCCGTATAAAACAGGACATAACTGGGGAGGCTTTTATTCCCTTGACATTTATAACGAGGAAGCCCGTGCTTATATAAAGCATGTGTTTGATACCGTACTTAATGAATGGGGCTACGATTTGGTTAAGCTTGATTTCCTTTACGGTGCCTGTGTGCTTCCTATGCACAATAAAACGCGTGGAGAAATAATGTGCGATGCTATGGACCTTCTTCGCGAGTGCTGCGGCGACAAATTGATTTTAGGCTGCGGCGTTCCGTTGATGCCTGCCTTCGGCAAGGTTGATTACTGCCGTATAGGCTCGGATATTGCGCTTAATTGGAAGCCCAGAAAGCATGCAATCAGAGAGGATGTTTCAACTCCGCACGCAGT
Source organism: Eubacterium sp. (assembly GCA_051881135.1). GTDB lineage: Bacteria > Bacillota > Clostridia > Oscillospirales > Acutalibacteraceae > Eubacterium_R. The sequence goes on from JBJEPH010000028.1 coordinate 9,253, forward strand.
TTGCAACAGCATTTTCAGGCGCCATTTGGACGGCAGAGCTTGGATGAACGATCCCGATGTATTCCTACTGCGTGATACCAATATTAAAACAACCTTTGAACAGAGAAGGCTGCTTGCAAAAATTAATTCGATTTTCGGCAGCTTACTTTTCATTTCCGATAACACTGACGAATATAATGCCGACAAGCTTGAGGTATTATATGATGTTTTCTCAAAAAAGGATATCGTCGTTAAGCGTGCAGAGTTTGTGGAAAAGAACATTATGGAGACCGAATATACGGAAAATAATGTTGACAGGATTTTGAAATTTAATGTTCAAACCGGAGAGCTTTTTTAAGTTATTTTTTTAATCGGAGTAGCTAAATATGAAAAAAGTATTTGTAGTTTCCAAAACACATTTGGATTTAGGCTTTACGGATTATGCCGAGGTAATAAGAAAGAAATATATTGACACATTCATTCCAAGTGCAGTTGACCTTGCCGAAAGGGTTAATAAGCCAAATAAAAAAAGCTTTGTTTGGACCACAGGCTCATGGATTTTGAAGGAGGCGCTCGAAAACGGCACCGACGAGCAAAGGCAAAGGCTTGTAAATGCAATTAAAAAGGGCGACATTGTTGCACACGCATATCCGTTTACTACCCATACGGAGCTTCTTGACCGCGACACTCTTGATTACGGTCTTTCAATTGTAGATATGATTGACGAAATCAGAGGCAGAAAAACCGTTGCGGCAAAAATGACAGATGTTCCCGGACACACAAGGGGCATAGTTAAATTACTTGCACAGCACGGAATTAAGCTTTTACATATCGGTGTTAACGGCGCATCTGCATTGCCCGAGGTTCCCGATTGCTTCTTATGGAAAAGCGGTGAACACGAGGTTGTTGTTATATATTCGGGCGACTACGGCGGAGCCTTTAAAAGCGAGCTTGTAGATGAGGTATTATATTTTGACCATACCCTCGATAATCACGGAGCGCCGTCACCCGAAAAGGTTTTGGCTAAGCTTGATAAAATACAAAACGAATTTCCCGATTATGAGGTTGAGGCAGGCTCTCTTGACGATTATGCCGAAATTATTTGGGAGGTTCGCGACAGGCTTCCTGTATATGAGGGCGAGATAGGAGATACCTGGATTCACGGAAGCGCTTCCGACCCTTACAAATCAGCCGCACTGCGCGAGCTTATGTGTTTAAAGCGTAAATGGCTTGCAGACGGAACAATGCAAAAAGAAAGCGAAGAGTATATCGGCTTTACCGATAATCTGCTTTGCATTGCCGAGCACACCTGCGGTATGGATATGAAAACGTATTTTGCGGATTATGAGCATTATCTTAAGGCGGATTTCAAAGCCGCAAGACAAAAAGATAATGTTGTTTTAAGACATCCTTTCCGTAATTTCCCTCAAAATATTTTAGTTGTTCTCGGACGCTTAAGCAAAAAGCATCAGAACGGCTCATATAGGGTTATAGAAAAAAGCTGGGCAGAACAGCGTGACTATATTACAAAGGCTGTTTCGTACCTTAACGAAAGTCACAGGGCTGAAGCAGAGAACGCCTTAGCAGAGCTTCGTCCCTCTAAGCCCTATGAATTTGAAAACGGTAAAAATCCCTTGGCTTGCGAAATTTCCTGCGGAAAATGGAGCCTGAGGCTTAACAGCCACGGCGGAATAGGACACCTTACCTGCGACGGTGATGAGGTTGTCAGAGAAAATGACAATCCGATAGCCGAATATCACTCATATTCACATAAGGATTACGATTTTTGGCTTAATCACTACACAAGAAATTTGAAGCAGACACAGGGATGGGCTATCGGAGATTTTGCAAGGCCCTTGCTAAAGTATGTTAAGGGAAAATATCCTGTCGGCAGATATCAATACAGAGTTGACAGGTCGGCTTTAGACGACTCCGACATAAATAATCCCAAGGTATATGTTGATTTAAAATGTGATAAGAAGCTATGTGATGAGCTTGGCGCACCGAGAATAATTCAAGTCGTATATAATCTCAGTGATAGAGGATTAAGGATTGATTTGTCCTGGTTCGGCAAGGATGCAAGCAGGCTGACAGAGGCTTTATATATGCATCTTTTCCCTGCAAAGGGAGAATTTAGGGTTAGAAAAATTGACGATATAATTAACCCGTATGATGTGGCTTCTATGGGTTCAAGAAACCTACACGCAGTCTATGCATCATCTCTTAAAACAGGTAAAAACAGTTACAGCATTTCAAATTATGATTCGCCCGTGCTTTCACCCGGCAGAGGAAAAATTTTGGAATTTGACAATCAGCTTGAAAGCATCGAAAAGGACGGAATTTCCTATGTGCTTCATAACAATGTGTGGGGAACAAATTTCCCGTTGTGGTACGAGGATAATGCCCGCTTTAAATTTGAGATAAAGGAGCAAAGCAATGAAGTATAGTATTTATCGTAACCTACATACCGATTTTTCAATTTTTGAGCAGAATAAAATGCCTGCAAGGAGCTATTTTATTCCGTTTTCAAACGAAAAATCCGTACAGAAAACAGATTATAAAACCGAAAGATATCTTTCCGACAGAATATTAATGTTGAGCGGAGAATGGGATTTTAAGTATTTTGACAAATTAAGCAATATACCTGAAAGCCTTGATACCGACAGCACGGATTTTGATAAAATTTCCGTTCCGTGCACCTGGCAGAGAACAGGCTACGACCAAATTGCCTACATAAATACCCGTTATCCGTTCCCCAAAAAGCCTCCCTATATTCCTGAGGATGTGGCTGTGGGAATATACAGAAAAAATGTCAGCATAGAAAATGCCGACGCTCACAGAGTATTAACATTTTTGGGCGTGGCAGGAGCGCTTGCCGTTTATGTAAACGGTGAATATGTCGGCTATTCCGAGGGCTCCCACAACACAGCCGAATTTGATATTACAAAATATCTCAATAACGGCGAAAATGAGATTTTGGCAGTTGTTTATAAATGGAGCAACGGCACATATCTCGAATGTCAGGATATGTTCCGTGAAAACGGCATTTTCAGAGATGTGTATATTATTTCTCACAAGGATAGCTATATAACCGATTTTCTTTTCAGACCAAAGAAGAATACCGACGGCTCATATGATTTGAAAATATCCGTTGATGGAAAATTTTCTGCCGATTCCGTTGTGGAAATTTCATCCGACTCTCTTTTCAATACAACCTTGTCGGAGGTTAAGGAAACAGAAATAAAAGCATTAACTCCTGATGAGTGGAACGCCGAAAATCCGGTTGTATATGAGGTTAGCATTGTTCTTAAGGACGGAGATAAGGTTCAGGAGGCAATTCGCACATATATCGGATTTAAGGATGTAAAAATCGACGGTGATGTATTCCTGTTTAATGACAAGCCTATCAAGATGCTCGGAGTTAATCACCACGATACCCATATGACAAAGGGCTATGCCGTTTCGCTTGATGATTTGGAGCTTGACATAAAGCTGATGAAGGAATACAACTGCAATGCCGTTCGTACCTCCCACTATCCTCCGGACCCTGCATTTTTAACTATGTGCGATATGTACGGACTTTATGTGGTTGATGAGGCAGATATCGAAACTCACGGATTTTATGCCGTTCCGCACAGTACATATAACCCCAACAGACTCAGCAACGATACAAGATGGGCTTCCCACTATGTTGACAGAGTGTACAGAATGTACGAAAGGGATAAGAACCACCCTTCAATTACTATGTGGAGCCTTGGAAATGAGTCGGGCGGATACAAATGTCAGGACGAATGCTACGACTATCTCAAGAGCGTAAATCCCGAAATTCCCGTTCATTACGAGGGTGCAATACGCAGTAAGCGCTGGGCTTATGATGTTGTATCAAGAATGTACGGCACTCAGGATTTAATGAGAAAAATTCTAAAGGGTACGGCAGGAAATAAGTATAAGGGCAAGCCCTTCTTCCAATGCGAGTATGCTCACGCAATGGGCAACGGTCCCGGCGGACTTGAAGAATATGTAAATCTTTTCTATTCCTCAAATCAATTTATGGGCGGATGCATTTGGGAATGGGCAGACCATAGCGTTTACGACGAAAATGCAAAATACAAGTGGACCTACGGCGGCGACCATAACGAGCCTATCCACGACGGTAATTTCTGCGTTGACGGATTGTTTTATCCCGACCGCAGACCGTCAAGCGGCGCTCTCGAAATGAAGGCTTGTTACAGACCTATAAGAGCCGAATATCTCGGCGAGCGTATGTTTGCCCTTAAAAATACAAGATGCTTTAAGGACAGCTCGGATATTGATATTTCCTATGAAATAATCATCAACGGTAAAGCTGCTGAAAAGGGAAAAATTTCCTCTGTAATTAATCCGCAGACTAAAAAGAAAATAAAAATCAATTCCGATAAGCTCGAAAATAAGGACTCCGATGTTTTTGTAAACTTTATTTACACAGACAAAAACACCGAAAGAGAAATTGCAGTTGAGCAGGTGACTGTTTTTGTTGCCGAAATTAAGCCGTTATCATCATCCTTCGACTGTGCGGATATCAGTGAAAGCGCCGATAAAATATGCGTTTCCTTTGAAAACGGAAAGGCTGTTTTTGATAAAAAGAAAGGTCTTGTAAGCTATATCGTTAACGGCAACGAATATCTGAATACCGCTCCTCTTGACAATATGAGCGGCTTTGTTCCTCATATTTACAGAGGCAGACTTGATAATGATCAGTATATGGTTATTTTCTGGAAAATTATCGGTCTTGACTGTTCAAGCGCAAGGCTTGTCTCCTGTAATGTTAAAAGTATAAACGGCGTTAAATGCGTAAGCACGGTTTACGATTTTGTAACAAGGGGTATATTTGTTCTTGCAAGGGCAGAGGTTAATTATTCCTTTGCAAGCGACGGTAAGATGATAATTACCGCTACTCTCAAAAAGGTTTGTCCTCTCACCGACCAGCTTCCTCGCTTCGGAGTTCATTGCGAGCTTCCCGAAGGCTTTGAAAGGGTTGAGTATTACGGCAGAGGACCAAAGGAAAATTATTCCGACTTTAAGGAGCATTCTCCAATTGGTGTTTATGAAACAACCGTCAGCAAAATGGCGCATAAATACATAAAGCCACAGGATTCGGGCAACCGAGGAGATGTTCGTTACGGTATTCTTAGAAGCGAAAACGCAACAGGATTTAAGTTTACTTCGCTTGACAGATATATTAATTTCAATGCAAACCATTTCACACTCGAACAGCTTAAAAAGGCAAAGCATATAGAGGATTTGCCTGATACAAGCACAACCTTTACTGCTATTGACGGCTTTGTTCGAGGAACAGGCTCGGGAAGCTGCGGACCTATTCCGTCAAAGGAGCATTTGATTGATTTCGGATATCTCAAGCCTCTTACCTTTGCCTTTGAGGTTGAACCGATAAAGGAATAATATTTACTACAACAAAAAATCAGCCATAGGTTACTATGGCTGATTTTTTGTTGTTTATCGCATTGAAATCCTGTTATACAAGCTCAAACAATTCTTTTCTTGTTAAGCCGCTGTTTCTTGAAGCGTCATCGTTTGGAATAACGCGGATTTTCTCGCCGTTATAGTATGCAACGATAACCTCGGCGGACCTGCCGTTGATATCTATATTCTTTATCTGATATGTTTCTTCAAGCGGAACCTGCTTTTTAAGATGTGCTTTTTCTGTTAATGCACCCGTCGGGCAAAGGCTTACGCACATACCGCAGTTGTTGCATTTTGTTTGGTCAAGCGGCAATGAGAAGGCAGGGGATACCTCGGTTTTGAAGCCTCTGCCAAGCAGTCCGATGGCAGAGATATCCATAACCTCCCTGCACGCTCTTACACAAAGACCGCAGAGAATACATTTTGCGCTGTTTCTCTCAATAAATTCGTTAGAATTTGCCGTGTATTTTTGCGGCATTTCACCCTTAAATCTTGCAGGATTGATGTCATATCTCTGTGCAACATTAAGAAGTCTGCATTTGTAATATTCCTTGCATCCGCATTCAAGACATCTTTCGGCTTCCGTTTTTGCTTCCTCCTCGGTTAAGCCAAGGCTTACCTCGTCAAAGCAGCTTCTTCTGTAATCGGCATCTAAAACCCTTGCCGTTTGTCTCGGAGCCTTTTCCTTTGCAGAATAATCAATAAGCTCCTCGTCGCGTCTGCTGATATAAGGCGTTCTCTTTTCAAATTCTATGCCGTTGAGATATGCGTCAATAGCATTAGCGCATCTGTCTGCCTCGCCGATGGCTTCAATAGCAATTGATGCTCCGCGGTTTGTGGCGTCACCTATGGCAAATACACCCTCGATATTTGTTTCAAATGTATCAATATCAGCCTTTATGTTGCCTCTCTCCGTCAGCTCAAGCTCCTTTACATCCTCCTGTACAAGCTTTTGACCTATGGCAACTATTACGCTGTCAACCTTAATTTCCTCCGTTTTGCCTTCAACTGCAACAGGGCTTCTTCTGCCCGATGCGTCAGGCTCGCCAAGCTCCATAACCTGAAGCGTAACCGAGCCAACCCTGCCGTTTTCCTCATTAAATGAAATAGGGTTTGTGAGAAATTTATAGATTACGCCCTCTTCCTCGGCCTCGTCAATTTCAAGCCTGTCGGCAGGCATCTCGTTTCTTGTTCTTCTGTAAACAACATAAACCTCTTTTGCGCCGAGCCTTACAGCAGTTCTGCAGGCGTCCATAGCAGTATTACCGCCGCCGCAGACAGCAACCCTCTCGCCGATTTCAACAGGCTCGCCCTTGATGACGCTTCTTAGGAAATCGATACCGCCGTAAACACCCTTAAGCTCTTCACCCTGAGTTCTCATAGAGCCCGATTTCCACGCACCGACAGCAACGATAACTGCGTCGCTTTCTGCTCTTAAGCCTTCAATGGTGAAATCTACGCCAAGCTTCCTGCCGTTAATCATCTTAACGCCCATTTTCTCTATTATCGCAATTTCTCTGTCCAAAACCTCCTTTGGAAGTCTGTATTGAGGAATACCGTAGCGGAGCATACCGCCCATTTTTTCCATCATATCATAGATAACAACCTCGTGACCGAGCCTTGCAAGCTGATATGCTGCCGTCAAGCCGGCAGGACCGCCTCCGACAATGCTTACCCTTTTGCCTGTTTTTTTCTTCATTTGAGGAAGATAGCTTTCCTTATTCAAATCCAAATCTGCCGCAAAAGCCTTAAGCTGTGCTATGTTGATAGGCTCTTCAACATTTGCTCTCCTACACGCCTTTTCACAGGGGTGCGGACAAACTCTGCCTATGGATGCAGGCAAAGCAATTTTGTTTTTGATTAGCTTAATTGCATCATCATACTTTCCGTTTGCAATTAATCCAACATATCCCTGACAATCGGTTCTTGCAGGACAGTTAAGCTGGCAGGGAGCTATACAGTCGCCGTCGTGGGCAGACATAAGAAGCTCCATTGCAACCTTTCTCGATTGAACAACTCTGTCGCTTTCGGTGTTAATCACCATACCCTCCGTGCATTTTGCAGAACAGGAACGAAGCAGCTTTGGCATACCCTCTGCCTCTACAACACATAATCCGCAGGCACCGTAAACCTTTACGGCGTCGTCATAGCAGAGTGTAGGAATATAAATTCCGTTTTGTCTGGCAGCATTTAATATTGTTGTGCCGTCATCAACCGTGATGGCTTTACCGTTAATTGTTAAATTTATCATATCCGCTCCTCCTTTCCTAAACTCTCTCAATAGCATTGAATTTGCACGAGCTGTAACATTTACCGCATTTGATGCATTTGTCCGCATCAATAATGTGCGGATTTTTAACTGAACCCGAGATAGCATCTACCGGACAGTTTCTTGCACATAATGTACAGCCCTTGCAGTTGTCTGCGTTAATTTTGTATTCGATAAGCTCCGAGCATTCACCCGCAGGACATTTTTTGTCCTGAATATGAGCGATATATTCGTCCCTGAAATATTTTATTGTTGTAAGCACAGGGTTTGGCGCAGTTTGACCTAATCCGCACAGAGCGCCGTCCTTAATGGAATAGCAAAGCTCCTCAAGAAGCTCGATATCTCCGTCTTTGCCCTCGCCCTTTGTAATTCTTGTTAGCATTTCAAGCATTCTTGTTGTGCCTATTCTGCAATGAATACATTTTCCGCAGCTTTCCTTTGCGGTAAAGTCAAGGAAGAATTTTGCCATTCCCACCATACAGGTGCTCTCGTCCATAACAACCATACCGCCCGAGCCCATAATTGCTCCCGTTGCGCCGAGTGCCTTATAATCAATTACAGTGTCGATAAGCTCGGCAGGAATACAGCCGCCTGACGGACCGCCCATCTGCACAGCCTTGAAGGATCTGTCGCCCTTCATACCTCCGCCGATGTCAAAGATTACATCACGAAGCGTTTTACCCATAGGTATTTCAACAAGTCCGCTACGCTTAACCTTGCCTGTAACGGCAAATACCTTTGTGCCCTTAGAGCCCTCCGTGCCCATTGAAGCAAAGGCCTCACCGCCGTTGTTTATTATCCACGAAACATTTGCAAAGGTTTCAACATTGTTGATATTTGACGGCTTCTGCCAATAGCCTGATGCGGCAGGGAAAGGCGGCTTAAGACGGGGCATACCTCTGTGGCCCTCAAGCGATTCTATCAGCGCTGTTTCCTCACCGCATACAAACGCACCTGCGCCTGCCTTGATGGTAAAATCACAGCTAAAGTCCGTGCCGAAAATATTGCTTCCTATGTATCCCAGCTCGCTTGCCTGTTCAATAGCTTTATTTAATCTTTTTATTGCAAGGGGATATTCTGCCCTTACATACACAACGGCATGCTGTGCACCGATGGCATAGGCGCCTATAAGCATACCCTCAATAAGCGTGTGCGGGTCAGACTCTATTACAGCTCTGTCCATAAACGCACCCGGGTCACCCTCGTCGGCATTACATATTAAATATTTTACATCGCCTTCGCTCTGGCGAGCCGCATTCCACTTAAACCAGGTGGGGAAGCCTGCTCCGCCTCTGCCTGCCAAGCCTGAGACCTTGATTGTCTCAATAACCTCTTCGGGAGTAAGCTCGGTTAAGCATTTTTTTAATGCAGTATATCCGTCTGCCTCGATAAATGCCGAAATTTCTTCGGGGTTGATGATACCGCATCTTCTTAAAGCAATTCTTGTTTGCTTGGAAAGAAATTCGCTGTCCTCCTCGCTTACAATCAGCTTTTCTATTAGGCTTAAATCCTTTGTTCTTGCATATTCTGCAATAGCCTGTGCGTCGCTCTCCTGAACCTTAACAAGCCTTATCAGCCTGTCGTCGTCATATATATCCACAATAGGCTCAAGGTAGCACATACCTATACAGCCTGCGATGTCAAGCCTTGCTTCGCCGATGTCGAGAGATGCTAAAGCCTTTCGTACCTTTTCTGCTCCGGCTGCAATACCGCAGGAGCCTTCACCTATAACTATTCTCATAGTGCCGCCTCCCTTAATTCCTTCAAAATTTTCTTTGTCTTGTCAGGGGTAAGACTTCCGTAGGTGTCATCATTAATCATCATAACGGGAGAAAGCGAGCAGCAGCCGAGACACGCTACGCATTTAAGCGAAAACAATCCGTCCTCGGTTGTTTGTCCGTCATCGATATGAAGCTCATCCTTAATTGTTTCAAGTATCAGCTCCGACGAATTTACGTGGCAGGCCGTACCCTGACAAAGCATAATCAAATACTTTCCGACAGGCTCAAATCTAAATTGGGTATAGAATGTGCCTACGCCCATAATTTCAGAGGTGGCAATTCCCGTTTTATCGGATATCTTCTCAATAGCCTGCTTTGGCAGATAGCCGTAGATATCCTGAGTTTTTTGCAAAATCGTAATCAAACTGCCCTTGACCTGTGCATATTCATCAAGCACAGAGTCGATTAGGGTTAAATCAATATTACTCATATTTTCCCTCCACAGTTAGTAGCATTATAATAAATTATTTAATATGATACAGGATAAGTGTCGGAATTTCAACAAAATTAAAAATTACTGTTGTTTTTAATAAAAATTGTTGTCAATTCCTTTTGCGTAATGTATAATATTTATGATATAAGAAACACGAAAGGATAATTATATGTGTAAAAATATGAAAAAATTTCTTGCAGTTTTTTTGTCCGTGGTCATAGCTTTATGCTCGTTGCCTTTAACTGCCTTTGCGGCTACAAAAAAACCGTCAAAGCCGGCAAAGCCAACGGCTACCTCAACAGCCACATCTGTTACGGTTAAGTGGAAAAAAACCGCAAACGCCAAGGGATACACTCTTTACAGATATAATGTTTCAACAAAGAATTCGGTCACGGTTGCTTCAACCACGAAAACCTCTTATACAAATTCAAAGCTTTCAAGCGGTAAGTCTTACGCATATTACATAAAGGCATACAACCTAACCTCAAAAAAGAAAAAGGTTTATTCCTCTGCGTCCTCTAAGGTGTATATTTCGACAAAGCCCGCAAAGCCAACCTCGTTTAAGGTGTCAAGTAAAACATATAATTCAATAAAAGTTACTTGGGCAAAGGTCAGCGGAGCAACAAGCTACAATGTGCAGTATTCGTTAAGCAATAGCTTTTCCTCTCCTAAATCCTATGTTGTCAGCTCCAACTCTAAAACCCTGTCCTCACTCAAGTCAAAAACAAAATATTATATCCGTGTTCGTGCAATCAGAAACTATAAGGATAAAAACTATTATTCCTCGTGGTCGTCGGCAATAAGCTCAACAACCCCGTCAAAGCCGGTTGCACCAACCAATCCTACTACTCCTACACAGCCTACAACTCCAACAACCCCAACTACGCCGGTTAATCCTTATCCCGACGACGACACAAATATTACCGTGTCAACTATCGATAAATCCACTAAATATCAAACCATTGACGGCTTCGGTGCGTCAGGTGCATGGTGGGCAAAAAAGGTGGGCACATGGTCCGAGGAGGAGGCAACCGATGTTATAAAGCTCCTATACAGCAAGGAGGAGGGCATAGGCTTAAATATTTATCGCTATAATCTCGGTGCAGGCTCCTCAAAAAATCCCTGGAATACCGATTTTGATAACTCAACAAATGTTAATTCGAGCGGTCAGGGCGATGCTTCCATGGATGTCGGCAAAAGCGCAGAAAGCTTTGTTGAGTCCTATGACGAAAATAAGCAAGCCTTTACTTACAACTGGAATAACGATTTAGCCGCACAAAACTGTCTTGCTATCGCACAAAAATGCAATCCAAGCCTTCGCGTTACACTGTTTGCAAATTCTCCGCCCGTGGAGCTTACAAAAAGCGGCAGAGGTGCAGGCAACTGGACGATAAGATATAACGAACAGGGCGAGTCATGGGGCGAGGTAACACAAAATATCGAACAGAAAAACTTTCAGCCCTTTGCAGATTATTTAATTGCCTGCGGTAATCATTTTGTTGATATGGGATATCGCGTTACGGATATTTCTCCTGTCAACGAGCCGCAGTTTAATTGGTGCACCGATGAATACTATTTAGACAGCGAGGGCAATAAGGTGCCCGGATGGGCTTCGCAGGAGGGCTGTCATTATGATATTGTCGGAACATCAAGCATTAAAGAGCTGTATTGCTATATGATAGAAGCTCAGCAGGAGAACGAGAGCAAAAATTCAAAATACGACTACAAAATCTCGATGCTTGAATCAGGCGCCGCCGAGGGCAAGGATTCCGTTTTCTCATCATATTTAGACTCTATTTGGGCAAGCTCGCTTTGTAAGGGCTATTTTGACAGCGTAACGGTTCATTCCTATTGGTCAAGCGCAGATACAAAAAAAGCGTGCGCATCATATCTTGCAGATATTAAAAACAGTAAAACGGGTAAGCCGATTTCAGTTAAGGCAACCGAGTATTGCCAAATGTACGAGGACAAAAATACGGGAATATTCGACTATATTGCAGGCGAGCTCGAAAAATACGGCAGTACAAATGCAGAGGGCATTAATGCCGGAGTTGCAATGGCAAAAATTATCTATGACGATATGACCTTGCTTAATGCAACCGAATGGGATTGGTGGACAGCCTGCTCCAACGGTGTTTATCCCGACGGACTTGTTTATATCAATAATAAAGACCATTCCGATATTGTGACAAGCAAGAGATTGTGGTGCCTGGGCAACTATTCCAAATTCATAGACGAGGGTGCATACAGAGTAAAAATCAGCGAAACAAATTCAAAGATTAATTCGTCTGCATATGTGAACAAGGACGGCTCTCTCGTTGTCGTTTATGTAAACGATAAGCAAAAGGATGTCACAGCAAGCGTTGCCGTTGCTTCCTCAAGCTCCTATGAGGTTTATACAACAAGCGCATCGCAAAGCTTGGAAAAAACGGCAAGCGGTGCAGGCGTAAGCAAGGTTCCAGTCAGCGTTCCGTCACAAACCGTTGTTACACTTGTTGTAAAATAATATCCGCTATCTAAAATGCTCCTTAATTTTAAGGAGCATTTTCATTTTTGTGTTATATCTCGTTTGCTTAATCATATTGTAGTAGAGGTGTGATTCTTATTTTTCACAAAAAAAGCACTATAATTTTGTGTAATATATGAAAAACAACTAAAACATATTGACATATATTGAAATTTATTATACAATTTATACAATAATATTAATAAGGGGTGTGCTTTATATGAGCATTATAAAAAATGTTGCTATCGTCGGTCACGCATCAAAGGGCAAAACCACTCTTGCAGAGGCTATGCTTAATGTTGCAGGCGTAACCGAGAGAATGGGTAAAATCGCCGATGGCAACACAGTTTCCGACTCAGATGCGGAAGAAAAAAAGAGAGGCGTAAGTATTTCTTCATCTGTACTTCAATTTCCGTACGCAGATGCAAGAATTAATATTATAGATACTCCGGGATTGTTTGACTTTGCACTCGGTCCTGCCGAGGGACTTCGTGCCGCAGACAGCGCTATCGTTGTTGTTTCTGCCCGTTCGGGCCTTGCCGCAGGTGCAGAAAAGGCTTTCCGTAATGCAGGAAAGAAGGGTATGGCTCGTTTAATTGTTACATCAAAGATGGACGACGAGCGTGCAGATTTCTACAAGGCATTTAACGGACTTGTTGCAAAGTTCGGCACATCTATGTGTCCCATCGTTGTTCCTGTAATCAAGGACGGTAAGGTTGCCGGCTATTACAATATGATAGACGACACAACATATTCCTATGACGGAGTACATAAGAAGCCGTCGGATATTGCACCTGACGATCAGGCAAGATTTGACGCCATAAAAGAGGTGTTTAATGAGGCTGTTGCAGGCACTGACGACGAGCTTATGGAGAAATTCTTTGACGGCGAGCCTCTAACCAAGGAGGATAAAATCAAGGGACTTACTATCGGCGTTGCCGACGGAAGCGTTATTCCTGTTTTTGCCGCTTCGGGCTTGACAGGCGTGGGCGTTGATATGCTTCTCGATTTCATAAAGGATTGCTGTCCTGCTCCAAAGGGCGAATATGCTATTGACGCTGACGGCGAGCCCGTTGAGCTTAATATAGACCAAAATGCACCGCTTGCTGCAATCTGCTTTAAGACAATTGCCGATCCGTTTATCGGAAAGCTTAATTTCTTCAAGGTTATTTCGGGTAAGCTTTCACAGGGTACAACTGTTGTTAACTCCCGTAACGGCGAGGAAGAAAGAGTGGGCAAGGTTGTAAATATGCTCGGCGCAAAGCAATCGGATGCAAAGGATGTTTGCGCAGGCGATATCTGTGCCGTTGCAAAGCTCAATACCTTTAAGACGGGCGATACTATGTGTGCTCCCAATAAGATAGTAACTCTTGACGGCGTTGCAATTCCTAATGCTTGCTACTCTATGGCTATTGTTCCCGATAAGAAGGGCGACGAGGAAAAAATTGCAAATGCAGTTCAAAAGATTATCGAAGAGGACGCTTCCTTAACCTTTAAGCCAAACCACGAAACAAAGCAGACAATTTTGTCCGGCTTGGGTGAACAGCAGCTTGATGTTTGTATGTCAAAGCTAAAGTCAAAATATAATGTATCGGCAAGCCTTATTCAGCCGAGAGTTGCATACAGAGAAACCATTACAAAGAAGGTTTCCGCACAGGGCAGACATAAAAAGCAATCCGGCGGTCACGGTCAGTTCGGTGATGTATTTATCGAATTTGAGCCGTTTGATACAGAAAAGCTTGTTTTTGCCGAAAGAGTTGTAGGCGGTTCTGTTCCTAAAAACTTCTTCCCGGCTGTTGAAAAGGGACTTAACGAATGTATGGATAAAGGCGTGCTTGCCGGTTATCCTATGGTTGGGGTAAAGGCCACACTGTATGATGGCTCATACCATCCTGTTGACTCCTCGGAAATGTCATTTAAAATGGCTGCTTCGCTTGCATTTAAAAACGGTATCCCACAGGCAGGACCCGTTATTTTAGAGCCTATCGTTACGCTTAATGCTTTATGCAACGATGATGCTATGGGCGATGTTATCGGAGATATCAATAAGCGTCGCGGCAGAGTTCTCGGAATGACACCAAACGGCGAGGGTATGCAGGAAATTATCGCAGAGGTTCCCGAATCGGAAATGACAACATTTTCAACCTCAATGCGTCAAATTACACAGGGAAGAGGCTCTTTCACCACTTCTTTTGCAAGATATGAAAGATGTCCTGAGCACATTGCCCAAAAGGTAATTGCCGAGTCTTCCGTGGAGGAATAATTTTTAAATGATTGATATAATCAAAAACATTAAAAAATACTCGCTTGTATCAATAATCACTTCGTTCATTTTCGGTGTTTTGCTTATTGCATTTCCCGATGTCTGCATTCAATATACCGGTTTGTTTATCGGTATATCCCTTATAGCGCTCGGTATTTTTGCAATAGCGTCATATATCGCAAAGCAAAAGTCTGTTTTGCTTGTATATTTAGGTGCGTTGACGGTTGTTTTCGGCATCATTGTGTGCGTTAAGTATAAGCAGATTTTAAGCTTTATAATTCTTGTTTGCGGAATAGGCATTTTAGCCTCGGGTGTTGCAAATCTCATTACAAGCATAAGGTCTATATTCAGCTTTAGGCTTGTGGGAGGTCTGTCCCTGTTTATGTCTATTGCAACAATAGTTTTCGGCATTATTGCCGTAACAAACTATTCCCACCTTACAAACACAATAATTATGCTTATCGGCGTTGCGCTTATTGTTTTCGGCGCAACCGAGCTTGTAACCTATATCGAGGTTATGAAGCTTGCCAAGGAAGTAAAAAAAGATGTTGATGCCGAAATTGGCAGAAATGTCCGAATTGATACGCCTGCCGACACCGATATAGAGGTAGATGCAGAGGTAGAAAACGATTAAACCTAAATAAAGCGCTCGGTGGATTAAATGTACCATCGGGCGCTTTTTAAAATTGTTGTTTACCTATTCTTTTTTATATGATATACTTATATACGGTGAATTTTATGCAAATTACTAAAATTGTTATAACAGGAGCGCCCTGCTCGGGCAAAACTACCGTAATTAACAAATTGCTGAAGCATTACGAAAATAAGGGAGTAAATGTGTTTTTATGTCCCGAAACGGCAACCGTCGTGCTTGACGGGGGCTTTGACAGAGCAGATGTTCCTGCCTTTGAACAGGAGATAGCAAGAGTTCAGCAAATATCCGAGCAGGAAATTGAGAAAAAGGCAAAAACGCTCGGCTTGGATAATATACTCATTCTGTGCGACAGGGGACTGACGGATTGCTTTAGCTATGTTAAGGACAGAAAAAGCTTTGAGAAAAGAATAGGCATTGATGTATGCTCCTCATGGTCACGCTATGATGCCGTAATAATGCTCCAAACAACTGCTGTAAACGGTTATATTGAAAATAATGCAATCCGTACGGAAAGTGTTGAGGACGCTGTGCAGGACGAGAAAAGCCTGCTTGATGTTTATGTCGGTCATCCTCATTTAAGATTTATTAAGACCTGCGACAGTATTGACGAAAAGACCGACAGGACAATTGCCCAAATTGATACCGTGCTCAACAATATTGAGCTTGAAAAGAAATATTTGATAGAGTATCCCGATTTAAACGCTCTCAGTAAATACCGACCCGTTATGTCGGATATTTCGCAAACATATCTTCTCTGCAACAACGGCTCCCACAGAGTCCGTAAAAGAACAACAAACGGCTCCACGGCTTATTTTGAAACCCTTAAAATAAGAATTACCGGCTCAAAGGCAGAGGAATATGAAAATATAATTACCCAAGATGAATATAATAAGCTTTTAAAATCGGCAGATCCCGATAAAAACACCATAGTTAAGCAGAGATATTGCTTTCTTTATGACGCACAGTATTTTGAGCTTGATGTTTTTCCGTTTTGGAAGGATAAGGCTTTCTTGGAATTAGAGCTTACAGGCGAGGACGACAGAATTAATCTGCCGCCCGAAATTAAAATTATTAAGGATGTCTCCGACGATCCTAAATACAAAAACAACTACCTTGCGAGATTAAAATTATGATTATAGTTAAACCATCGTTTTATAAGGATTTTTCCTGCATTGCCGGAGCTTGTCCCGATTCCTGCTGTCAGGGGTGGGAGGTTGATGCCGACGAGGCTTCGCTGAATTTTTATAAAACACTCGACAATTCTCTCGAAATAAAACAGCGCATAGACAGAGTGCTTGCAAAGGACGAGTTTGATAACACAATTTTCACACTTGCCCCTAAAAAGCGCTGTCCGTTTTTAAATGACAAAAACCTGTGCGATATGCATATTGCCATAGGCGCAGAGCATACGCCCTATACCTGCCGTACCTTCCCGAGATTTATTTACGATTTCGGCGGCACAAGAGAAATGGGAGTGTCATTTTCCTGTCCCGTTGCAAGCGATATGATGTACAGCCTTGATAGGTTTGAATTTGAGCAGGAAATCACATCCGAGCTTCCGTCGCTAAACGATATTGACGCACAAACCTATTACGCCTTAATTAACGCGCGAAAAAAAGCGTATGCGATAGCTCAAAACAGGGAATTGCCCGTAAATATCCGATTAATTCAGCTTTTGGATTTTGCCTGTGAGCTTCAGGATAAGCTTTCCGAATACTGTCAGGGTGATGACGATATAGATTTTCTTGAGGTATTTCATAATCCCGAGCTTATTAACCCCGAATGGAGCGAAAAAATCAATAATGCCAAAATCAAGCCTGTTGAAAACAGCGTTGCAAACGAGAATATCGCAATGTATTTCCTTTATAAATATTTTATGCAGGCCGTTTATGACCGAAATGCTTTGGATAAGGTAAAAATGGCAGTTGTCGGCGTTTTGGCTCATACATATTTCGGTGAGGACAGCTGGACTATACACCTGTGGTCAAAGGAAACGGAGCATTCACAGTACAATATGGACAGATATAAAAGGCTTTTGTCGTCTGCAAAATGCCTAAGCACAGAGCAGCTAAAAAATAGATTGAATAATACTTATACGAGGTAAATTTATGATAAAACTCTTAAACGGCGAATGGCTTTTTAAGCAAAGCGATAAAAACGAGTGGCTTCCTGCTACGGTGCCGGGATGTAATTTTTTGGATTTAATGGATAACGGACTCCTTGACGACCCGTTTATTAAGCTAAACGAAAAGGACGCTTCGTGGGTTGGCGAGAAG
Source organism: Eubacterium sp. (assembly GCA_051881135.1). Taxonomy (GTDB): domain Bacteria; phylum Bacillota; class Clostridia; order Oscillospirales; family Acutalibacteraceae; genus Eubacterium_R. The sequence continues at coordinate 26,875 of JBJEPH010000028.1, forward strand.
GACTGGGAATATAAAAAGGTCTTTACTCTTTCTAAAGAGGATTTGGACTTTGACAGAATTATTTTCGGTGCAAAAATGCTTGATACCGTGTGTGATGTTTATTTAAACTCGAAGCCTGTCAAGCATTGCGAAAACTGCTTTATCAAGCAGGAGGCAGATGTTAAGGAAATTCTTTGCGAGGGCGAAAACGAATTAAAAATATATTTCCATTCGCCTGTAAATTATGTTAAGCAAAAATATGCAAAATGTGCCACTCCCATTAATTCCAACGGTCAAAACGGCATCGTACATATTAGAAAGCCTCAATGCCATTTCGGCTGGGACTGGGGACCTGTTCTTCCGCCGAGCGGTATAACCGATGATATTTATCTTGAATTTGTAAAATCTGCAAGAATAGGTAATTTCACCGTGAAGCAGGAATACCTTAATCCCAATGCCGTTATAAATGCATTTGTGGATATCGAGGGCGACGGCGCAGAGTGTGAAATAACCGTTACTGTGCCTAACGGTGAGGTGTTAAAGAAAAACGGATTTTCTGCTGAATTTAATATTGACGAACCGGAGCTTTGGTGGACCTATGAGCTTTCTCAAAAGGAGGTTCAGCCGCTTTATACGGTTACTGCAAGAATTTTTGCAAACGGCAAAGCCGTTGACGAGAGCACAAAGAAAATCGGCATCAGAAAAATTGAGCTTAATACGGAGCTTGACGAATACGGAAAGAATTTTCAGTTTAGGCTAAACGGTGTACCTTTATTCATTAAGGGTGCAAACTATATCCCTGCCGACAGCTTTATTACACGATATGACGAGGATAAGGAAAAATATTTTCTTAATGCTGCAAGATATTCTAATCTTAATATGCTTCGTATATGGGGCGGTGGATATTACGGAAGTGACCGTATGTACAGCCTGTGCGACGAAATGGGAATATTGCTTTGGCAGGACTTTCAGTTTGCCTGTCAGGCATATCCGTTCTTTGATGATGCATTTCTCGAAAATGTCAAGCAGGAGGTGCATTATAATGTAAATCGCATTTCCCATCATCCCTCGCTTGCCGTTTGGTGCGGTAACAACGAAATCGAGGATATGCATATGGCGTGGATTAATATGCCAAAATATATCAAGTGGACGGAAAACTTCTTTTATAACATTCTTGAAGACGAGATTCGCCTTTTTGATACCCAAACTCCGTTCACACCGGGCTCTCCAATCGGTATTTCACATAATAACGGCGTATATGCCGATAATGTTGGCGATACGCATTTATGGGGCGTTTGGCACGGCCTGAAGCCTATGAATTATTACAGAAAGCGTATGACTCGCTTTTGCTCGGAATTCGGCTTTGAATCTCTGCCTGATATGAACGCAATTCGCATATTTGCAGATAAGAGCGACTATGATCTAAACAGTCCCGTATTTCTCTCCCACCAAAAATGTCAAAACGGCAACGACAAGATGATTTATTACATAGCAACACGCTTTAATTTGCCTAAGCATTTTCGTGACTATGTCTATCTGTCACAGGTAACTCAGCTTGAATGTATTGCCGATGCCACGGAGCATTGGCGCAGAAATAAGGGAAGATGCAACGGCTCCATGTATTGGCAGTTTAACGATTGCTGGGGTGTTTGCTCCTGGTCAAGCATCGACTATTACGGCAATTATAAGGCACTTCAGTACGGCGCAAGAAATGTAAATGCACCTTTGTCGGTATCTGTTGAGGATAGCAGCGAAAGCATTAAAATCTGGGCGTTAAACGATTTTAACGAGCAAAGAAATATCGAGGTTGCTTATGAGCTTTTTGATTTTGAACAGGGAACAATTAAGCAGGAGAAAAAAGCACTTAGCTTAGAAGCCGTTAAAAACGAAATTGTCTTTGATTTGTCGGTTAAAGAGCTTTCAGGACTTTGCAGTCATAAGCACAGCGGTATTGCCGTAACTCTTTTTGAAAACGGAAATCAAGCTATGCAAAAGGTTGTGCTTTTTGACAAAGAAAAAAATCTTGCTCTTCCAAAGGCAAAGCTTTCAACCAAGATTTATATGAAAAATAACTGTCTTGAGCTACATATCAAAACAGATAAATTTGCAAGACTTGTTAAGGCGGAATGCAGTGCAAGCCATTATCCCTTCAGCGATAATTTCTTTGATATTTTGCCAAACGGTGAAAGGATTATAACAATTAAACAGCCCGAGGGCGTCAGCCTTGACGAGCTTGCTGAAAGCATTGTTGTTTACAGCCTTACCGATATAGAATTTGACAAAAGCAAAATTAAGTCATTTGCAAAACAGGCAAAGCTGTATTTTTCTCCTATTAATATCGGCAACGCCGTTCATCACGGAAAGGTGCCTAAGGATTGCAAATTAGAATAATATAAACAAAATAACCCTGCCGTCATTAAGCGGCAGGGCTTTGTTGTCGTTATTCGTTGTCAAATATTGCGTCTATAAGCGTTTGATAAACATAAACAGGGTTGGAAATAAACTTATCTCTTATCGCCTGCGCCTGCACCTCGCTTACGGCAAACAGGCTGAGCGTCATAAAATCGTTATCCTTATCGCTCACTCTTAATGTAACACGATATCCGTTTTCAATCTTTTCTATATCTACCTTATTATCTCTTTGGTAGCTTTCCTTAGCCATAATTCGCTGGCATATTTTTATGCTCCTTTCTCTTACGGTCAGGGGCAAATCCTTTTCAATCAGTTCAACGGTGTTATAATCATATTCGCCCATGCTTAAGGTGCCATCTTCGTTTTCAATTATCGTAGAGCTTTTTATCAGCTTGGCTATGGCGTCGCTTACCTCAAAATGATTTGCTATCATACCCTCGTCTATTGCGTCAATAATAACCTTTGCGGTAACCTTTGAGTTAAGGTTTGCCACAATATAGCACACAAGCATATGAATAGAGCTTACGCTTCTCAGGCCGCCGTCCTTCACATTTGCCATAAATGCATCAAAACGCAGCTTTGGATAAATTTCATTGTCGCTCATTTTTTTGATATCGTCGGTCATCTCTTCACCTCATTTCATATATATTAACACATTCTTATCCGTGTTGCAAACTAATCTTGCATATTTATTTTTTTTATTATATAATATCATAAGACTAATATGGAGTAGTGTTATGATTAAACTAACCAACCGTTTAAAATCAATAGCAGATATGGTGCAAAAAGGGGACAGGATAGCCGATGTCGGCTGTGACCACGGATATATTCCCGTCTATCTTGTTGGCGAGGGGATTTCACCGAGCGCAGTTGCCTGCGATATTAACAAGAGGCCTCTCAATTCCTGCTCCCTTCTTGTTAAGCAATACGGATTAGAGGATAAAATTAAATGCGTTTTGTCCGACGGCTTAAAGCAGGTTTCATCGTCCGATTACGATACCGTGATTATTGCAGGTATGGGTGGCGAGCTTATTGCCGACATTCTTTCACGGGAAAAGGACATTCGTGCTAAAAGGCTTGTTCTAAATCCTATGACGCACCCCGAGCTTGCAAGAAAATGGCTTTTTGACAACGGCTTTGCAATAGATAACGATATCATTGTGCCCGACGGAAAACATCACTATTCCGTATTTACATCACATTACACAGGCGAAATATCCGACAAAACGGATATAGATTATTTCCTCGGAAATATTAAGGATTTCAGCGATAAGGATTATTTTCTTCATCTGCTCAATTATTTAAGCAACAAACAAAAATCAGGCTTTGATTATTCTGATTTAATTTCAAAGATAAAGGAAAAGCTATGACAACAGTAAAGAACATTTATGATTATATCAATTCGATAGCGCCGTTTGATAAGCAGGAGGAATGGGACAATTCCGGACACCTTATAGGCGACTTTCGTAAGGAGGTCAAAAGGGTTGTTCTGTCGCTTGACTGCACAAAACGGGCTTGCAATTTTGCAAGGGATATCGGCGCCGACCTTGTTATTTCTCATCATCCCGTTATTTTCAACCCCATTTCCGATGTTAAGAGCGACACGGCTGCTTTTACTCTTTTGTCTAACGGCATTGCGCAAATATCGGCACATACAAATTTTGATGTATCCGAGCAGGGAATTAATTTCAATCTTGCAAAAATTTTGAATGTAAAAAATCCTGCTTTCATTGAAAACAGCTTTATCGTTATCGGTGAGCTTGAAAACGAAATGAGCATTGACGACCTTGCGGAATTTATAAGTGACCGCCTTAATGTTGCGGGTATTCGCTATACGGATACGGACAAAATAATCAAAACCGTTGCTTTAGGCGGCGGTGCATGCAGTGAATATATGGACGAAGCATTGAATAAAGCGGACTGCTTCATTACGGGAGATTTAAAATATCACGATATGCTCGATGCCTGCGAAAACGGCAAAGCAGTCATTTCGGCAGGACATTTTGAAACGGAAAATGCTCCGTTTCTTATGCTCAAGGATAAGCTTGAACAGGTTTTTACGGATGTTGAGTTTATCTGTGCACCTGTTGAAAATCCCGTAAAAACAATTTAGGGTATCCTAATAGGAGCAATTATGGCATTTGACGGAATTTTTTTACATCTGATAAAAAATGAAATAAAACAGCATCTTCTCGGCTTTAGAGTCAACAAAATATATCAGCCTACAAGGGACGAGCTTCTGTTTGTCTTTCGCACCCAAAACGGCAACGAAAGACTGCTTTTGTCTGCAAAGGCCGATTGCCCGAGAATTCAGCTAACCTCACAGCATATTGAAAACCAACAAAAGCCGCCTATGCTTACTATGCTTCTGCGTAAGCTTTTATGCGGTTCCAATCTTGCAGAAATAAATCAGGACGGCTTTGAACGAATTTTAACGCTTGTATTTGACGCTACAAACGAGCTCGGCGATCCCGTGGTTTATAAGCTGATTATCGAAATTATGGGCAGATACAGCAACATAATTTTAGTTAATGAGAACGGTGTTATTGTAGATTGTGTAAAGCGTATTGACGCTCTTAAATCCTCTGTTCGCGAAATTCTGCCGGGACTTAAATACGAGCTTCCGCCTGCTCAGGACAAAATGAATATTCTTGAGGACAGCATTTTGGATATCGAAGCAAGAATGAAATCGCTCGGCTTAACAAGAGGAAAGGCGGCGAGCATAGTTATTCAGGGCATTTCTCCGCTTGTTGCAAACGAAATCGAGTTTAATATGAGCCTATCAAAGCTTAGGGAGTGTATTGCACACCCTCAGCCCACCGTAGTTATTTTGGACAAGCCAAAGGATTACACATATTTTATGCCCGAGCAGTTTGGCGACCTGTGCACTTATAAAACCTTTGACACCTTCAGCGAGCTTATAGATTATTTCTATTTTGAGCAGGTTAAGCTTGAACGCATAAGGCAACGCTCAAACGACCTTTTTCATCATCTTCAAACACTTAAGGAAAGGTCCGTAAGAAAGGCTTTAAACCGTCAGAGAGAGCTTGATGATTGTATGGATAAGGAACGCCTGCGTATTTACGGCGATTTAATTAACGCAAATCTTCACAGGCTCGAAAAGGGCGCATTGTTTTACGACATAGAAAATTTTTATGACGACAATAAAATTGTTCGTATTCCTGCCGACCCTACCTTAACGCCTGCACAAAACGCGCAAAAGCTTTATAAGGAATACCGAAAAAAGCAAATTGCGCAGGAAAAGCTATACGGCTTTATTGAGGATGCAAATAAAGAGGCAGAATATCTTGACACCGTAATTGACGCTCTTTCGAGAGCCGAAACGGACAGCGAAATTTCGGCTATAAGACAGGAGCTTCATTCAGCAGGTTATTTGAGCCACGGCTCAGGTAAAAACGGCAGAGAAAAAAAGCTTCCGCCGAGAGAGTTTTTATCAAGCGAGGGCTTCAAAATTTTTGTTGGACGAAATAATGTTCAAAACGACCTGCTTACCCTTAAAACCGCAAAGAATTATGATTTGTGGTTTCATGTAAAGGATGCCGCAGGAAGCCATGTAGTTGTACAGGCGGTTAAAGAAAGGCCCTTTACGGATAAGCTTATAAGAGAAGCGGCTATGCTTGCCTGCGTACATTCAAAGGCCTGTGCATCGTCTAATGTAGCCGTTGACTATACAATAATAAAAAATGTTCATAAGCCAAACGGCGCAAAGCCCGGTATGGTAATATATGACGATTACAATACAGAATATGTTACTCCAAACGAGGAGGAATTATCGAAGGTGACACAAATTGAGTAATATTGCAGTTATTTTAGGCGCCGGAAACGGCACAAGAATGAAAAGCGAAAAAAGCAAATTGCTTCTTGAAATTTGCGGAAAAACGGTTATAGAAAGAAGCGTTGACGCCTTTTTATCCGTCTCCGATATTGACGAGGTTATCGTAACCGTTAGGGAAGAGGATATTGAGACATTTTCGAGCCTTTTAACCGATGAAAGAGTAAGCTTTGTCATCGGCGGTGACACCCGTCAAAAAAGTGTTAAAAATGCCGTTGATACCATAGACGAGGCAGAGCTTATCGCTATTCACGACGGCGCAAGACCGCTTGTAGCAGTTGAAGATATCGAAAGAACGCTTCGACAGGCAAAGGAGTATAACGCGGCGGCCTTGGGCGTTAGAGTTAAGGACACAATTAAGGTTATTGACAATGACGATTTTGTTGTTAATACTCCGGACAGAAGCACCTTGTTCGCCGTCCAAACCCCACAGATTTTCAGCTTTGAGCTTTTTAAATCTGCTCTTGAAAAGGCTCAAGCCGATTCAATGGATTTTACCGATGACTGTGCCGCAGTTGAATATGCGGGTGCAAGGGTGAAGATGGTTGAGGGAAGCTATTCAAATATCAAAATTACAACACCGGAGGATATTCCTCTGGCAGAAAATATTTTAAACGGAAATAAGGTGTAGCTATGCGTATAGGTCACGGTTATGATGTGCATAAATTAGTTGAGGGAAGAAAGCTTATTATAGGCGGAGTTGAAATTGAACATACCTTAGGTCTTTTGGGACACAGTGATGCCGATGTTTTGCTTCACGCAATCGCGGATGCCCTTTTAGGCGCGTGCGCAATGGGTGATATCGGCGGTATGTTTCCCGATACGGACGAAAAATGGCGCGGAGCAAATTCGTTAATGCTTCTTGAAGCCGTTGTAAGCCGAATAAACGAAGCAGGATACAGGATATCAAATATAGATTCTACCGTCATTGCACAGAAGCCTAAAATGAAGCCTTATATTGATACTATGAGAAGCAATATTGCAGGCGCGTGCAAAATTGATGTGTCCCGTGTCAGCGTTAAGGCAACAACGGAGGAAAAGCTTGGATTTTCCGGCAGAGAAGAGGGTATTTCCGCCCATGCGGTAGTTCTTGTGGAAGAATAGTTGATTTATTAATAATTCTTTGTTATAATTAAAAATTATTTATTATGTTTGGAGTAAATTAATGGAAGATTTCAGCTCAATAAAGGAAATACTTGATGCTACCGGAAAATATACAGGATTTACCTACGGTACTTCGATGCGACCTATTCTGCATCAAAGGCGAGATAATATTATCGTGGTAAAGCCTCAGGGCAGATTAAAAAAATATGATGTGCCCGTATATGTGCTCCCCAGCGGAAAATATGTTATGCACCGAATTATTGAGGTGCACGACGACCATTATATAATTATGGGCGACAACCTTAAGCAAAGAGAATATGTAACCGACGATATGATTTGCGGCAAGCTTGTAGGATATTACCGAAAGGGTAAAAAATACATAGACTGCGACAACAATAAATGGTATCGTTTGTATGCAAAAATTTGGACAAAAATGATACCTTTAAGACCGATTACAATGTTCATCAACAGATGCTTTGCCTGGTTTGACAGACATATTCTTAAGAGAGGTTAAATTGTGGATAATAATAAACCAAAAATTTCAAAATCGGATTTAGCCACGCTTAGTTGGATGTGGCACACCTTCAAAAAAGAACGATGGCACCTGTTTGTCATCATTATTGCTACCGTTATAAATGCCGTGCTGACTGTGTCATATGCTGAGGCTTCAAAGCGCATTACCAACGCGGCGAGCGTTGATAAGTCGTGGGATTTGGCGCTTCGTTACTCATTAATCTTTTTAGGAATTGTTCTTCTTCAGTTTTTGTGCGGCTTAATTGTAAGAAGCTTTACGGAGCGTTGCAAGGCTCGTATTGAGGTAACCCTGCGTCAGCATATCCTTACACAAACAATGAGAAAGGATTATTCCGAAATAATCAAGAAGCATACCGCTGATATACAAAACCGTATGACAAGCGATGTTGCCGTTATTTCCGACGGCTTCACTTCGATTATTCCCAACCTTGTTCATTTTGTCGTTAAGCTTTGCTGTGCATTCGGCTACCTTATTTTTACCGACAAAATATTTTCGTTGATATTTCTTGTAGGCGGCGTTGGAGTATTTCTGTTCACCCAAGTATTCAGAAGGCTGATTAAACGCCTGCATAAGATAGTGCAGGAAACAGAGGGTAATGTTCGTGCATTTATACAGGAAATACTTACCTCGCTTCTCGTTATAAAATCCTTTACAGCAGAAGACAAGGTCAACGAGCGTGCCGACGAGCTTATGGAAATAAACTATAAGGCAAAGATGAAGCGCCGATTTGTATCTATATTTGCAAACGCAGGTATAAACCTTGTGTTCAACGCAGGCTATGTGTTTGCTATGGGCTACGGTGCATATCTTCTTGTTAACGGCATCGACTACGGCACCATAACAGCCATACTCCTGATTGTTAATCAGATACAGGCTCCCTTTGCCTCGCTTTCCGGCTTGCTTCAAAAATATTTCGGTCTTATTGCATCGGCAGAAAGAATTATCGAAATTGATGATATAATTGACGAGGTCGCTTCAAACAGCGAGCCTGTTGATGTTGATAAATGCTATGCCTCTCTTAAAACAATAGATTTCAAGGATATCTCGTTCGGCTATGACAGAGATATTATACTCAACGATACGTCTCTTCAAATAAACAAAGGCGACTTTGTTGCAATTATGGGTATATCGGGTATAGGAAAGAGCACATTGCTAAAGCTTCTTTTGGGTGTGTATCATCCTAATGCAGGCTCAATCACCCTGCAAACCGAAAATGGTGAAATTCCTGTTGACTGCAACACAAGAAGGCTGTTTACATATGTTCCTCAGGGCAATTTTTTGCTTTCAGGCACAATCAGGGATAACCTCACCTTTATTAACGATAATGCAACAGATGATGAAATCAATCAGTCGCTTCGCATTGCCTGTGCCGACAGCTTTGTAAACGAGCTTCCCGAGGGTATCAATACCGTGATAGGCGAAAGGGGAATAGGACTTTCCGAGGGTCAGCTTCAGCGTCTTGCCATTGCAAGAGCCGTGCTTTCCAAATGTCCTGTTATGCTCCTTGACGAAGCAACATCGGCACTTGATGAAGCAACAGAGCTTAGATTTTTGCAAAACCTAAAGGATATGCAGGATAAAACCTGTATAATCGTTTCGCATAAAACAGCGGCTTTGGAAATTTGCAATAAGCATATACAAATTATTGATTCAAAAATTGTAGTGGAGGGAGAATAATGCTGTTAACCTCTTGGGGCGAAGACTTAAATCGTAATTGTCCTTTAAGCGAATACCCACGCCCGCAGTTTAAAAGAAACAGCTATTTAAGCCTAAACGGTCAATGGAAGGCTGAATTCTGCGAAAGCGAGGAATTCCCAAACTTCTATTCCTATGATATCACCGTGCCCTTTTCACCCGAATGTCCCTTGTCGGGTGTAAGCAGAGAGCTCGGCGAGGAGGAATATCTTATATATGAGAAAAAATTTCTCCTGCCCGACGACTTTAATAAGGGCAGAGTGTTTATAAATTTCGGCGCCGTTGACCAAATTGCAAGAGTGTATCTTAACGGAAAATTTGTGGGCGCACACCACGGCGGATATACTGCTTTTTCCTTTGAGCTTACAGATTATCTCAATAACGGCGAAAACACTTTAAATGTAGTTGTTCGTGACCTTTGCGAAAAAAACGAGTATTCACGAGGAAAGCAAAAAACCAAGCGCGGCGGTATTTGGTATTCAAAGCAAAGCGGAATTTGGCAGTCCGTGTGGCTTGAATCAACTCCTACGGAATATATTTCCAATGTTCGCATAACACCTAATCTTGATAAATCGAGCGTCAGCTTCGAATTTGAAGGGAATATTTCTGTTCAAAAAATGATTTATGACGGCGACGAGCTTATAGCGGATACAACGGATAATACCGTCTATATAGATAATCCAAAAACCTGGTCGCCCGAAAGTCCGTTTTTATATAGGGTTGTTTTCAAATACGGCAGGGATACCGTTCATTCCTATTTCGGTATGCGCAAGTTTTCCGTTGGTACAGACGAAAACGGTATGCCGAGGCTTATGCTAAACAATAAACCCTATTATCATAACGGCTTGCTCGATCAGGGATATTATCCCGATGGATTTCTTTCGCCACCTAGTAATTCTGCTATGGAATTTGATATTAAAACAGTCAAAGACTGCGGCTTTAATATGCTTCGCAAGCATATTAAAATTGAGCCGATGCTTTGGTATCATTATTGTGACGTAAACGGCATCATTGTTTGGCAGGATATGATTAACGGAGGCGGAAGCTATGGCCTCGAGGTCAGCGCAATTCCGTTTTTGAACATCAACCTTGACGATACAAGCTATAAAACCTTTAAGCGCACAAATGAAGAAGCAAGAAGGCTTTATTATCAGGAGCTTAAGGAAATGATTACAGCACTGTATAATTGCCCCTGTATTGCCGTTTGGGTTCCCTTTAATGAGGGATGGGGACAGTTTGACAGCGACTATGCCTATACCTATATCAAGTCTCTTGACGCTACACGAATTATCGATTCTGCGTCAGGCTGGCATCCTCAAAAGCAAAGCGATATTATATCAAAGCATATATATTTTACGCCTATTAAGGTGCATGCTCAGGATAAGCCGTGGTGTCTAACCGAATTCGGCGGATTATCAACAAGAGTTAAGGGCAATACATTTAACGATAAAATGTTTGGCTACAAAATATATAACGGAAAGCAGTCGCTGACCAAGGCATATAAAAGGCTTTTTGAAAAAACCATCATTCCGCAGATTAAGGACGGCTTATCTGCAAGCGTTTATACTCAGGTTACAGATGTCGAAGACGAGCTCAACGGCATTTTAACCTACGACAGAAGGGTACAGAAAATTGATACCGATGTTTTAAAGCAAATTAACGAAAGGGTAAAGCTGTGAAAAGGGTACTGTCATTTTTGTTAGCTTTTATTATGGCAATGTCCGTAACCGTTACTGCATTTGCCGAAAGCAAATTCGGCATAGATGTCTCATACCATAATTCAAATATGGATTATGTGCAGGAGGCAAAAAACGGTACGCGGTTTGTTATGATAAGGATCGGATATTACGATCATATTGACGAAAAATTTTGGGAAAATGTAAAGGCTGTTTGCAATGCAGGCTTGGATTTCGGAGTTTATCTTTACAGCTATGCATATAGCTTGGACGAGGCAAGGATAGAAGCCGATTTTGTGCTTGATACACTATCCGAAATGCCCGAAGAATATAAAGAGCATTTTGTTTTGCCTGTTGCCTATGATTTGGAGGAGGCAAAAATGCAGCAGTACGGCAAAACGCAGATAACAAATCAAATGGTTCTGTTCTGCGATGCCGTAAGGGATGCAGGCTATACTCCTATGGTGTATGCAAACAGAAATTGGTTTACTAATTATATTGACATCAACATTGCGTTTTCAAAGGGCTATAAGCTTTGGTATGCCTATTATCCGTCTTCCTCACCGAGCTTTTCTACGCAGATTGAAATCGGATCTACCGGAATAGCGGCAGATATGTGGCAATATACTACAACAAACGGAACACTCGATAAAAATATTATGTATTCCTCACTCAGCTGTGCCGAGCATAGCTATAAAAACAGTACGGTTTTGCCTACCTGCACAGCAAAGGGATATACTAAACACACCTGTGAAAATTGCAGTTATTACTATAAAACAAATTACACCCCTGTCAAAGCTCATACAGGCAAGCCGATAACAACAAGAGCCACAACAAGCGCAGACGGCAAGATAGTAAATACCTGTACGGCTTGCAGGAAAACCCTTTCAACAACCGTAATTCCAAAGGCTTCAAGCGTTAAACTTTCCACAACAAGCTACACCTACAACGGCAAGGTTAAGACACCTACTGTAACTGTTAAGGACAGCAAGGGCAAGACACTTGTTAAGAATACGGATTATACCGTAAGCTACGCAACCGGTCGCAAGAATGTCGGCAAATATTCCGTTAAGATTACCTTTAAGGGTAAATACAGCGGAACAAAGACACTTTATTTCACAATCAAACCAAAGGCAACAAGCATTTCTTCGCTTACAGCAGGCTCAAAGAAATTTACTGTAAAATGGAAGAAGCAAAGCACACAAACAACAGGCTACCAGATTCAGTATTCAACAAGCAGTAAATTCTCAAATGCTAAAACCGTTACTGTTTCAAAGAACAGCACAACATCAAAAACAATTTCAAAGCTGACTGCTAAGAAAAAGTATTATGTTCGTGTTCGCACATATAAAACAGTAAACGGCACTAAATACTATTCAAGCTGGTCAAGTGCTAAATCTGTTACAACAAAGAAATAACAAGTATTAAAAAATTAGGGGAATTTTTATGGACGATTTCAATCAGGATTTTAATTTTGAAAATCAACAGAACAATCAGTATCATCCACAGGATTATCCATATCAAAACCAATATTTCAACCAAAATCAGCAAGAATATCCCTACGATTATCAAAAAGAGGAAAGGAATGTTTTTAAGCTTGTAATAGCGTATATTATTTGCTTGATTACTTCATACATAGGAATATTATGTTGGATTATCGACACATCCGGTTTCAGCTTCATTCATGTTTCAGGCGTATTCAATACAATATTTAATTGTTTAACAGGTGTTCTTCTGTTAGCAAAGCACGCTGTTGCCATAATAGGTAAGGTTAAATATCCAAAAAACAAAATCGCAACTGCAATATTTGTGATAGATATTGTATTTCTTTTAATTGCCATAGCTGTATTAGCCTTCTTTATCTTTGCGTTTGTTCAGATGTGTGAAGATTGCGGTTGATATGAATTGGTATGCTTTTTTTCTGCTTTCGGGTATTCTTTTGTATTTTGCGTTTGTATTTTTACAAACAAGAAAATATAATATGGAAACGTACAAATCCGTTATATTGACAGTAATGGATTTTTCGTTTATTTTGCTCGGGGCAAAGCTTTTGGCAATGGCACAGGAGCATTCGTCAGACGTTTTAAAAACAGGATTTTCTTCTTACGGTGGGCTAATCGGTATTGTTGTCAGCACACTTTTGTTTATTATGCTGACATCTGTTCCCGCACGGCAAATCTTTATTGTTTCGTTAATGCCTGTCCCTCTTGTTTATGGGGTAGGGAAAATCGGTTGCTTCATCGCAGGCTGTTGTAATGGAATTACGATAAACGGTACAACGGTGCCGGTTCAACTCATAGAGGCTGTGTCGTTTTTGCTTGTGTTTGTGCTGTTTTATCGCATTTATAATTCAAGACAGTTCACCGTTAATTACATATATTCAGAGGTGCTTGTCTGTGCAATTATTAAAGGCACATTGTATTATTTAAGACAGGAATCAGTGGGCAATCCGTTTGGCAGTCACCAATGGCTGTGCGTTGCATCTGTTGTGCTTGTCGTGTTTTTATTGGTTTACGGTAATGTAAAAAAGCCTGAAAAAATGAATAATAATTAGAAAGCATCAAATATTAAAACACCGTAACCCTATTGAACATATATTGACTTATAATATACAGCAATGGTATAATTATACTGTAAATCTACAAACCATAGCGTAATGAGTAAAGGAGTTACAATATGAAAAGAGTTGCAAGCTTGTTATTATCAGTCGTAATGCTTTTTAGCATAACAATTGGTCTTGACCTGTCGGCCTTTGCCGCAGAAAGTACCGACAGCGAATTTGAATATAAAATTGAAGACGACGGTACAGCCAGAGTTACTAAATATTTAGGCACGAAAACAGATGTTACCGTCCCGGCCGAAATAGACGGATATACCGTAACAGGCATAGGTAATTTTGCTTTTTACGAGTGTGGAGATATAGTAAGTGTTACTATTCCCGACAGCGTAGAATGGATTGGCAGTAATGTGTTTAGAGAAATTGAAACCTTAACAAATGTAAATATCGGCAAAAATGTTTCTGTTATCGGTCGATATGTTTTTTACGGTTGCACAAGCCTGTCAAGCATAGAAATACCCGACAGTGTAATAAGAGTAGGCGAATGTTCATTTGTAGGCACTGCTTATTATAATAACGAAGATAATTGGGTTAACGATGTATTGTATATCGGCAAATTCTTAATTGAAGCCAGGGATACAATTTCAGGAGATTATACAATCAAAGACGGCACAACTATCTTTGCCGACAATGCTTTTGATAATTGCGCCGATTTAACAGGTGTGGATATAGCTGACACTGTAACAATTATAGGTAATAATACTTTTTACGAATGCTCCGGTTTAACAAGTGTAACTATGCCTGAAAATTTAACAGAAATTTGGACACGTGCATTTTCCGGTTGCAGCGCATTAAGCAGTGTAACATTTCCCGACAGCTTAACGGAAATAGGAGGAGGTTCCTTTGAATATTGTACGGGATTAACAAGCGTATCAATACCTAATAGCGTAAAAATTATAGACGGCGAAGCATTTAATTTCTGCTCAAGCTTATCAAGCATTACACTTCCCAATAACGGAATATCTATTGGAACTAATGCATTTAATTCTACGGCTTATTATAATGACGAATCAAATTGGGAAAATGATGTATTATATATCGGAAAGCATTTGGTAAATGCTAAAGAAACAATATCGGGCAAATGCACCGTCAAAGACGGAACATTAACAATAGCCGGTGGTGCATTTAGTTATTGTGACAATTTAACAGGTGTTGAACTCCCCGACACAATAATAGCTATTGGCCACGCTGCATTCTTTAGTTGTGACGGCTTAACCACCGTTAATATTCCAAAGGGAGTAACATACATAGGCATAGAAACATTTGAAAATTGCATCGGATTAACAAATATAGTTATTCCCGACGGCGTGGAAAGAATAGATATTTTTGCCTTTTCAAATTGCACAAGCTTAACAAGTATAACAATCCCGAGCAGTTTAAAAGAAATTGTAAATTCTGTGTTTTGCGGTTGCACAAGCTTGGCAGATGTCTATTACACAGGCTACGAAAGCGATTGGAATAATATTAATATCGGCAGTAACAATGATTGCTTATTAAACGCAAATATTCATTTTGCCCCATGCAATCATACATATAACAGTGGCGTTGTAACCAAAAAGGCAACCTGCACTGCAACGGGTGTTAAAACATACACCTGCACGGTATGTAAGGCAACAAAAACGGAGCCTATTGCAAAAATTGCACATACCTATAAACCGTACAACACAAAGGCAACAACAAGCAAAAACGGTAGTGTAGTAACAAAATGTTCCGTATGCGGCGCTGTTAAGTCAAAATCAACAATCTATTATCCAAAGACAATTTCGCTCTCAACCACAAGCTACACCTACGACGGCAAGGTTAAGAAGCCAAGCGTTAAGGTTGTAGGCTCAAACGGCAAAACAATCAGCAGTTCAAACTACACCGTTTCTTACGCAAGCGGAAGAAAGAATGTCGGCAAATATGCCGTAAAGGTTACCTTTAAGGGTAATTACAGCGGAACAAAGACGCTTTATTTCACAATCAAGCCAAAGGCTACAAGCATTTCTTCGCTCACAGCAGGCTCAAAGAAATTTACTGTTAAGTGGAAGAAGCAAAGCACACAGACAACAGGCTATCAGATTCAGTACAGCACATCAAGCAAATTCTCAAATGCAAAGACAGTTATTGTTTCAAAGAACAGCACAACATCAAAGACAATCAGCAAGCTGTCTGCTAAGAAAAAGTATTATGTAAGAGTTCGTACATATAAGACGGTAGGCTCAACAAAATACTATTCCTCTTGGTCATCTGCTAAATCTGTTACAACAAAGAAATAATATTGAAAGGAAATATCTATGAATCAATTACAGGTTAAGGACGGCATTAAGGCTGTCATCAAAACAAACAGGGGAGATATGACCTTTGTTCTTTTCCCGGAGATTGCTCCCAAAACGGTAGAAAATTTTACTACGCACGCAAAGAACGGCTATTATAACGGACTTATTTTTCACAGAATTATTAAGGACTTTATGATTCAGGGCGGCGACCCGACAGGCACGGGCTGTGGCGGAGAATCTATCTGGGGACGCTCCTTTGAGGACGAGTTCTCGCTTGATGCGCGCAACTATTACGGTGCGCTTTCGATGGCAAACAGCGGTCCAAACACAAACGGCTCACAGTTTTTCATTGTACAGGCAAAGGAAATCCCGTCCTACCTCTTTGAACAAATGGAAGCAATGACGGATAAGGGCTTTCCCTCAGAAGTAATAGAAAGCTATAAAAGTGTCGGCGGCACACCTTGGCTCGACTTTAAGCATACCGTTTTCGGACAGCTTATTGAGGGCGCCGATGTGTTAGAGGATATCGCGGGCGTAAAGACAGGTCCTCAGGACAAGCCTGTTTACGATGTCGTTATCGACTCTGTTGAAATTATGGAATAATATTTTTATTTAATTCCTTTTTCGTCAAATTATACTTCCGTACCAACCTATAATAATAGGTGTTACGGAGGTGTTTTTATTGTAGTATATATAGATGTTCTGTTTATCGTCAATTTTTTTATTTCCTTTCTTCTGTTAGAGCTTACCTCCCGACTTGTAAAAAAAGAAGCAATCCTTTGGAGAATATTGCTTTCCTCTGCAATAGGCGGTGCATATTCGCTTATAATTCTGCTTGATGAAATGCCCTCCTGGATTTTACTCAGCTCAAAGCTTCTTGTATCAGCCGTTATGGTTTTTATAGCCTTCAAATTTTACAGGCTTGTTCAGTACATAAAAGCCGTGCTCATATTCTTTTTCAGCAGCTTAATTTTTCTCGGAGTTATTATCGCAATTTGCTTTGCCTTTAAAACCGATGCAATAGCCGTAAATAATTCTGTTGTATATTTCAATATTTCCGCTGTTGCGCTTATTGCATCAAGCGCTGCTGCGTATTTTATTTCCTGCGTGGTTATACGAATTTATAACCGTACACTCAGCAAAAGAGAAATATATACTCTCGTTATAACAAATCAGGGCAAAACCGTAACCCTGCTTGCTTTTTTAGACACAGGAAACAGACTGCGTGAGCCTTTCTCCGACGCTCCGGTTATAATAGCTAAAAAAAGTAAGGTAAATTCCATAGTAGGTACAAGCGAAACAAGAATAATTCCAACCGCTACCGTTTCCGATTCGGCTCTGCTCGTCGCCTTCAAGCCGGAAAAAATTGTTTTAAAATCATCAAAATCAAGTGAAATTTTAGATAATGTCTATGTGGCATTATCCGACAATATACTATCTAATCAGTATTCTGCAATACTAAACCCGGATATACTTTCTATTTGAGGTGCTTTATGAAAAAACTAATCTTATTTCTTTACAATCTGCTGTTTAAAAAGCAGTCCTGCCACTACATAAACGGCCCGGATACGCTTCCTGCACCCTTGTCAAAGGAAGTGGAGGATACTATAATCAGCGAGCTTCTTGAGGGCAATGAGGAGCATAGAGAATTGCTTGTAACACATAATCTTCGACTTGTTGTTTATATCGCACGAAAGTTTGAATGTCCCACGGCAACAACGGAGGACCTTGTATCCATCGGCACCATAGGTCTTATGAAGGCGGTTAAAACATATAACCCCGTTAAAAACATTAAGCTTGCAACCTATGCCTCGCGTTGCATCGAAAACGAAATTTTGATGTATCTTCGCAAAGCAAACAACTCAAAGGCAGAGCTCTCCTTTGACGAGCCACTGAGCATTGATTGGGACGGAAACGAGCTGACACTGCGTGATGTTTTAGGCACGGAGCCTGATGAAATCGGTCAAAATATCGAATACGAGGACGAAAAAAAACTGCTTATGAAAATCGTAAACAGTCTGCCCAAAAAAGAAAAGAGCATTATGGATAACCGCTTCGGTCTAAACGGTAAGACTCTGCATACCCAAAAGCAGTTGGCAGACGAGATGGGCATCTCACAATCCTATATCTCCCGCCTTGAAAAACGCATCTTGGCAAAAATCAAAGCAGAAATGGATAGGGCACTCCAAACGCAATAAATAAAATGCTAAAAAAACTTGACTTTTGCCATTTTACAGGTTATTATATAAAAGTCTTGCGGGTGTGGTGGAATTGGCAGACACGCTAGATTTAGGTAGCGATACCTCGGTGTAAAATTTAATATAGAAAAAATCAGACTCAAACGAGCCTGATTTGAATAAATGCAGGTATGGTGAAATTGGCAAACACGCTAGATTTAGGATCTAGTGGAGCGATCCTTGCAGGTTCAAGTCCTGTTACCTGCACCAAAACAAAAATCCGAACAAATTTTCCAAATAGGAAAAGAGTTCGGTTTTTTTGTTTGTTTCTAGTATCGTTTAATTGATTTTCAATTTTTGGCTCAAAATTTATAGTCGCACTTTTTTCAAAGTGCGACTTTGTTGTTATACTGGCAAACTGTTTTGTACCAATTATTCGTCATCAAATTTACAATAAAATGGACGGCACATAGCATCATCAAACGATTCCAAATTCACTACATTACCACATTTTTTGCATTTATAAATTATTGTGTCATTTTTACAATTAAGGCATAACCCTCGCATTTCTGTATTAGCATCGATATTGCAAGCATCGTATATTACCATATCTTCTCCACAAAATCCACAGTTCACAAAACCGTAGGCATTAGAATTATTTAAATCTGTTAAACAACCAACACATCTCTTATGTGGAATAACTAAATTTCTACTACATATTGGACAGAAGTACATATTTGGATATTCGCTATTCAGAATATTTCGCAAAGATTCATAAAAAGAACCGTTTGAAAGTAATATTTCATATTCTCTATGATCTATATAGTCATATAAAAAATCTCTATATTCTCCATCTGAAACTTTACCGCTTAACAAAATATGCAAAATGTACACTATAATATGGATAATATCTTCTTCCAATTTATTTAACTCTGATTCTGAAAAGTTATAATTTAAGTGAACTAATCTGTTTCTATAAAGTTGGAATTTTTCCATATACTTAAATTCTTTTGATAGAATCCGACTGTATTCTTCTTTGCTTTTCAAAAAGTTTTTTAGGTTTTCGAAATCCCTAGTGGAAAGTTTGTTTTCCATAAATAGTTTTTCTAATTCTTCATCCTCAATATCAGCAGGAACATTATCAAAAATAGTGACACTTCCATATTCCTCTGTAATGCAATACTTGATTGATAGTTCAATTGCCATTTGAATTTCTACAACTGTTAATATTCTACCATCATGACTTTGTATATCATTATTAAAATGCTTTATTGCATCATTTAGAAATATTATAGCGTTTTGAAACAATGCTGTACTTATTTTGTTTTCTGCCACGTTAATATCCTCCATTATGCTTTTTGTTCAATAAAAAATAAAACGGTTAAAATGCGATTGATGTTTAAGTACCAATTTTGTGATTAGTAAACTAAAGCACCTAAAAAAGCTCACCACACAAAGGTGATGAGCTTTTCGGCAGGAGCTTTATTCATAGTTTGACTTCGAACAGTTATAATGTCTTTCCCCATGAACGACCAAATAATTCTCCACCATTTGGATATAATCTTAACACTACATTTTCTTCAAGGATTTTTGTTGTTGATTGGCTATAAGAATCTTGTTTATCTAAAGCGATAACAATCTGTTTTCCTGATGATACATATTGTTCCATAATTCTTTCAATAGCATTATCTGAAATTTGTTTTAAAACAACAGAATCATGTACCAATATGGGCAATGCAGTTAAATTGAGAACAGCCAAATCAAATACTACTAACCCCTTAAATGCCATTCCTGTTCCTGTATCGTCCGGAGTAACAAATGAATAGCTTTTTTCATTTAAGCCAAGAACCGGTGATTTATATTCGCCATCATAAATGACGTCATTGATTCTTTGCATTTCATCATTGATAGTTTTAGATAATACAGATAATTTTTCAAATTTGATTTTTGATAAATTACTTTTATCTTCATCATGTTCACTTTTTAATTCTTTTTGTTTCAAATAGGCTTCATTCTCTTGCTGCATTCTGCTCATTTCTCTCAATGATTCAGCGTGCTTTTTGAGGATAATTTTTGAAAGATTAGGATTTGATACAAGCTCGGTTAACTGCTCTTCTAAATCCAAGATAATTTGAGAATATTTATCTATATCTTTTATTAACAGGGCTTTTTCTTTTCTTAATTGTGATTTGTAAATAATTGATATTTTTTTATGAAATTCTTCGACCTCAGTTATATGTTTAAGATTAACAGTCGGGAAGAATTTTTCCAATTCACGATAAGTGTTTGAAGTTATTGAAAACTTATAGGATTCATTTTCTTCAAAAGCTGATAACTTATTAATCAATACTTTTCTGTGTCTTTTTGCTTTCGTCAAAAGCTTTTTAATGTGAATCGCTTCCTCAGAAGCAGCCGCATCCACATCTATCAGATTTTGTTCCAGGTTAGATGTTAAACTAATTATCTCATTCTTCAACACTTCAATTTCTTTAGCATTTTTATTATATTGAGTTTTGTTAATACTTGAAACAAAATTTAGTTTTTGGGCTTTTTGAAAAACAGAAATCGCATCAGCAGATGCCTTTTCTTTAGCATCAAGAACAGCAATAGATTCATATTCATTGAACAATTTCAATAAAGCTGTTATTGCGTTTGACTCACGTTCTTCAGGTAAAGCATTTAACGGCTTTTTCTCAATACAATTATTTTTTCCATAAGCTCTAATATATCTGCCTACAGCATCCCTAAAACTCAAGTTTGGTAAAGTTAATTTGTATTCTTCAGCTAATTTCATGCGAAAATCTTTTATTGATATAGAAGAAACTTGTACATAGTTTTCATCACAAATATCAACCAATTTATCGTTAAATAATGACCTTGCAAAATAATACTTTTTATCATCAAATACGAAAGTAAAACATATACGGTGGTCTTTAACATTTTTTATAATATCAGGTGAGTTTGCATATGTATCTCCACCAAAAACAAAATCTATAATTAGCATAAATGTAGATTTGCCTATGGAATTATCACCACTATTTGTTCCAAGAACTACATTTAACCCATTATGAAACTTAATTGTTTTTTCTTTAAATGCATCACAATATATTTCATATAACAATGTGAATCATCTCGCTTTCCTCAATGAATACTATTTTATTCAATAAATAAAGACAGTCTAAAGTTTCAATATAATCAGATACACTTTTATATTGTTTTTTTGAAGCATTATATAAATCCATTATATTCATATCGTTTTTTGACAATATTTCTAACAGCACAACAGCTTTACTTAATATACTTTCATTATAAGAGACTATTTTATTCGGTAATTTCATAAAACACCTCACAATTCTGTACAAAAAACGACACAACTGCTTCACAAGCTGAAACGGATGACGAAAATGTTTTTCTTTTAACCCAATCAACCATTTGATTAAAAATCTCTTCTTTATCATCAGTTAGTTTTGAAAGTTTGATAAAGGAGGCTTTAATTTCAGAGGAAAGAACCTCAAAACTGAAACTACTGGTTGATTCAATATCATCAAACAAACCTCTAATAAATGTGTAGTACATATTCACATACGCTTCGACTTTTAATTTTATAATTATTTCATTTTTACAAAACTTATTGCTTATTGACACTGGTGAATAATTTAAATCCTCTAAATCATCGCTATCAGTTAGTGATATTTTGTTAACAACATCCGCGATTTCATCTTCGAGATTCATATTTATTATAGCATCGTGTAAAGCTGAAACTTGCAAAAGGTTCTTTTTGATTTCTACTAAAGAGAGATATTCATCACGCGTAGTATGATAATCTTGAGTGTCATGACAATCTAAACATAAAGCAATTTTATTTTCAAAGGCCTCACAGTTGCTGCCTAACCGCTCAAGTGTATGTAATAATTCATATTGTTTAATATTAGGACGATTAGGATATATGTGTGCAACTTCAAACTTTCTTTGATCGATTTTTTTCTGCTTTTTTGATTGCAAAGGTTTGCCACATAAAGGACAATGATTATTAACTTCGCAGGCGTATAATATTAATTCTGCTGCAGTCTTTGGAGTTTCTCTTTCTACATGATATGGGTCCTTAGCCAATATTTCATTAAGTTCTTTTTGCGTCATATTTTCATTTCCTCACAATTGTTATAAAACAATAGGATTATTAACTTTTCTTAAGTATATCACATATTTAATTTAGTTTCAATGTGACAAAATACATTCTCTTTATATATAAAGTGTCAAAAACCTTAAAAAGTAACATATTTTTATGATATATTCAATCCACATATTCGACGAACCTCCTGTTATAAGGTAAAATGAAGCTACCAAATAACAGGAGGTCATTTTTTATGAAAAGAAAGACAATAATCAAGTTTATGGATTTCGAGTGCAACTTACTTATCACCGGTATAAACGAGTTCCGCAATATGCTCCTTGCCACTTGAACCATATCTTATTTGGACAGCCATCTGGAATAAAATAGGATTGGAAAGTCAGTTTTATACACCTAGAATTTTTTGCAGAACTATTTGATGAAAAATTTGAAAATATTAACCATTACGGTTAATGTCATATATGTGGCAAATACAGCAAATTAACCTTTGAACATATTCCACCTGAAAATGCTATGAATAGAGGTAGCGCAACCATATATACAGGCGAAAATGTTATGAAAAGGTATAGAGGCGAAAAGGCTAAATATATTAATCAACAACAAGGAATGGGTAAACACTCTTTGTGAAAAATGCAACAACAATACCGGTTCGTGGTATGTTCCTACTTATAATGATATTGCAAAGGATGTTGCAAGCTATTTACACAAAACAGAACAATTGAATCATGGAGATATGATTTCGTTTAGTTTCAAAAATGTTCCTGTGTTATCTTTCATTAAACAAGTTATTACCATGTTTTGTAGCCTTTTGCTTCCATTAGAAGTTAAACGGCTGGGTTTTGACAGTCTTTTGCTTCATAAAGAAAGTAATGAAATTAACACAAAACTATTTAACATACATATATACCTCACATTAAAAGCTGTAGGACAATTAATGATTGGACCTGCCGAAGCTTGGTTCAAAACTGACAATGGCATTGATGCTCAATTAGGATCTAGCGGGAAACCGTGCAGGTTCAAGTCCTGTAACTTCATCACAAAAAGCAAGCCTTTTACGGCTTGCTTTTTGCTTTATCAAGATACTAAATTAAGTGTTTTCAATTCATTAGAGTTCAAACAATGTTCTTTGAATTTACCGTTAAGTGTAATCTTAATATCAAGCTTGCCGTCGGTTTCGGATATTTCAATTTTATCAATCAGCATTCTCAAATCCGAATCGGATATAGTGCCTTCATCTATTATTTTATTGAATATTTCAATACTGCTTGATATTTCTGCCTTACGCTTTTTTATTGTTGCATCCATATCTTCAAGTTCAGCAATTCTCTTTGATAATGATTCAATATCACTTTC
>JBJEPH010000029.1:0-108907 GCA_051881135.1 Eubacterium sp.
ACAGATGCCATAAATAGCTTACTTTAGGCTATTAGGTTCGGATACTGTTAGGCTAGGGTAACCCTAATAAAAAACTTGACAAGCACTACATATAGGTGTATTATATGAAAGGAATTTTGCGCTTTTTTATATAAGTTCCGAAAATTAATATTTTTGATGCATTAAACTGTACCTTTTCTGATGAAATATAGATGATCGTAATTAAATTTTAAACAGAAGGAGGTGCTATTGATATGAAAGTAACTATTATTGCTGCTATAATTATTGCTGTTATATGTGCAGCGGTGTTTTGCATATTGGGTCTTTCACTCGGATATATTCTGCGTGGAAAGCAGGACGCAAAAAAGGTTGGAGATGCAACCGAGCAGGCAACAAAAATCTTGAACAACGCTTTGTCCGAAGCAGAAGCCACAAAAAAGGCTCGAATTATGGAGGCAAAGGATGAAATTCACAAAATTCGTTCGGAAGCTGATAAGGATGTCAGAGAGCGAAGAAACGAAGTTCAAAAGCAGGAAAAAAGATTAAATCAGCGTGAAGAATATCTCGACAAGAGATCGGATTCACTCGAAAAGAAAAATGAAGCATTAAGCGAAAAGCTAAAGCAGGCAGACGAAAAATTACTTGAAATCGATGGCATCAAGAAAAGTCAGTTTGATATGCTTGAGAGAATCTCGGGCTTGTCACAGGAGGATGCAAGAAAGCAGCTTCTTGCATCACTTGAGTCTGAATTAGATATTGAAAAGAGCAAGAGAATTCTTGAGCACGAGCAAATGATTAAAGACCAAAGTGATGTTTTGGCAAGAGAAATTATCGGCACGGCAATTCAAAGATGCGCAGCAGATCACACTGCAGAAACCACCGTATCGGTTGTTGCTTTACCGAGTGACGATGTTAAGGGCAGAATCATTGGCCGTGAGGGCAGAAATATCCGTACTATCGAAAAGATTACAGGAACAGAATTAATCATTGACGATACTCCGGAGGCTATTACCGTAAGCTCCTTCGACCCTGTCAGACGAGAGATTGCCCGCTTAACTCTTGAAAGGCTCATACAGGATGGAAGAATTCATCCGACTCGTATTGAGGAGATGTATGAAAAGTCTAAAAAGGAAGTTGAACAAACCATCAAAACAGAGGGTGAAAAGGCTGTTGTCAGCGCAAACTGCGGCTCTATTCATCCGGAATTAGTTAAACTATTAGGAAAGCTGAAGTACCGTACATCATACGGACAAAGCGTACTTAAGCACTCTGTCGAGGTTGCTCATATAGCAGGTCTTATGGCAGCCGAGCTCGGCGCAGACGAGAGGCTTGCAAGAAGAGCCGGCTTGCTGCACGATATCGGTAAGGCGCTCGACCACGAAATCGAGGGCAGTCACGTTGCCTTGGGCGTTGAATATGCAAGAAAGTATAAGGAAACCGAGGCAGTGGTTCATGCAATTCAGGCTCACCACGGTGATGTTGAGTGCAAAACCATTGTGGCTTGTCTTGTTCAGGCATCCGATGCAGTTTCTGCTGCAAGACCGGGCGCAAGACGTGAGAATATCGAGAGATATATCAAGCGTTTGCAGCAGCTTGAGGAAATTTCTTCAAGCTTTGACGGCGTTGAAAAGGCTTATGCAATTCAAGCAGGCCGTGAAGTCAGAGTAATGGTTAAGCCTGAGCTTATCAGCGACCAGAAGATGCCGTTTATTGCTCATGAAATCGCAAAGAAAATTGAGGAAGAAATGGAATATCCGGGACAGATAAAGGTTAACATAATTCGTGAGAGCAGACACTCTGACATTGCAAAATAAACATTTTAAGGCTACCTCAACGGTAGCCTTTTTTGAAAGGAAAAACGCTATGATTAAACACATTGTATGCTTTAAGTTAAAAGACAATTCAAAGGAAAATGTCGATAAAACAGCAGAAATTTTAATGTCTATGAAGGGCAAGGTTGATTTGATTCGCGATATTGAGGTAGGTGTGGATTTTCTTCATTCCGAACGCTCATACGACATAATTTTACAGGTAACCTTAGACGATGAAAAGGCGCTTGAGGACTATCAAAACGACCCTTATCACTGCGATGTGGTAAAAAAGCATATGCACGCAGTTCGCGAAGCCTCTGTTGCAGTTGATTACTATATCTAAATGTAAGATTTGTATTATAACGCTTTGGTCAATCTGTTTTCTGACAGATTGCCTTTTTTATTATAAATATAATATTATAAGTTGACTTTATATTTATAGAGTGTTAAAATAAGATGTAACTATATGAAATCCACATTGGAGGTATTTATGGAACAGGTTAAAGAAAACAAGGAACTGGAAATTGACCTTGGTAAGATTTTTTACAAAATGAGGAACAAGTTCATCTACATTATCATTGCAACAATGGTAGCTGCACTTGCTTCAGGTTTATTTACACATTACTGTATTAAACCTGAATATACGGCAACCGTAAAAATGTATGTGTATTCTAACACGGACAGAATTACTACCGACTCCTCAATTACTACAAATGAGCTGTCTGCTTCCGCAGATTTGGTAAATACATACATTTACATCTTGAACAGCAACACGGTATTAAACGAGGTAATTAAAGACCTCGATCTAAAGCTTACACCGCAGCAGCTAAAGGGTGCAATAAGCGCAGCACAGGCAGGCGAAACGGTAGCATTTGAGGTATCCGTAAAAACAACCTCTGCAAAGCTTTCGGCAAAGATAGCAAACTCTATTGCAAAGGTAGCACCTAAAGAAATCGTAAGAGTTGTTAAGGCGGGCGGTGTTGAAATTATCGACTGGGCAACCGTTCCGACTGCCCCTTCATCACCTAACCTAAAGAAGAATATCGCCATTGCCGCTGCTGTTGCATTCTTTGCAACCTTTGCTATGTTCTTCATTTATGAATTGTTTGACACAACAATCACAAATTCAAGAGATATTGAGGGTGATTTTGAATATCCTATTCTCGGTACAATTCCTACGCTTAGCGAAATTGAAAACAATGTACCTAAAAAGCAAAGCAGATTTGCTCAAATTGCTTCCGACGAAGAGGACAACTCTTCGTTGCAGTTGAGTAATAAGGTGCTTGAAAACATAAACAATGTGAAGGGAGACGGAAAAAATGCGTAAATTATTCAGAAAAACAGAAAAGCCAAATAGCTTCAGACCGTCAGACCCAAAAAAGATGCTTGGTCCGAATTCATCATTTGCAGTTAAAGAGGCATACAATTCCGTAAGAACAAACCTGCTTTTCAGCCAGCACGGCGAGAAATGTCCGATATTTGTTGTTACAAGCCCTACTGCAAACAACGGTAAGACAATTAACTCAATCAATCTTGCCATCAGCTTTGCACAGATGGGTAAGAAAACGCTTCTTATCGACGCAGATATGAGAAACCCCACCATTCACCGTATGTTCTCGCAAACATCCAAAAACGGTTTGTCGGAGATTCTTGCAGGCCTAACAGACAGCATCACTGTATCAAAAACAGAAATTGATAACCTGTCAATTCTGACATCGGGCAAAATTCCGCCAAACCCAACCGAGCTTCTTTCTTCTCCGAGAATGGATAAGCTGTTGGACTTTGTTAAAGAGCATTACGACTATGTATTTATCGATTCACCGCCTATCAACCTTGTAACCGACGCAACGGTATTTGCACAGAAAGCAACAGGCTATGTAATCATTATCAAGACCGACTCTACAAGAACTCCGGAATTGAAGAATACGGTTTCAAGTCTTGAACACATCGGCGGAAATATTCTCGGCTTCCTGATTAATGACGCTAACAGCTCAAAAAAGAGATACTACTCATATTACAGAAGATACAATTATAACTATAATTATAACTACAACTATAATTACACACACGAAAAATAATAGGTGATTTAATGAATAGAAGAGTAAACCTGCAGTTTTGGACAGAGTTTACAATTGACTTGATTGCTTTATTAAGCTCAAGTGTAATATCTCTGCTAATCTTCAGATTTGTTATTCCGAAAATCGGATACTTCCCTTTAAAAAATTGGCTTGAATATTTCGGATTGCTTGTTTTTTCGTTTTTAATTGTTTTTCTGGGATTTCACAAAAATCTTGATTTGCGTGTCAGAAGCAGATTTAAGGAAACACTGAGTCTTATTAAAAACGACGCTCCTGTATTTATTCTGTTCGTTACAATGCTTACTTTCTATAAAAGCCCTGTTTTCGCTTCAAGACTGCATATTTTAGTGTCCTGCGCATTGTTCCTTCTCTATTCGGCAATAGGCAGATATGTTTTAAAAAGACATTTAACCCTAAAATCCGAAAGCAACTCGTTTTTAAGCTATGTCGGTGTTTTAACAACTATTGACAGAGCCGAAAATCTGGTTGAGAAAATTAACGAGGATTTAAGCGTATCAATCAGCGGTGTTGCACTTTTAGACAACTTTGTTGAAGACGGAAGATTTACATACGACAGCAATTTATATTTCGGAACGGAATATACTCAGAAAAAAGCGATTGCAAAAACAAGATTTCCCCATGTTGTAGGAGGAGATATTCCCGTAATTGCAACAGATGTGCGCTTTATTGATTGGATTAGAAGCGCGCCTCTTGATGAGGTGTATATTGATTTACCGTACAAGGAAATCAGCGATGTTCAGGAGATTGTAGAGGAGCTTGAGACGATGGGCGTAACGGTTCATCTTAATGTTCCTCAGCTCGATAAAATGCTTGACGAGAGCAGATTTAACAACATCAATTGCAGAAACTTTAACGATCACGCAATGGCTACCTTCTCTCCTACCGTTCATAAGGCGTCGCATTTGGCTGTTAAAAGAATAGTGGATATCATCGGCGGCTTATTCGGAGCCCTGATATCAATTCCCGTTATTGCCGTTACGGCAATTCCCCTTTTGATTGAATCCCCCGGACCGCTTATTTTTAAGCAGGAAAGGGTTGGAAAAAACGGAAGATTATTTAAAATTTATAAGCTTCGTTCAATGTATGTTGACGCGGAAAAACGCAAGAAGGAATTGATGGAGCATAACAAAATGGACGGTTTAATGTTCAAGATGGACAATGACCCTCGAATCACCAAGGTTGGAAGAATAATAAGAAAGCTCAGCATAGACGAGCTGCCGCAGTTCTTCAATGTAATTAAGGGTGATATGAGCCTTGTGGGAACCAGACCGCCTACCGTAAATGAGTTTGAGCAATACGAAAGCCGTCACAAAAGAAGGCTGTCAATGCGTCCCGGAATTACGGGAATGTGGCAGGTAAGCGGTCGTTCGGATATTCAGGATTTTGAAGATGTTGTTAAGCTTGACTGCGAATACATTGACAACTGGTCTATTTGGCTGGATATAAAAATCCTGTTTAAAACCGTCAAGGTCGTTTTAACTCATAAAGGAGCAGAATAAAAATAAATAATAATTAATTTTAGGAAGGTATATACTGTATGAAAACTACTATGCAAGGAAGTCTGATTACAACATTTCGTTGTAATGCACATTGCAATATGTGCAATATTTGGCAATGCCCTACAAGACCTGAGGAGGAAATTGATTATCACTACTATGAAAAGCTCCCTGAAGGTCTTAGAATTAACATTACAGGCGGAGAGGCAACATTAAGAAAGGATATTGATAAAATTTTCGAAATCTTATATCCAAAGGCAAAGCTGCTTGAGCTGAGCACAAACGGATATAATACCGAAAAAATAGTTGAGCTTGCAAACAAATATCCCAACATTCTTATCAGAGTAAGCCTTGAAGGATTGCCAAAGCTTAATGATGACAAGCGCGGAATTAAGGACGGCTTCGACCACGCTCTGCGTACCATGCTTGAGCTGAGAAAGACAAAATGCAAGAATATAGGCTTTTCCGTAGTAATATCTCCCGATAACTATAAGGACCTTGTGCCCCTTTATGAATTATGCGCAGCTCTCGGAGTTGAGCTTGGAAATTCCGTTGTACATAATTCCTGGTACTTCCATAAAGAGGACAACCAAATTACAAGCGAAGAGGCTCTTTTAGAGCATGAAAAGTTTGTTAAAGCACTTTTAACATCAAAAAGAGCAGGCCTAAAAAACAAGCTTAAGGATTACGGACGTGCATATTTCAACAAGAGCATTCATCGCAGACTTCGCGGCGACGACTTTGGATATCGTCCGCCCTGCGGTGCTTTAAACGATTTCTTCTTCATCGACCCCTGGGGAAATGTTTCGCCCTGCAACGGCTCGAGCGAGGAATGGATTATAGGCAACATCAAAGAGGATTCATTTGAGAATATTATGAATTCCGACAAGGCAAAGGAGGCCGCTAAAAAGGTTGCCGAATGTAAGAGAAACTGTGCATTTATTGTAACAGAAAGACACGATATGGTAAGAAAGCCCTGGAAGCCTATTATGTGGATTGTCAAGAACAAGATTAGAATTTCAAAGGGCGAGGATATTTGTTGGTAATATGAAAATTTGTGTTATTGGAATGAGAGGATTTCCTCAAATTGAAGGCGGTGTGGAGAAGCATTGTGAAGAGCTGTATCCGCGTATGAGGGAGGATATTCTTGCAACCGTTTACCGTCGCAAGCCATATGTAAACTCCGATAAAGAATATGATAATATCGAGTTTGTTGACTTGCCTTCAACACAAATCAAAGGCTTTGAGGCTGTTTTTCATTCATTTATTTCGACAGTAAACGCAATATCAAGAAAGCCCGATTTGGTGCATTTTCATAATATCGGTCCGGCTTTGTTTGCGCCGATAATAAAGCTTAGAAAAATACCTGTTGTTCTGACATATCACAGCCCTAACTATGAGCATGACAAATGGAACAGCATCGCAAAAAAGATACTGTTATTCTGCGAAAAAACAGCTTTAAAGTATTCTGATAAAATTATTTTTGTAAATAAATTCCAAATGCAAAGATTTCCCGAGGAAATCCGTAAAAAATCGGTATATATCCCTAACGGTATAAACATACCCGAAAAATCTCCAAATACAGACTATTTGGATGAGCTCGGTATAGAGAAAAACAAATACATCCTAAGCGTAGGAAGAATAACTCCCGAAAAGGGCTTTGATACTTTAATTAAAGCGTATAACAAGGCTGAAAAAGCAGGATACAAGCTTGTAATCGCCGGCGGAGTAGAATTTGAAAGCTCTTATATGAACGAGCTTAAGAAATTGTCCACAGAGGATGTTATTTTTACGGGATATGTTTTCGGCGATAAGCTTGCACAGCTTTATACTAATGCAGGGTTATATGTTTTGGCTTCAAAAAACGAGGGCTTCCCTCTTGTTTTGCTTGAAGCAATGTCCTACGAGCTTGATCTTATTGTCAGCGATATTCCTGCTACCCATCTTGTAGATTTAAGCAGCGATAATTATTTTAACAAGGATAGCGAGGACGAATTAGCTGAAAAAATCAGTAAAAGGCTTTTAACTGCATCCAGTAAAAAATATGACCTTTCGGGTTTTAATTGGAACAAGGTTGCAGAGAATACTGCAAAAATTTACGACTCTCTGGTAAGGTGAGGGGAGAAGCATATGAGCAAGAAACTGAAGATTGCAGTTGCGGGAACCGGATATGTCGGTTTATCCATAGCAACGCTTTTAAGTCAAAATCATACAGTATGGGCTGTGGACATCATAAAGGAAAAGGTTGACCTAATTAACAGCCGAAAATCCCCCATCCACGATGACTATATAGAAGACTATCTTGCAAACAAGGATTTGGACTTAACGGCTACCTTAGATGCGAAGACAGCATACGAGGGTGCCGATTTCGTTGTTATTGCTGCTCCGACAAATTATGACAGCCAAAAAAACTTTTTCGACACATCAGCGGTAGAAAATGTAATAGAGGCGGTTTTAGAGTATGCGCCCGAGGCAATTATGGTTATCAAAAGCACAATTCCGGTTGGCTATACACAAAGCGTAATAGAAAAATATAGCACAAAAAATATTATTTTCAGTCCCGAATTTTTAAGAGAGTCAAAGGCTTTATACGACAATTTATATCCCTCAAGAATTATCATCGGCACGGATATCAACGATGAAAGAATGGTTAAGGCAGGAGAGAAATTTGCATCCTTGCTTGAAGAGGGCGCTATAAAGGAAAATATAGACATTCTTACCATGGGGTACACCGAGGCAGAAGCGGTTAAGCTTTTTGCAAATACATATTTGGCTCTGCGTGTTTCATATTTTAACGAGCTTGACACCTATGCCGAAATCAAGGGCTTGGACACGCAAAAAATTATCGAGGGAGTATGTCTTGACCCAAGAATCGGCTCCCACTACAATAATCCGTCGTTCGGCTACGGCGGATACTGCTTACCTAAGGATACAAAGCAGCTGCTTGCAAATTATGACTCCGTGCCTGAAAACATTATTCAGGCTATTGTTGACAGCAACAGAACGCGTAAGGATTTTATCGCGCAAAGGGTGCTTGAAAAGACAGGATATTATGCCTACGACAGTAATAATGAATACAGCAGTGAAAAAGAAAAGCCGATAACCGTCGGAGTTTTCCGACTTACAATGAAAACAAACAGCGACAATTTCCGTCAAAGTTCTATTCAAGGGGTTATGAAGCGCATTAAGGCAAAGGGTGCAACCGTTATTGTTTATGAGCCTGCGCTTAAGGACGGCGATACCTTCTTTAATTCAAAAATAGTTAATAATCTTGAGGAGTTTAAAAAGCAAAGCGACGCAATTATTGCAAACAGATATGACGAATGTCTTGACGATGTTAAAGACAAGGTTTATACAAGAGATATTTTCAAGAGGGATTAGGAAAGGCTGATGAAGGTTCTTATTGTACGCTCTACCCCTAATTATATGGAGGTGCAAAACGCCTCATATAATGTGCAGGAGGTCGGTCTTGCAAGAGCGTTGGCTCGCAAGGGAGTTCAATGCGACATTGTTTTTTGGACCGATAAGGAAGAAAAAGACGTTGAAATAGAATTTGAAAACAAAAAATTCACTGTCTTTTATCGTAATTCAAAGGAGCTTTTAAAAAACGCAATATATACAAATATTGATGAGCTTATAAAGGATTATGATATAGTGCAATGCAGTGAGCATAATCAAATTGAGTCTAAAATACTTGCAAAGAAATATCCCGAAAAAACCGTAGTTTTTCACGGTCCGTACTATTCGGAATTTAACAAGAGATATAATCTTATGTGCAGGGTTTTTGATAGAATCGTTTTACCCACATATAAACGCAACGACACACTTTTTATGACGAAAAGCGACCTTGCAAGAGATTTTCTTTTAGGCAAGGGATTAAAGGCTGAAAATGTCATCACGGCAGGAGTGGGAATAGACAGAGATGCCTTCAATAATTATGAGGCAAATGAAATTCCCGAGGAATTACAGAAAATCAATGCCTTCAAGGAAGATTACAAGCTGCTTTATATAGGCAGGCTTGAGCCAAGACGCAACACGCCGTTTCTGTTTGATGTCGTAAGCGAAATGAAAAGCAGAGGCAAGAGCGTTAAGCTGATAATTATCGGCAACGGTAATGAGGAGTATGTAAGCTCGTCCTTTGATTATGCTGAAAAGCTCGGCGTATATGACGACATATATTGGATACCGAGCATGCAACAAAAATACTTAAAATACGCATACGATTATACGGATATTTTTCTTTTGCCTACACATTATGAAATATTCGGTATGGTTCTGCTTGAGGCAATGTATTTCGGAACTCCTGTTATAACAACAAACAACGGTGGCTCGCAAATGCTGATAGACAATGGCAGGGACGGAATTGTAATTGACGAATTCGACGCAGGACTATGGTGCGATGCAATTATAAAAAACAAGGGAAATAACGAGATGTCAAGGCTTTCGAGTGAAAAAATCAAGGAGCATTTCACATGGGACAGCCTTGCGGATACATTCATTAATACATACGAAAAGAAGTTGAGCAGATGAGAATTTTATTGGTAAATAAGTTTCATTATTTTAGAGGCGGCTCCGAAAAATATTATTTCGAGCTTGCCGAGCTGTTAAAAAAGCACGGTCACGAGGTTGGATTTTTCTCTATGAAAAATGAAAACAACATTACAACCGGTGATAAGGAATACTTTGTTGAGGAAACAGATTTAAACAACGGCAGTAAGCTAAAGGCATTTGATATCATTTACTCCCCTGCCAACAAGAAAATGATGAAAAAGGCCTTGGAGGAATTCAAGCCTGATATCGTACATATAAACAACTTCCAAAGACAGCTTTCAGCCTCAATAGTTAAGGCTGTTAAAGAAAAAAATATTCCTCTTGTTATGACAGCGCACGATGAAAATGCTGTTTGCCCTGCAAATATTATGCTTTGCAGAGGAGAGATTTGCGAGGACTGTCTTACAAAAGGCTATATGAGCTGCATAAAGAAATCCTGCGTAAAGGACTCTAAGCTTAAGAGCATACTTGGAGTTATGGAAAACAAGTTTTACCGTATGTTCAAAATTTTTAAGGATTTTGACATAATTTTAGCTCCGAGTAACTTTGTCAAAGCAAAGCTTATTCAGGGAAGGCTTGCTTATAAGCGAATTGAGGTTCTGCCTAACTTTGTAAATTCACAGGATAAAAAGGATAATCCGGTTGGCGACTACGCTTTGTTTGCCGGAAGACTTTCTGCCGAAAAAGGCATACTTAATTTGGTTGACGCAATTACTAAGGTCGAAAACGGCAAGCTGCTTATCGCAGGCGACGGGCCTGAGAGAGAAAATATTGAAAACCGAATTAAAGAAAACAATTTACAGGACAAAATTAAACTGCTCGGATATTTAAGTCAGGAGCAGGTTAGACATTATATCGAAAACAGCAGATTTGTTGCTATTCCGTCTGTCAGCTATGAAAACTGCCCCTATACCGTTTTGGAAACAATGGAAATAGGCAAGCCTATTGTTGGCAGCAGAACAGGCGGCGTACCCGAGCTTATACGCGATAATGAAAACGGCTTGTTGTTTGAAAAGAATGATGTTGATGAGCTTAGCAAAAAAATGAGAATTCTTTTCGATAACGACGAGCTGACAATCGCTATGGGTAATAAGTCGCGGGAATTGTTTGAAGAAAATTATTCAAGCGAAGCATATTATGAAAAGCTGATGAAGCTGTATGAAAGCATATTAAAATGATTTTCTCGGCTCATCGCCGAAAATTATCAAACAATTATATATTCATCACTATAATATTTTACGGACGGTAAAAGATTTTGAAAATCACTATTCCAGCACCAAAAACAAACCAAAAAATAACAATTTTTGATACCTATATAAGATTGTTGATGCTAATTCCTATCACAACGCTTGTACAATACTATATCCCTTTCATTAATGTAGCACTGTTTATAATCGTATTTATTTTTCAGGGACTTGTAGTTTTGCAAAGAATTGACAAGCGTTCCATAGTTTTTTTGGCAATATCCCTTATAGGTTATGTTATTGTTTTGATGCAAACCAAAAACTTAAAATTTGATAACCAAATTGTATATTATATAAACTGGCTGTTGTTCGCTACGGTTATATCGCAAAATGTGGACAGATTTACAAATTGGATTGAGGAAAACGAATTCTATACCAAAATGATTATGCTTATTTGGAGCGTTGTTGTTGCAGTGTCAATTCCTCTGCCCTCATCGTATTACTCAAAGGAGGGTGCAGGCAGATATTTCCGTTCCTTTACGGAATCCATTTTCCGACTTGGTCCGACGGCGCTGTTTATTGAATGCCTTGCGCTTATATCCATTATCGTTTACAAGCACAGACGCGATATTATATATATGCTGTTGCCTCTGTTCTGCGGCTTTATGGGAAGCTCAAGAACATACTTTATTGTAATTGTTGCCGTATTCATTTTAGGCTTATACTTTTTCAGCACAACAAGGTTTAGATTCTGGCTTATGGCAATACCGGCAGGTGCTGCGGGAATTGTTGCCTTCTCATTTTCGTCAATGAGCGAAAAGGTAAAATATACCCTTGACGAAAATCAGTTCGGTGACCTGCTGTTCAGAGTCTCGAGCGGTCGTTCTCTGCTTTGGGAAAGAATTTGGGACAGATATGTAAACCTAAGCTCATTCCGTCAATTCTTTGGTTCGGGCTTTGGATATACCAACAGAATCAACCACGGTCTGTATGCTCATAACGACTTTATTGAAATACTCGCAACACACGGCGTTTTCGGTTTAATTCTGTACTTATTCTGTATCTATATTCTTTACAGAACCTTCTTTAAAAACAAAAAGGTGCCCTTGGGAATAATCGGAATTTGCGTTTTTGTATGGCTTTTCAACGCTATGTTTAATATGTTCTATTGGTACACGAGCGCAGCCTTCAGCCTTCCGTTTATGCTGGCGGCTATATCATATTTCTATACAAGACAAAAGCAGCGCTTTCCGTCAAGAAATATAAATGGGAAAATCGAACAGGACGGGCAATAAATAAGGAGTTCAAAATGAACAATACAGCGGTAAATGCAAAAAGTAAATACAGCATCGCCTATTTGATTCCGTATTTCGGAAAATTGCCTGCAAGCTTCCAAATGTGGCTTTTATCCTGCAAAATGAACCCGAGTGTTGATTGGATACTGCTGACCGACGATAAGACGGAATATGATTATCCCGAAAACCTCCATGTGTATTATATGAGCTATGAGGAAATTAAGGACAGAATAGCGAGCCATTTTGATTTTCCTGTTGTTATTAATAAACCGTGGAGGCTTTGTGAATACAGACCTGCATACGGAGAAATATTTGCAAAAGAGCTAAAGGGCTACGACTTTTGGGGACATTGCGATATGGATTTAATCTGGGGTGATATAAGAAAATTCATCACGGATGATATGCTTGAGAGATATGACAAGATAGGCTTTCAGGGTCACTCAACGCTATACAGAAATAACGACGGAACTAATGCAAGATACAAGACGATAATCGACGGCATCCCCTCCTATAAAGACTCCTTTCAAAGTGAGGAGGGTATGAATTTTGACGAAGTTGGAATTTGCAGAATTTATGACGCTATGGGTGTTGAATACTACAAGGAAACCAACTTCGCTCATTTAGACCTCTTTTCAAACAGCTTCCATTTAGGTCATCTTCCAAAGGAGGAGGAATATAAAAACAACAGACAAATTATTGTTTGGAGCAAAGGAAAAATCTTTAGATATTATATTTATAACGGCAGGATGCATATAGAAGACGAATTTATGTATCTTCACACCTTTATGCGTCCTGTTACATACAAAATAGATATATACGACGAAAACGAGATTTATATTTGCTATCCCGACGTTGTAAGGAGGGCAAAAAGAAGCGAGCTTACCTACGGATTTATTCAAAAATACGGAACCTGCTCTGCTTTAAAATTTTATATCAGAGTTGCCGTAAAATACAGGCACAAGCTGACCGTTAAAAAAATAATTAAAAATTTAATAAAAAAAGTCAAATGGGCTATTTTCGGGAGGAAGCAAAATGAGTAATTCCAAAAATAGTTCGGTGCTTTCTAAATTTATCCAGTTAGTTATTGCAGCCTTTATAGCAAAGGGCTTGGGATTTGTCAGAGAAATGGTGCTTGCTTATTTCTACGGAGCCAGCGCCGTTTCCGATGTCTATGTTGCGGTTCAAAACATTCCCTCAGTTATTTTTGCTTTATTCGGAGTTGCAGTAACAACCGGATTTATTCCTTTATATACAGAGGTTCAGGTAAAAAAGGGAAAGCAGGAGGCAGATAAATTTGCAAATAATGTATTCAACATTTTTTTGATATTCTCCTCCCTGCTCACCGTTTTGGATATCGTTTTTTCAAGGCAATTGGTTGATATATTTGCAGGCGGCTTCACGGGCTCAACCTATGATATGTGCAACAAATTTGCAAAAATCATTATGCCCACGAGCATAGCGATAGTTTTGGTTTATGTTTATAACGCGTACCTGCAAATTGAGGGACATTTTAACCAAAACAGTATAATGAATGTTCCCTACAATGTCAGTCAAATAGTATTTATAGCCATAGGCTTCTATGCCGGAAAGGCTTATTTGCTCGCCTTCGGTCTGTTAATTGCCTCATACAGTCAGCTTGTATATCTTCATATACTCACCAAAAAGAAAACTGAATTTTCGCATACGGCTTCAATTAATATCAAAGACCCTCTTATAAAGGAAATGCTTATTTTAGTCGGTCCTGTTTTTGTAAGCACGGCGGTAAATCAGGTTAATTCCATAGTTGATAAGGCGCTTGCCTCCACATTAAAGGAGGGCAGTGTTGCGGCTCTGAATTATTCCTACGAGGTTGCAAACATAGTAACTCAGGTGGTTATTTTAAGCCTTACTACAATTCTTTATCCAAGGATGACCGAATTGTTTGCAAAGGATAATAAAAAGGAGCAAACAGGCTTCACGGCAAGATATATAAATGTTGTAAGCGTTATGGTTTTGCCAATGTCAGCTATGATGTTTTTCTTTTCGGAGGAAATTGTACAAATCCTGTTTGAAAGAGGCGCCTTTAATCAGGATACGGTTATTTATGTAAGCGATGCATTAAAGCTCTACGCCATGGGTATTGCAGGAGCCTCGTTCAGAGATGCATTTAACAAGATATTCTACTCTATGAAAAATACCGTTACTCCTATGATAAACGGTATAATAGCAGTTGGAGCAAATATAGGCTTAAACTTTCTGCTTATAAAAAAATATGAATATCTCGGCTTAGCATTTGCCACATCCGTTTCTTCAACCATTTGCACGGTTTTGATGTTTATTCAGCTATGCATTAAGATGAAGGAGCTTAATATAAAGAGCATCATACTTGAATTAATTAAAAGCTCTGTTGCAACGGCCGGCATGGTTGTCACTATGATTTTACTAAATCACCTGTTGCCGTTAAGCAATTCTGTTTTACGATGTCTTGCATACGGTCTTTCGGGAGCAATAGTATTTATTATTCTTTCGATAATTGTTAAAGAGGATACCGTATTAGAGATGTTCAAAATTGTTAAAAGAAAAATTAAAGGATAATTATAAAAAAAGCTCCGAGATTTAATCTCGGAACTTTTTATTTTATACCTTATAAGCCAAAAATGTCCTCGGCATTTTTTACGCTGTTGTATTTCCTTGCCTGAAGCTCTGCGTTTTCTTCATTATTAGAAATTAGCTTTTGATTTTCGGCATCAATTGAAATAACCTCATTTTCGTTGGCGCTGTCGTCTATGATGGTTAGCTTATTGTCGTTTATTTCAAATTTTACGGTTGACGAGGTGGTTTCCCATCCTGCATCTCCTGCCTTTGAATACTGTGTTACTTGGCAATCGCCGTTATTCATAAACTGATATACCGTTACATAGTAATTATCGCCGTCCTTAATGGGATTGGCATACCAAAAGGAATTATAGATGAAGCCTGCGTCTGCCGATTGCGTTGTTGTGCCTTCATCGTCTTTTTTACTGCTTGTCTGCTCTTCCTTTTCATCTTCATCATTGGCTTTGCTGTTTAGCGTGTGGTCAAACACGATATCGCTGATATCGGAGCGGGCATTTGTATCAAATGTTACAGGCTGTTTGTAGGTATAAATATTTTCATCACTGTAAAAGCTTACCTTAATTTCAAAAACACAGCTGTATTCTTCGCCGTCCTTCAAATCCAAATCGTCGATATCAAAGAACACAACTCTAAAGCTGTCGTCGATGCTCTTTGTGTATTCGTAATTTTCAGATATTGCAGCATCACCTTCGCTGTCATTAGGCAAAAGCGTTACGCCGTGAATATACTGTACGGTTGAAGAATCATTAAAGCTTGCATATACTATCCTTTCATCCTTGTTGATCGTACCGCAACCGGAGGTAAAGGTAAGGGTTGGTATTTCCTTTTTGGCATTTTGAGCATTATAATACATCAAAGAGCCTATTGCCGAGGCCGAAAGAACAACTATTGTAAAAACGGTAAACAAAACAAGATTAATTCTTCTCCTGCGCCTTTCCTTATGCTCAAAGCTTACAACCTTTTCCTTTTTATATTTTTCTGTGCCCTGTGTGTCCTGCTTGTCCTCAGCCTGC
Organism: Eubacterium sp.; assembly: GCA_051881135.1. Taxonomy (GTDB): domain Bacteria; phylum Bacillota; class Clostridia; order Oscillospirales; family Acutalibacteraceae; genus Eubacterium_R. The sequence continues at coordinate 16,024 of JBJEPH010000029.1, forward strand.
AAAGCAAGGCTGTTTTCATCGCTTGAATTTTTACCGCAGTTAAAGCATATATTTGAATGTGCAGGAAGCTCGGCACCGCAATTTTCACATTTCATAAAATCACCAATAATAAGTCTTTTAATTAATATAACATTTTAGAGCATTTTTTACAACAGTTAATGCTTCATTTTTGAGCATTGTTTACAGTTTATTTTCAAAAAGGGATTTTTTACAAAATATACTTGACAAATTTCTCAAATTGCTGTATTATATTTGCAGTTAGCAATGGCTAACATTATTTTTGACATTAGAGTTAGCACTTGCTAACATATTTTTAGTGCTTATAGTTAGCGTGTGCTAACTTGTATTGGAGTGATAATATGATACCCTTGACAGTTGTCGGTATAGGCGAAGAAGCTATTGTGAAAAAAGTGGGCGGCAAGCCCGAGATAAGAAGGCATTTGGAAAATCTCGGCTTTGTTATAGGTTCAGGCTTAACGGTAATTTGTCAGCAAAACGGCAACATAATTGTTAAGATAAAGGAGTCACGAATTGCGATAAGCAAGGAAATGGCTTGCAAAATATATGTATAACAAAAACAGGCGGGAGATGTATTATGAAAACTTTGAAGGATGCAAGGATTAAAGAAACCCATAAGGTTAAGCGTATTCACGGCGAAGGTGCGCTCAAGCGAAGAATTATGGATATGGGGATTACAAAGGGAGCCGAAATATATATTCGAAAGACGGCGCCTCTCGGAGACCCTATTGAAATAACGGTTAGGAATTATGAATTAACCATCCGTAAGGGCGATGCTGAATTAATTGAAATTGAATAATTTTCGGTCAACAAGTTAGCAGTTGCTAACTAAATACATAAATGAAAGGAACAGGATATGAGTATAACAATAGCATTGGCAGGTAATCCAAACTGCGGTAAAACAACACTTTTCAACGCCTTAACCGGCTCTAATCAGTATGTCGGAAACTGGCCGGGTGTAACGGTTGAAAAGAAGGAGGGCAGGCTGAAGAAAAATAATGATGTAATAATAACGGACCTTCCCGGAATATATTCTCTGTCCCCCTACACAATAGAAGAGGTGGTTGCAAGAAAATATATCATTGATGAAAAGCCCGACGCTATATTAAACATAATTGACGGCACAAATTTGGAGAGAAATCTGTATCTTACAACACAGCTTGTCGAGCTTGGCGTTCCCGTGGTTGTTGCAATAAATATGATGGATGCAGTAAGAAAAAACGGCGACAGAATTAATATTGATGAGCTTTCCCGTCAGCTCGGCTGTCCTGTTTATGAGATATCGGCAATAAAGAATGAAGGAATAGCCGAGCTTTCACAGGCGGCAATAAAAGCGGCAAAGGGCTCTCATACGGTTGCACAGCACAGCTTTTCAGGTGTTGTTGAACACGCCTTAGCACATATTGAGGAGGCTGTTTTGCACAATATGCCTGCATCACAGCAAAGATGGTTTGCTGTTAAGATTTTCGAGGGCGATGAAAAAGTAATTGAACGGCTTAATATATCCGATGCACAAAAGGCACATATCCAAAGTGATATATGTGCCGCCGAGGCTGAGCTTGACGATGATGCGCAAAGCATCATAACGAACGAAAGATATGTATATATAGGCTCAATTATAAAGTCCTGCTACAAAAAGGCAGACGGCGACAGGTTGACAACATCGGACAAGATTGATAAAATTGTTACAAGCAGATATTTAGGTCTTCCTATATTTGCCTTAGTTATGTTTTTGGTTTATTACATATCTATGGCAAGCATAGGAGCGTTTGCAACGGATTGGACAAACGACTGTCTTTTCGGTGAAATCATTCCCGTTACCGCAGGAAAGCTTTTGGAAATGGCAGGCACACCCGAATGGTTGTCAGGGCTTATACTCGATGGAATTATCGCAGGCGTTGGTGCCGTGCTCGGATTTGTTCCTCAAATGCTTGTACTTTTCTTCCTGCTTGCCTTTCTTGAGGCATGCGGATATATGTCGCGAATTGCATTTGTGCTTGACAGAATATTCAGAAAATTCGGCTTGTCTGGTAAATCCTTCATTCCCATGCTGGTAGGCGTAGGCTGCGGAGTGCCCGGTATTATGGCGTCCCGTACCATCGAAAACGAGCGTGACCGCCGAATGACGATTATGACAACAACCTTTATCCCCTGCGGTGCAAAGGTACCGTTTATCGCAATGATTGCAGGTGCAATTTTTGACGGCTCTGCCATTGTTTCAACATCTGCATATTTTATCGGAATGGCGGCAATTATAATTTCCGGCATAATTTTAAAGAAAACAAAGAGATTTGAAGGAACGGCGGCTCCGTTTGTTATGGAGCTTCCTGCATATCATATGCCGACTCTGAAAAATGTGCTTCGCTCAACCTGGGAACGCGGCTGGAGCTTCATCAAAAAGGCAGGCACAATCATTCTTCTTTCAACAATTGTTGTATGGTTTACCTCCTACTTTGGATTTGTTGACGGAGCATTTAAGATGCTTTCGGAGGAGGAGCTTGATAAATCTCTGCTTGCCGTAATATGCAGTAAAATTGCATTTATTTTCTCACCACTCGGCTGGGGAACTTGGCAGGCAACGGTTGCATCAATTACCGGCTTGGTTGCTAAGGAAAATATTGTGAGCACTATGGGGATTTTGTACGGCGGCGACGCTTCCGTTTACAGCGCATTATCCAAAGCCTTCACTGGCATTACAGGCTATTCCTTTATGGTGTTTAACCTGCTTTGCGCTCCATGCTTTGCCGCAATAGGCGCCATTAAAAAAGAAATGAATGATGCTAAATGGACATTCTTTGCCGTAGCATATCAATGCGTATTTGCATACTGTATTGCTCTTATGATAAATCAATTCGGAAACGCATTTACAGGAAATATAAGCATAATAGGTTTAATTTTTGCCCTGTTGGTTTTGGCAGGAATGATGTATATGCTCTTTAGAAAAAACAAATATGAGGGCATACAAAAATAAACAGAAAGAGGTGTATGTATGATAGCATTTTTAAAAGCAAATCTATGGACAATTATAATTGTATTGATACTCGTTTTCATAGTTGTTCTTATCATCCGAAGCCTTGTCAAAAACAGAAAAAACGGAATAGGCTCCTGTTGCGGAGATTGCAGCCGATGCCAAAGCGGATGTGCAGGCTCAACAAAGCATAAATAAAATAGCCGTTGGGTAAATATTACCTAACGGCTTTGCTTTTTGCTATTGACTATTTTATGTTAAATGTGTAGAATTAATAAGAAAAACAAATAGGAGATGTAAATATGAAATACGAATATAAACCCAAGGGTGTATGCCCTATGCAAATAACCTTTGACATCAACGACGACATAGTTACAAATGTAAAATTCTACGGTGGCTGTAACGGTAACCTTAAGGCTATCGGTACGCTTGTAAACGGAATGACAGCCGATAAAATCAGCGAAATGCTGCTTGGCAACACCTGCGGATACAAGCCGACCTCCTGCGCCGACCAGCTTGCAAGAGCTGTTATGCAGGCAAAATCGGAGCAGAACTAATTAGAAATAATAATAAAGGAGAGGCTTTGCCTCTCTTTTTATTTTGTGTGCTCGTCGAGTGTAAGATAATAAGCCTTTAAAAAACGGTCGGAAAAGAATTTAACCTCATCAAGATTTATTTCTTCAATTTTCTTTTCCTGCGATTTTAGGGCAATTTCGAATTCCTTATTGCCCATTCGGGTTTCCTCTATGCATTTAATTAAGGCGCTTATTTTATCCGCCGCCTTAACAAGCTTCCATAAAGCCTCATCCTCCTGCCTGTGTTTGAAAAGAGGCTCGTAATCGCTTTTGTAATCCTCGGGAAGCATAGCTAAAAGACGGTTGCCCGCTACCTGCTCGATATCCTTGTAAACGCTCTTTATTTCCTCGTTATAATACTTAACAGGAGTGGGCATATCACCGGTGATGACCTCTGTCGTATCGTGATACAGTGCCAAAACTGCAACCCTGTCGGCATCATAGCTTTTGCCGAATTCCTTATTTCCGATAAGCGCAAGCGCGTGAGCGATAACAGCCACACAATGACTGTGCTCGGCGATATTTTCCTTTGAATTATTATGCATTAATGCCCATCGGTCAATCATTTTCATACGATTGACCATAGCAAAAAAGTTATATTCCATAAGAATTATTCACTTTCCTTTAAATCAATTCCCAACTCATCAAGCTGGATATTATCTATATAAGACGGAGCGCCGCTCATCAGCTCGCTTGCATTTTGTACCTTTGGAAATGCAACAACATCTCTTAATGAATCTGCACCGCAAATAAGCATTGCAAGTCGGTCAAGACCTATGCCCATACCGCCGTGCGGAGGTGCTGCATAATGGTAGGCGTCAACAAGGAAGCCAAACTTTGCATCAATTTCCTCCTGCTCCATACCGAGCAGCTCAAACATTTTTGTTTGCAAGGCACAATCCGTAATTCTCATAGAGCCCGATGAAAGCTCTGTGCCGTTTAAAACGAGGTCAAATGCCTGTGCCTTAACCTTGGATTTATCCGTGTCGAGATACTGAATGCTCTCCTCCATAGGCATAGTAAACGGATGATGAGCCGCAACCCATTCTCCCGTATCCTCGTCCTCCTCGAAGAACGGCATTTCGGTAATCCACAAATAATTCCATTTGCCCTCGGGGATAATATCCATTTCCTTTGCGATAATCAAGCGAAGCGCACCCATAATTGTAAGCGCTTTTCTTGTTTTATCGGATACGATAAACACTGCGTCGCCCTGCTCTGCTCCGAGAATTGAGAGAAGCTCCTCAAGCTCTCCGTCCTTTAGGAATTTTGCAAAGGAGCAATTTGGCTCGGCATCTGCCCATCTTATGTAAGCAAGACCCTTTGCACCGATGCCCTTTGCATGCTCGGTCAGCTTGTCAATCTTTTTTCTTGAGTATATTGAAGCGCCGTTCTTTGCCACAATAGCCTTAACGCTTCCGCCCTCGGAGATTGCGTTTTTAAACACAACAAAATCGGTTCTGTCCGCCCATTCGGACACATCCTGAATAAGCATATCGAAGCGTGTGTCGGGCTTGTCCGAGCCGTATTTGTTCATTGCGTCTGCAAAGGTCATGCGCTCAAGCGGTAAAGGAATATCGACATCAATGGTTTCCTTCATCAGCTTTGAAATAAAGCCCTCTGCCATATTCATAATATCCTCGCAATCAACAAAGCTCATTTCGAGGTCGATTTGTGTAAACTCGGGCTGACGGTCTGCTCTTAAATCCTCATCTCTGAAGCAACGGGCAAGCTGAATATATCTGTCAAAGCCTGCTATCATAGTAAGCTGCTTGTAAATTTGCGGAGATTGAGGAAGCGCATAGAATTTTCCGTTATGAATTCGTGACGGAACAACATAGTCGCGTGCGCCCTCGGGAGTTGACTTTATCATCATAGGCGTTTCTATCTCAATAAAGTCGTTGTCATAAAAGTATTCTCTTGCAATTTTTGCTATCTTATGACGCATAAGAATATTTTTTGTTAGCTTTTCGTTACGCAGGTTAAGATATCTGTATTTTAAGGTTGTTTCGTCGCCCACCTTTTCGCTTTTTTCAATTTCGAAGGGCGGTGTTTGCGCCTTTGATACAATTCTGAAATCCTCAACAATAACCTCAATTTCGCCTGTCGGAATCTCCTTGTTTTTGCTTGAACGCTCAACAACCGTTCCAACGGCGGCAACAACATATTCGCTTCTTACCGACTGCGCCTTTTTAAATATTTCTCTGTCGGTTTGGTCGTTAAACGAAAGCTGAATAATGCCTGTTCTGTCGCGCAGGTCAATAAAAATCAGGTTGCCGAGGTCGCGCTGACGCTGTACCCAGCCGAAAACCGTAATTGTTTGACCTACATTGTCCATATTGAAATTTGCACAATAATCTGTGCGCTTTAAGCCTTTAATTGAATCACTCATTATTTTCTCCTCCCAGGAACAAAGAGTTAAAATCGAACGCTTCTCCGTTGATTTCCAAATCCTTGAGCTGACTGTCCATGCTGATGCTGTAAAAGCCGGAAACAAAGGTGTCAAGATTTATTTCGGCAGTATCGCCTGTTGCCATATCCTTTAAAACGGCAAGCTTGTTGTCAACCTCGTTATCGCCGATAACCACATTAAACTTTGCACCAACCTTATCGGCATACTTCATCTGGGCACGGAGCGAGCGTCCGTTTAGGTCATACAGCACCGAAAAGCCCTCGTCGCGCATATCCTTTGCTATCTCAATAGCCTTAAGGGTTGCCTTATCACCTAATGCAACGATAAATAAATCGGGCTTTGAAGGCTCGGGGAATTCACATCCCTGTGCTTCCATAACAAGCTGAAGCCTTTCAAGTCCCATACCGAATCCGAGCGACGGAGTTCTTTGTCCGCCTATTTCTTCAACAAGTCCGTCATAGCGTCCGCCGCCGCAAACAGTGCCCTGTGCGCCGATGGAATCTGCAACAAACTCGAAAACGGTTTTCGTATAATAATCCAAGCCGCGAACAATCTGCGGATTAACCTTATACTCTATATTAAGCGTATCAAGATATTCCTTAACCTTGTCAAAATGCTCTCTGCATTCATCACAAAGATAGTCAAGAACCACGGGTGCACCCTGTGCTATCTCACTGCAAACAGGACTTTTGCAGTCCAAAATACGCATAGGGTTTCTGTCTAATCTGTCCTTACAGGTATCGCAAAGCTCATCCTGACGGGAAGCAAAATACTCTTTAAGCGCCTTGTGATATTCGGCTCTGCAGGTAGGACAGCCTATGGAATTAATTTCCAAATGCAAATCCTTTACTCCAAGCTCGTCAAATACCTGCTTTGCCAACGAAATCATCTCTGCGTCTGCAAGCGGTGAGGTTGCGCCAAAGCATTCGATACCGAACTGATGGAATTCGCGAAGTCTGCCTGCCTGTGGCTTTTCATATCTGTAACAGGAGGTCAAATAGCATATTTTCTGCGGCAGTGTTTCGTTGCACAGTCCGTTTTCCAAAAATGAACGAACCGCGCCTGCCGTACCCTCGGGACGAAGCGTAATTGAGCGACCGCCCTTGTCATCAAAGGTGTACATTTCCTTTTGAACAACATCTGTTGTGTCGCCGACACCTCTTTGAAAAAGCTCCGTATGCTCAAAAACAGGTGTGCGAAGCTCCTTATATCCGAAGTTTTCTGCCACGCTGAGACAGGTTGCTTCTATGTATTGATTTTTATAAATTTCGCTCGGCAGAGCGTCCTTTGTGCCTTTAATTGCTTTAGTAATAAGTGCCATAAAATCTCCTAAATATATAATTGCGGGTGAAAGCATCTGCTCCCACCCTTAACATTACTTTTGGTTATAACGCGGATTAACAATTTCTCTCCATTCAAAATCGCCGCGCTCAACACCGCGAATCAGCGCTTCGGCTGTTGCAATATTGGTTGCATACGGAATATTATGCACATCGCACAGACGAAGAAGCTCGTTGTCGTTAGGCTCCTCCGGCTTTGGATCAAGCGGATTTCTGAAGAAAATCAACAAATCAATTTCATCGCAGGCAATACGGCTGGCAATCTGCTGACCGCCTCCCTGTGCTCCGCTTAAAAAGCAGTTGATGTTTAGTCCTGTTGCTTCCTTAACAAGCTTGCCAGTTGTACCGGTAGCGCAAATATCGTGATGCGAAATTATCCCGCAATATGCAATACAAAACTGAACTAATAATTCTTTTTTTGCGTCATGTGCAATAAGTGCAATATTCATAAACAACCCTCTCATCTAAAATAGGCTTTTCCTCTGATTTTATAAAGATTTTACCATAAATGGTTAATCTATACAAGTATTATTTCTTTATTTTTTTATATTTAAAGCAATACTGACTCTTTTTGAGCCTTTTCCTCTTTGGTGTTGTGATTATAATAATAGTCTATAATTGACGCAGTAATTTCAGCAGTTGACGAGCCCGAGCCTGCAAGCTCGATAGCAGTTGCAACGCTGATTTCGGGATTTTCATACGGTGCAAAGCTGATTAAGAAGCCGTTGTTATGCTTAACGCCGTCAACAACTACCTGTGATGTACCCGTTTTACAGGCAACGGCTGTATCAAGCTTTGACATTGTTCTCCAAGGACCGCCGTCGGTAGCAACACGGCGCATACCCTCCTGAACAACCTTAAAGGTTTTCTTGCTTATTCCTGTTTCCTCCTCAACAACTGCACCTGTTTCGGTAACTGCACCTGTTGCGTTTGAAATACGGGATTTTACAAAATGAGTTTTATATCTTGTTCCGTTATTTGCAATGGTTGCACAGTAATTTGCAAGCTGAAGCGGAGTCAGCAGGTTATCCGACTGACCGATAGCCGCCTGTACGGTATCACCCGGATGCCAATACATCTCAAATTTTTTTCTGTATTCGGGACCTGCCAAAATACCTGCGGATTCCGGTATCTCGACGCCTGTTTTCTGTCCTAATCCAAACATCTTTCCATACTGATTCATACGCTCTATTCCAAGCATTCTTGAACAGTTGTAAAAGAAAATATTACACGATTTTTCAAGTGCGCCCTCAACATCCAAGCCACCGTGTCCGCCCGTGCATTTAAAGGTCATTTCGTTTACCCTGAAAACACTGCTGCAATTAAAGGTTGTGCTTGCAGTTATCTCCTTTTCCTCCAATGCCGCAACTGCCATCAAAGGCTTAAAGGTTGAGCCCGGCGCATAGGCGCCCATTGCAAAACGGTTATAAAGGGGCTTTAGGCTGTTTTTAACAAGCTTATTATAATGCTCATAATAATCGTTCAAATCATAAGAAGGATAGTTTGCGGCAGCCAATATCTCACCGGAATTTACATCCTCAACAACAACCGCACCCGTTGACATATAGCTTACCGAATTACAAATCTTTTTAAGCTTTGTTTGGGCGATTTTTTGCATATCCTTATCAATGGTTAACACGATGGTATCACCCTGTACAGGCTCCTTTGTTACGGTTTCGGTTACAGTTCCGTCCTGTGCAATGGTTATGGTTTTTTCACCGGGAGTTCCTCGCAGATAATCCTCGCAGGCCGCCTCAATGCCCGACTCCCCTATCTCGTCGTTGATGCCGTAGCCCATATCCTTGCGAGCCTTATATTCCTCGGCATTGATTTTTCTAACCGTGCCTATTATATGCGGTGCAAGGGTTGAATCGGTATATTCTCTGTAAGCAACAACCTTGACATCCGCACCGAGATATTTTTCGCTGTTTTCCTTAATCTGTGCAACTGTTTTGTCGCTAACATCCTCTGCGATGGTTACGGGATTTGAAACAGAAAACACAAGACGGGTAAGCTCGTATCTAATATTTCCTATTTTGAGCGCTGTTTTTGCGTCGTATCCCTCAAGACCGTACTTCTCAACCATAGCGTCAAAGCAGTTTTGCGCCGTTGCATATTCCTGCAAATTAAACATATCGGCGCTTTTCATATTTTTTATATCACGCTCGTAATTTTCATTTTCCTTTTTGTTGACAAAACGGGGATTGCCGTTTTTATCAAGCTTTAACGGCAGGTTTTCAACCGTTTCCTCCTTATTTTTCGAGAACAGCTCAAGCAGGTCTAAAATGATTTTATTTCTTGCCTCATTGTCCTTTGCAGACGGAAAATATGCCGCATTCAAGGTGATGCTGTTGCCCTTTCGGTTTGTTACCAAGGGGTTTCCGTTTCTGTCAACTATTTCGCCGCGAGCTGCTTCCAAGGGCACAGTATAGGTTTTAACCATACTGCTTTGAGCAGCATAATATTCGTTATTCTTAACCTGGATATCATACAGGTCATAGCCAAAGCCAAGCAAGCACGCAAGCACCAGCACAACGGCGATAACCGACCTGCTGCTTTTATATCTTCTGCTCATAAACAGCTCTCCTTTCCGAAATATTTTATATCAGCGTTATCCAAATTTTCGCTTAAGCGGAATAATAATCAAATTAAGTATTAACGCAATAAACGAAGTATAAACAAAGGACGGCAGATAAAAATAGAAAAGACTTTCAAAGGCGCCGTCACCGCCCTTGATAAGCACAAATAACGCCCAATAAAGCAAAGCATACAAAAGGCTTGATACAATACAGCTAACCACTCCTACCCAATAGGTGGCTCGTAGCAAAAAGGATACAAGCGATGACACCAAATAGCACATAAGCATCAAAATTACGGCATTGAAGCCGAAATGCTGCAACGAAACCGTATCCCAAAGCAAGCCTGCAAGCAAGCCGATAATTGCCGCAATTTTTTCGTCCTCGTCAATGCCGAGCAATATGGCAACGGGTATCAGAAAAAAGCACCTTGCTCCGCCTATCTCAAACGATAAGCCGCCTACATTTTGAATGAGTGAGAAAACGGCTATGATTAAGCAATATAATCCGTATTTAATTGTCTTTTCTCGTTTTGTTAATTCCATAATAAAAGACCAAATTATTTTTTATAATCTGTCAGCACAAAGCAAGTGCTGATATCTGCAACATCAACACCGGGAGTTAAAACGGCATAGGAGGAAATGTCGGTTCTTTCCTCGCTGATTTCGTCAACCGTGCCGATAATCAATCCCTTGGGCACGGTTCCGCCCACTCCTGCGGTGCATACGATGGACTCATAGGTAATTTTTGTTGATGCGTCAAGATTTGCAAGCTTGCATTTTCCGTCCTTTGCAAGCTTTGCATTTCCCGTAACATAGGACATCTCGTTTGTGATAATTTCGTATGCAGACACATTGAAATCCACATCAAGAACTGTTTTCACCACGCTGTAATCGGGATAAACCTTATCGATAACGCCGATTAAATATTTTCCGTACAAAACAGCGTCGCCCTTTTCAACACCGTTTAAGGAGCCCTTTGAAATTGTGAAGGATTTGTAGATATCGGCACTGTCCCTGCCGATAACGGACGCCTCCTCAAATTCAAAATCCTGATTTTCTTCCTTAAGCTTCAAAAATTCCTTGTAAATCTTATTTTGATTTTTGAGATTTTCATAATCAACAAGCCGGCTTTGAAGCTCGCCTATCTGATTTTTTAATTCCTTAATTTCTTTTTCATACTGCTCATTACCGCTTACCGAGCCGAAAACGCTGTCTATGGAATCGGCAATTTTCTCCGCCGCATAATGACAGGGTGCAAAAACCGTGCCTATAACCGTAGATTGCGGGGTTGCATTTCCCGAGTTTACGGCGGCTATAACGGCTCCGAACGCAAGCAGGGCTATAATAGCTGCGACCATCTTAAAGGGTCTGCTTTTAAACAAATTCTTCATATACTACCACTCTTATTTTGCTCGTCTTAATTTGATTGATGTACCGAGCGCTACGCAATCGCAGGGATTCTCGGGAACAATAACGGGAATACCGATTTCCTGTTCAATCAAATCGCGAAGTCCTCGAAGCTGTGAAGCACCGCCCGTAAGATATATTCCGCGGTCAATAATATCAGCCGCAAGCTCGGGCAGAGTTACCTCGAGGGTTTGCTTTATGTTTGCAATAATTGCACCAACTGAATCCTCTAAAATTCTTCTGACATCGGCAGAGCTGATTTCAACGCTTCCCGGCAAGCCGTCGGTAAGATTTCTTCCTCTGACAAGCATAGCGGCTTCTCCGTCATACTCCATCGCAGAGCCTATTTTCAGCTTTATTTCCTCAGCCGTTCTTTCGCCGATAAGCAAATTGTGCTTTTTGCGCAGATAGCTTACTATCGCCTCGTCCATTGCGTCTCCGCCTACCTTAATGCTGTTGCAGGAGGCAATGCCTCCAAGCGAAATAACTGCAACATCGCAGGTGCCGCCTCCGATATCAACAATCATAGAGCCTGTGGCTTCATACACTGGAAGACCTGCGCCGAGTGCCGCCGCCATAGGCTCCTCAATAAGCTCAACATCCTGTGCGCCTGCCGAACGCACGGCGTCCTCAACGGCCCTGCGCTCAACCTCCGTAACGCTTGAGGGAACACATACAACAACCCTTGTTTTTGTAAACAAATTACGCTTTGCGGCACGGTACATAAAATCGTGAAGCATATCGGCAGTCATATCAAAATCTGCAATAACGCCGTCACACATAGGACGAACGGCAACAATGGAGCCGGGTGTTCTTCCTATCATATTTTTTGCATCGTTTCCGGTTGCCAAAACCCGCTTTGATTTAACATCAACGGCAACAACAGATGGCTCACGGATGATGATATGTCCTCTTTTGTCCGCAACAAGTGTATTTGATGTACCTAAATCGATACCTATTTCTCTTGAAAAAAGCATATTTCTCTCTCGCTTTCAAAGTAAATTTATACTGATATATTATATATTATAAATCTGTCAATAACAAGGCTTATTCTTAAAATTCATAAATTTGTAAAATAATAATTTGCAAAATGCAACAATTTTTTGCCCACTCAATTTGCAAAAGCAAAAGCCAAAAGCGTACAAATTAAAACCGAACGCTTTTGGCATTTAAGTAACACTATGCAATTAACTTCGTTTTCGCAAATGAAGCACAAAGGATTAATATTTTTTTATTTTTCTCCAAGCAAGCAGGAAGACGGACAGGACAAAAAGCATAATAACAACAAAAGCAGGCATCGGCATTATGCCCATATGCCGTGCAACACGGGAGCAGTCTATCACCCGAACAACAAATGCAACGGGCAGGGTGGCAATAAGAAACGATATCAGCCAACCCTTTTTTGCCGCAAGAGACTTTATTTCCTGCTCGTCAAACACAACCTTGAGTCTTGTTGTGCCAACGGTAAATACAAGCGCGCTTATGATCATTGCCACAAAGGAGCAGGCAACAAAAATAATTTCCCAATGAGTATAAAAAAGGATGTTGAAAGCCCAGGTAGAATAAATCTCCGTAACAACGCCTAAAACAGCACCGAAAATAGCAAAAAACAAAGAAATTATGTAAGAAATCTGAAAAATATTTTTAAGATTATCCTTGTTTTCTATTTCGGTAACCTTGATATCGGCTACATTTTCACCATTCTTTTCCCCTGCAAGCAGCTCGTCAACGCTGACGCCGAAGACCTTTGCAATATCGGGCAAAATGGTTATGTCCGGAAAGCCGTCACCGTTTTCCCATTTTGATATGGTACGGTTGCTTATATTAAGCCTTTCCGCCAAAGCCGCCTGAGTCATATTATGTTCTTTTCTTAATTTGCTGATAAAAGCTCCTGTTGTTTTTGGGTCCACCTAATCACCTCAATAACAGCATATTCTATGTAAGTGCAAAGCACAATGAACAGCCTATGGAATTTATCCACCCTTAGTGGAATTGCTAATACAAATATACCATTAAGAGTGGATAAAGTCAATTTTTCTAAATCTCTGTGGTAAACTCGTAGCCCTGCTCTCTGACATTATCAATAACCTGTCCGAGTATTGCCGCATTGGTTTTGCTTACGGCGTGGAGAAGCATAATTTCTCCGTCGTGTGTTGATGAGCAGATTTTTTCCAAAGCCTCGCCCTCATCGGTTTGAGCATTAGGGTCCCAATCTGCATAGGCGAACGACCAAAATACCGATTTATAGCCCTGTTCTTCAACTATGCCCAAGGTTTGCTCGGAAAATTCGCCTTTAGGGAAACGGAATAAACTCATTGTATAATTAAAATTATCCTTGATATAGCTGTGAAGATACTGTATTTCTTCTATGGCAACATCCTCGCTCACCTCGTCCATCGTGTAGTGACGATAGGTGTGATTTCCCACAATATGTCCCTCGTCAATCATACGGCGGATAAGCTTTGGATTATCCTTTGCAAAATCGTAGGTAACAAAGAAAATCGCCCTTACATCCTTTTCCTTTAATGTGTCCAAAATCGACGGAGTGAAGCCGTTTTCGTAGCCCTCATCGAAGGTTAAGCAAATCTTCTTTTTGGATTTCAAAAGCCAATAGGCATCAAGTCCCGCAAACCTTTCCTGCAAGGTTACAGGCTCGGTTGGCTGCTGATGGTCGGTGATATTTCCCGGCCCCCAGATAACCTTTGTTTTGCTTAAATTTTGGTAGTTGTTTACTGCCTTTGCCGTTGGTGCAGTTGTGTTTTCAGTTGTTTGCTCGGTCTGTGTTGTATTACTGTCTGTAATATCATTATGATCAAGCACATCGCCGTTTGCGGCGCAACCGTAGAGCAAAGCAAGGCATAAAAACGGTAAAAATATTTTTCTAATTTTCATTAAAATAACCCCCTGTGTATATCTTTTACGCAGAGGGTTAAATTAATTATGTTAAATTATGCAAATTAGCTGTTTGCCTCAACGCTTTTCATTTTTAGATAAGCATTGATAAAGCCGTCCAAGTCGCCGTCCATAACAGCCGTGATATTGCCCATTTCAAAATTAGTTCTGTGGTCCTTAACCATTGTATAAGGCATAAAGACATAGGAACGGATTTGGCTGCCCCAGGCAATTTCCTTTTGGTCACCTTTTATATCTTCAATTTTTTCAAGGTTTTCTCTTTCCTTAATTTCTACAAGCTTCGACTTGAGCATACGCATGGCAACCTCACGGTTTTGATGCTGTGAGCGTTCTATCTGACAGGAAACCACTATACCTGTCGGGATATGTGTAAGACGAACGGCAGAGGAGGTTTTGTTTACCTTTTGACCGCCTGCGCCGGAAGCCCTGTAAACATCCATTTTTATATCCTCTTCGCGAATTTCAACCTCGGTATCATCGTCAATTTCGGGCATAACCTCAAGTGATGCAAAGGAGGTGTGGCGCCTGCCCGATGAATCAAACGGAGACACTCTTACAAGGCGGTGAATACCCATCTCGCCGTGAAGATATCCATAGGCATTTTCGCCCTCAACGAGTATGGTTGCGCTTTTTATACCTGCAACATCTCCCTCAAGATAATCTAAGGTAGATACCTTGTATCCGTTTCTCTCACCCCATCGGTTATACATACGAAACAGCATTTCCGCCCAGTCCTGCGCTTCTGTTCCTCCTGCACCTGCATGGAAGGTCAAAATAGCGTTGCTGTCATCAAACTCACCTGTAAGCAGAGTTGAGAGGGTCATTGCTTCAATGCGCTTTTCTATATCCTCAACAGAGGAGGTGCAATCTCCAATAAGTCCCTCGTCCTCCTCCTCGTTTGCAAGCTCAATCATAACCTGCGCATCTTCAAAATCATTATATAGGCTCTCATAGGAGCTTATTTTCGCTTTAAGGGCGCCTATACGCTGCATTGTTTTTTGAGCGCCTGCCATATCGTCCCAAAAATCAGGCGCGGCAGACAATTCCTCAAGCCTTTCCGCCTCTGAGCTAAGATTATCGATAGCCAAGGCTTCCTTTAAATTTTCGATAGGCTCCTTTGACTGCATCAGCCTTTGGCTGAGTTCTTCATATTCTAACATAAGTTTCTCCAAACATTATTAAGATTATCCAAACATTATTAAGATTACTAAATAGTTATTATATATTATCAAGGAAATTTTTGCAAGTTAAAAAACAGTTTACTTATTATTAATTAAATAATTGATTTTTTGTGCTTATATTAGTATAATAATAAAGATATATTAATGTGGGATAAGGAGCGAATTATGCCAGACTATAAAGAATATAATTGTCCTGTATGTAACAGGCAATTTGAAGACGGCGACGACATTGTTACCTGTCCGATTTGCGGCACACCGCATCACAGGGAATGCTATAATCTTACAGGTCACTGCGTAAATAAGGGATTGCATCAAACAGATTACAGCTTTTTGGAGGACAGCAAGAAGTCTTCACAGGACGAAAACATTGTGGAAGAAGCAAAAAAAGAGGGCTTGCTTAAGACTCTGCTTCAAAACGACGATGCCCAAAGCGACAGCGAAAACGATAGAGACGGCGCTGAAAAAGGTTCAAATCCTTTTTCGAGTCTTATTATGCCCGATCCGTCACAATCCAAATATGACAAAAATAACGAAAAAATCGACGGCTGTGAAATCGGCGATATTGCCGCCGCTGTCACCGTAAACGCCGAAAGATTTATAAAAGTATTTAAAAAGCAAAGCGAAAACAAAAGGAAGCTCGGCTGGAATTGGGGAGCATTTTTCTTTGGCTCGGCTTATATGTTTTTCAGAAAAATGTATAAGCAGGGCGCGGCATTTTTGGCTATGATGTTTTCCACCCTGCTCGCCTGCGACGCATTAATTATTAAATATGCGCCCAAATATCTTGAATCGGTTAAGAATTTTACCGAGGCATATATGCAGGGCAGCTTTAAAACTCCCGATGAAATTATGAAGGCGAGCGAGACTGCGCTTCAGGCTTCCGACGCAAAAACAGCGATTATGATAACATCTATCGGATACGGCATTTTCTTCATAATCAGGTTAATCGCAGGCTTGTTTGCAGACAGCTTCTACAAAAATACCGTATTTAATATGATAAACAAAATCGGTGAGTCCCTGGAAAGCGGTGCAAGCTTTTCGCAAACTCCTATATTTATGCCCCAGCAGGAGCAGCTTACTCAGTTACAGATGAAAAGAATGTACCTGTCGAGCAAGGGCGGAGTTTCCGTATTAACGCCGTTTTTGATATTTTCATCAATATATCTGCTGTTGACAGCATTTTTATAAAATCGGGAAAGCACAAAAATAAACAACTTATTTAACGGAGGCTATTATGCCAAATAATCATCAGCAAAACAACTATTATAACCCTTATAATCATAATCCCGCTAACCAACAGCAGCCGCCTGTATATTATCAGCCTAATCCATACGGCGTACCGCCCTATCAGCCAAATCCATATATTGAGGCACAGCAAAAAATAATGAGGATGAAGAAGGCTGAAAGGAGCGAAATATATAAGGTTGGCTTCATATTGGGCATAGCGATTATTGCATATCTGATAGGACAGGTTATCGTTTCGGCATTTCTTCAAACAACGGGATTAATGAAGCTGTACGAAACCTCAACCATATTTCAAAGCTGCTTTACGGCTGTGGGAATAAGCTTTTTCTCGATGACCGTCCCCTTCTTTATTATGTCAAGAATACTGAAGAAAAACTATGTTTCTCCTCTTGTTCCTGCAAAAAAGAACAGCACATCAATCAATCTTGCGTGGATCGGCTTCGGACTCGGTGCCTGCTATGTTGCCCAGTTTGCCGTTGTATTTGTTATACAGATATTTAAGCAAATGGGATACGAGCTTACACAGCCCGAAACCAACGACCCCAACACAATTTTGGCTTGTTTAATTCAATTTATGGCTATTGCAATTATTCCGCCGATTTTTGAGGAATTTTCCCTGAGATGCTGTGCTATGGGTGCGTTAAGAAAGTACGGCAAGGGCTTTGCCGTGTTTATTTCGAGCATTGTTTTCGGCTTAATGCATATGAATGTTATTCAGTTTGTATTTGCTTTTTTGGTTGGTATGGTGCTCGGCTTTATTACAATAAAAACAGACAACATTATCCCTGCCATAATTGTTCATGCGCTGAATAACGGAATTTCCGTAATCAACACAATAGTTAAGGTTGCGGCAAATGAAAAGGTAGCAAATTTGGTTTATATCATAATTGTTATTATTTGGATTGCAGTCGGAATAATAGGCACGGTTGCTCTTGTGGCAAAAAAGCAATTCAATATGGAAAAAGCATTTAAAAATCCTGCTTCAAACAGCTTTGCCGTTAAGGTTTTATGCACATTACCGGGATTATTTGTTCCGTTTGTGCTTATGATTTACATCACCTCAAAAAGTGTTGTACCTGTTTAATAATATGAATACGGAATATATGAAAAAGGCTCTCGAGCTTGCAAGAGAGAGCGCCGCAGAGGGCGAGGTGCCTGTCGGAGCATTAATAGTTAGGGACAACGAGATTGTAGGCGTTGGAAGAAACAGGCGTGAAAACGGCAAAAATGCGCTTTATCACGCAGAAATAGAAGCTATTGATATGGCATGCAAAAGGCTTGGCGGCTGGAGACTGTGGCAATGTGATATGTATGTCACGCTTGAGCCCTGCCCTATGTGTGCGGGTGCAATAATAAACAGCAGAATAAAAAATCTGTATTTCGGAGCGTACGATCTAAAGGCAGGCTCCTTTGGCTCGGTTGCCGATTTTAACGATATACCCTATAATCACAGGGTAGCCGTAACGGGCGGCATTATGGAGGAGGAAGCAAAGGCGCTTTTATCCGACTTTTTCAAGACGCTCAGAAGCAAAAAATCCGACCGTTGATATATCAATGGTTCGGTTGACAAAAGCAATAGCGAAGGCTATAATAAATAGTTGTAATATATAATATTTTTGAGGAGTGGGACAAATGAAAGTTACAAACGATATCCTCTACATAGGCGTAAATGACCATAGAATTGATTTGTTTGAAGGACAGTATATTGTGCCTAACGGTATGGCATATAATTCCTATGTTATAAAGGACGAAAAAATTGCAGTAATGGATACCGTGGATAAGGGCTTTACTCACGAATGGCTTGATAACCTTACCGACGCTCTTGAGGGCAGAAAGCCTGATTATCTTATTGTTCAGCATATGGAGCCCGACCATTCGGCAAACATTCTTCAGTTTATGAACATCTATCCCGATGCTGTTATTGTTTCTTCTGCAAAGGCATTCACTATGATGAATAATTTCTTCGGAAACGACTTTTCCGACAGAAGAATTGTTGTGGGCGAGGGCGACACGCTTAGCTTGGGCAAGCATAATTTGACCTTCGTTACTGCTCCTATGGTGCATTGGCCGGAGGTTATCGTAACCTACGACAGCACGGATAAGGTTTTGTTTTCTGCAGACGGCTTCGGAAAATTCGGAGCGCTTGATGCAGACGAGGATTGGGCATGCGAGGCAAGACGCTATTATTTCGGCATCGTAGGCAAATACGGTGCACAGGTGCAGGCGCTTCTAAAAAAGGCTTCTGCGCTCGATATACAAACAATTTGTCCACTGCACGGACCTATTCTTAATGAAAATCTTGAATACTATCTAAATTTATACAATATTTGGTCCTCCTACGGCGTTGAAAGCGAGGGCATTGTAATAGCATACACCTCTGTTTACGGAAATACAAAGGCTGCGGTTGAGCTTCTTGCTCAAAAGCTCAAGGAAAAGGGATGTCCTAAGGTTGTCTTAAACGATTTGGCCCGTTGCGATATGCCCGAATGTGTTGAGGACGCATTCCGTTACGGAAAGCTTGTACTTGCAACCACCACATATAATGCCGATATTTTCCCGTTTATGAGAGAATTTATTAATGATTTAACGGAAAGAGGCTTTAAAAACAAGACAGTTGCTCTTATCGAAAACGGCTCTTGGGCGCCAACTGCCGCAAAAACAATGATGTCGATGCTTGAGGGATGTAAAAACCTCACCTTCACCGACACAAGCGTTAAGATTATGTCGGTGCTCAATGACGAAATCAGAAAGCAGATTGAGGCTCTTGCCGATGAGCTTACAAAAGAATATGCATCTCAGGAGAACGAAGCTGTAAACAAAAATGATTTATCTGCTCTGTTCAACATCGGATACGGACTTTATGTAGTAACCTCAAACGATGGTAAAAAGGACAACGGACTGATTGTTAACACAGTTTCACAGATTGCAAATTCTCCAAACCGAATTGCCGTATGCATAAATAAGCAAAATTATTCACATCATATTATTAAGAAAACAGGAATTATGAATGTTAACTGTCTTTCCCAAGAGGCACCGTTCAGCGTTTTCGAGGATTTCGGCTTCAGAAGCGGAAGAACAGCAGACAAGTTTGACAAAACAGAGCCGCTTCGCTCCGATAACGGACTTGCCGTTTTGCCGAAATATATCAATTCCTTTATGTCACTCAAGGTTGAAGAATATGTTGATATCGGCTCCCACGGTATGTTTATCTGCTCCGTAACCGAAGCGCAGGTGGTATCCGATAAGGAAACAATGACATACACCTATTATCAAAACAATGTTAAGCCAAAGCCTCAAACAAAGGGCAAAAAAGGCTGGGTATGTAAGGTTTGCGGATATGTTTACGAGGGCGAGGAGCTTCCCGAGGATTTTGTTTGTCCTCTGTGTAAGCACGGCGCAGAAGATTTTGAAGAAATAAAATAAAAAATATAGAAAGGAAGTAATATTATGAAGTACGTTTGCGATGTTTGCGGATGGGAATACGACGAAGCAGTGGGCGATCCTGATAACGGAATTGCTCCCGGCACAAAGTTTGAAGACCTTCCGGATGATTTTGAATGTCCTCTTTGCGGAGTAGGCAAGGATTCATTCTCACAGGCATAATTTAATGAAAAAAACAGCTCCTGCGGGAGCTGTTTTTTTATGCGAAAAAGCGCAGGCAACTGACTAAGCACGATTTAACATATTGTCAGACGGTTATATATCGTACTTTAAGGTTTCGATAATATTGTCATCCTTGATTTTTGTGATGGAATAAAGCAGTGCAATTCCTATAATTGCAAACGAAGCAACTATCGCAACAACATATATCATAGGATGTAATTTGAAGCCGAAGTCCCAGCTTGCCTGAAGCGCCTTGTACATACCGAAATGTATTCCGACGCTAATGGGCATTGCCCATGCAAGCGCTATAATACCGTAACGGAAGCTTTCGTAATAAATCATCCTTTTAAAGCTTTTCGGCGTCATTCCGACCGACCTTATCATAGCAAATTCGCGTCTTCTCTCATTCATGGAGTTTGAGATTGTGTTGATGATGTTCATAATTGAAATTAATGTTATAAGAACAATAAAGCCGTAAACAAACACCTCAACAATTATAAGAATATTGTTCATAGACTGCATTTGGGAATTTGCATTATTGTAGAAATACCCTATATCTTCTTCGTCAAGCGCCGCAAGAATTTGCTTTTCTGCAAGCTCTGCGTCCTTGCAAACAATTTCTGCCGTAACATCACGCTCAAATTCAGATAAAACAGGCTCGGCATAATCAATTGAGAGCATCATCATCGGTATGGACATATTTTGAAAATGGAACTTGTCGTTTTTCATATCCTTCGTAGTTTGAATGCCTACATCAGCCGAGAAATCCTTAAGGGTTTCCTCTCCGGTATCGTAATTTGTTTCGATAATCTTTGTGTTTAAGGTCTTACCCTGAACATTCTCGAACGGATGAACCGTAGTCCTTACGTTGTCAACAACCATCATCATTGAATTATGAAGAACACCCGTAGGCTTGCCGGCCTTGTGATATTTTTGTACATCCTCGCCAAGCTGCTTCAAATAGCCGTCAAGCGTTGCATTGTCAACAAACACAAGCCCAATAGAATCAATATCCTTCTTATTCTCAGCCTTGACATAATCGGTATCAATTTGAGCATAGGAATTCAAGGTAACAAAATAGCTGTCAACATTTGAGTTCTTGTCAAGTATGCCTTGCAATGCCTTTTTGTCGTTATAATCTACCGAAACAATCAAATCCGAGGATTCAACAAAGGTCTGCTTCATAACATCGTTGAACATCAGGCTGAAATTTGATACGGACAGGAAAACAACCACGCTCATAAACAGGGCAAACACTATGGTCCTTGACCTTCTGCCGTTGCGCTTATAGTTTTTAACAGCCATAGTGCCCTCAAAGCCGATAAGCTTTGCAGAAAGCCTGTTTGTTCTTAGGCGTTTGCTGTTTTTAACCTTAACTGTATTTGTCTGTCTTATAGCGTCTATTGCAGATGTTTTCGACGCTTTAACGGCAGGAATATATGAAGAAACGAAAATCGTTAATGCGCTTGCAAGAATAGTTGCAAGGATAATCCACCAATTAACCGATACGCTTAAAGCCTCGTTGTATTCTACACCGAGAGTATCTATCCACATACCGCTTATAGCCTTAAAGGTTACCCAAATTCCGCCTATGCCGGCTATGATGCCCAGAGGAATACCGATAGCACCTAAAATGAAGCCCTCAAAATAAATTGAGTTTCGCTTTTGCTTTTTAGTTGCACCCACGGAAGCAAGCATACCGAGATATCTTGCTCTTTCCTGATAGGAAACGGCAAAGCTGTCGTAAATCATAAAGATTGACACGATTGCAATAATTGCAAGAATAATTGCACAAAAGCCTCCGAGAGCCGCAATTGAAGCATTGCCGTCCTTTGAACAGAAACTGAACTCTAAATAGTCGTGATTGTATCGCAGGTTCGAGCCGTCCGAATTTTTCATTACCTTATCGGCAAGAGCCTCCGTCTTGTCGTAAAGGTCGGTGTTCATCTCGGTGAAACGGATATACACCTTTGCTTCATTGCAGGATTTGATATAATCGTCCGTTGCATAAACGAAGGCGTTTGTGTAGTCTGTTTCGGCAACATTGCTGTCCGTTATGCCGACAATTGTATATTTCTTTTCTACGGTGCCCTCGTTTAATATAATCGGCAGGGTTACCTTATCGCCCACTCTCCACTTGAGTCCCTTATCGTTTAAAAACTTCCTGTGAACGAGTATCTCATTAGTTGATTTAGGCATAGCGCCTTCGGATATTTTTACATTTCTCAGGTCTAAAAATCCCTTATCAACGGCACACATTTCCATCTCAAAGGTTTCGTTATCTCCGTCAATGTCGGCTGTGCCGTACCAAAGGTTGACGCCGATTAAATCGATATCGTCTGTTTTGAATTCATCTGCATTTGATAGGTAGTCGTCGGTTATTACAAACGAATGCCAATTACCGTCTATCGCTTCGCTTACATTCTGAAAATACTTCACAAAGGATAATGCGCTTGTGAATACAGCCGTAACCATAGCAACCGATACGATAATCGCCATAATTGTTAAAACGCTTCTTTTCTTATGTGTTTTAATATGACGAAGTGTTAGCTGATTTACTATGTTCACGCTGTTCTCACCTCATCCATCGTGATTTTTCCGTCCTCGATAGAGATAACCCTGTCGGCTGCAAGCGCAATTCTTTCATCGTGGGTAATTATGATTACCGTCTGGTTATGCTCCTTGTTAAAGGAACGGAGCAGAGACACTATTTCCTTACTGTTTTCGCTGTCAAGATTACCCGTTGGCTCATCGGCAAGCATAAGCGCAGGATTATTAATCAGCGCTCTGCCGATGGATACCCTTTGCTGCTGACCGCCCGAAAGCTCATTAGGCAAATGAGTAAGCCTGTGACCTAAGCCCAATTTTTCCACAATCGAATTAATATATTCCTTATCGGGCTTTCTGCCGTCAAGAAGCAGAGGAAGCGTAAGATTTTCCTCAACCGTTAAAATAGGAATTAGGTTGTAGAACTGATAAATGAGTCCGATTTGTCTTCTTCTGAAAATTGCAAGAGCGGTTTCGTCTAACTTTGAAATGTCCTCTCCGTTTATGATAACCTGTCCCGAGGTTGGAGTATCAACGCCTCCCAAGATGTGCAAAAGCGTTGATTTACCGGAGCCTGACGGACCGATAATTGCAACAAATTCGCCCTTGTCAACGGAAAATGAAACATTGTCGAGTGCTCTAACCTCGGTTTCGCCCTTTCCGTATATTTTTGATAAATTTTTTACTTCAAGAATTTTCATACAATTTATCTCCTTTCAATGCGTATTATACATATGCAAAGTGACACCTCGGTGACAAAAATAATTACAGTTTTGTCACATAACATTTTTATATAATTGATTTGTAAAATCTAAGCTCAAATTCCGTGCCCTCACCCTCAACGCTGTTAACCGTGACGGTTGCATTTTGCTTTGCCAGAATCTCTTTAGTAAGCGCAAGTCCTATGCCCACGCTTTCGCCCGAGGAATTTTTGCCGTGATAAAAGCGTTCAAATATATGAGGTAAATCCTCCTCCGCGATGCCTACGCCGTTATCCCTTACAATAATACTGTCAAAGACATTTGTGTGCCTTGATAAAACTAAAAGCGTGCCGTTCTTTTCGGTATGCTCAATACAGTTTTTAATAATATTCATCAGCGCTTCACAGGTCCAATTTTTATCAACCGAAAATTCAATATCCCGTGCTTCGTTTTTAAGGGTTATATTTTTCAAATCCATACTTACAAGAAACGGCTTGAGCGACTCATCAACAAGTTCCTTTATGCTTACCCTCTCAGTAATAAAGCTAACCGTTCCTGCATCTAATTTTGAAAGCTTCAAAAGATTTGAAATAAGCCATTTTGTTTTATCGAGCTGACCTTCGATAACCTCAACAAACTCGGCTCGCTTTTCCTCGTCCTGCTCGGTTTTAACTAAATCTATAAGCACCATAATGGATGTAAGCGGTGTCTTAAGCTGATGGGAGATATCCGCAAGGGTGTCTGCAAGATAGGTTTTATCCCTGGCAAGCGCATCCTTTTGACTTTGAAGAATCGTAATAACCTTATAAAGATTATTTTTTAAAATTGACAGCTCGCCCTCTGCATTTTCATTTATATTAAGGTAGTAATTTCCGGAGCAAACAAGGCTTAAATAATTGTTAAGCTCCTCTAATCTGTCTATGCGCTTCTTTGTAACAATTAGATAGCAAACGGTAATCGCAATGCCTAACACAAGACACAGCAGAGCGCATATTTTGTTTATAAAGATGCAGGCGACTGCAAAAGCAACCGTTAAAGATAAGCC
Organism: Eubacterium sp.; assembly: GCA_051881135.1. Taxonomy (GTDB): domain Bacteria; phylum Bacillota; class Clostridia; order Oscillospirales; family Acutalibacteraceae; genus Eubacterium_R. The sequence goes on from JBJEPH010000029.1 coordinate 40,558, forward strand.
AATCCCTGCAATTTTAATCGTATCCTTATTCATTTTCTATAACATAGCCCAAGCCTCTGACCGTTTTGATAAATACGGGCTTATTTGGCTCCTCCTCTATTTTGTTGCGAAGTCTTTTGATATAGACCGTGAGCGTGTTATCCTCAACAAAATCGCCCTCAATATCCCAAATATTTTCCAAAAGCTCTGTCCTTGAAAGCACCTTGCCTCTGTTGTTGAGCAAAATCAAAAGAAGGCGATATTCCATTGCGGTTAATATAATTTCCTCGCCATTTTTATAAACCTTTGCCTCGTTTGTGTTTATAACAAGATTTTTTATGCATATCCTGCCGTCCGAATTATCCTTGCTGTACCTGCGCATAACGCTGTTTATACGCATAAGAAGCTCCTTAATTCTAAACGGCTTTGTGATATAGTCGTCTGCACCGAGCTCAAAGCCCATAACAACATTTACCTCGTCATCATAGGCGGTTAAAAAGATAACGGGCAAATCTGCCTTTGCCTTTACAAGCCTGCAAATGTCGTATCCGTTGCCGTCGGGCAGAGTTAAATCCAAAATATGCAAATCAAAGCTTTTTTCCGAAAGCATTTCCCTTGCAGACGCTACTGTTTTTGCGAGAGTTACATTATAGCCCTCTTTTTCGAGCGAATACGATAGGCCGAGAGCGATAGCCTCGTCATCCTCTAAAAGAAAAATATTCATAGTAATTCCCATAGCCTTTCCGGCTACCAATAGTTTATAAAAAATTCCTAACACCTTATTGTAGCCGGATAAGGCGTATAATGGGAATTTAGCCATCTCAAAATTATGCCACAGGCAAATTTTGAGGGGTTCGTTTGCGACCGCTCGCAGTGCGAGATGAAGGAAGCAAAAAGAACTGGCAGCGGTCAAAATTCCAATAGGAATTTTGGGTACCGCAACTGATATACAATCGGATGTAGTGTGATTTTTCACACTACATCTCCATATATTTTTTCTCATTATTATAGTAACATATAATTTATTTAATTACTATTACAAAATTGTAATGAAAAGGACTCAAGACATTTTTGCCTTAAGTCCTTAAAAAGATATGTTAAATTAATGCTGCAACGGTGTCGCCCATTTGGGAGGTGTTTACGGCTTGGAATCCCTCCTCCATAATATCGGGAGTTCTGACCTTTGTCAGCGCAATGTCAACGGCCTTTTCAATTGCATTTGCCGCTTCATTTTCGCCAAAGGAATAGCGAAGCATCATAGCGCCCGACAAAATGGTTGCAAGCGGATTTGCCTTGCCCTGTCCTGCGATATCGGGTGCTGAGCCGTGAATAGGCTCATAAAGGCCGAAGGTGCCCTCTGCAAGCGACGCAGATGCAAGCATACCGATTGAGCCGGAAATCATTGAAGCCTCGTCGGAAAGAATGTCGCCGAAAATATTTGAGGTTACGATGGTATCAAACTGATTAGGATTTCTTACAAGCTGCATTGCGCAGTTGTCAACATACATATATGAAATCTCAACCTCGGGATAATCCTTTGCAGTTTCCTCCATAACCCTTCTCCACAGCTTTGAGCTGTCAAGCACATTTGCCTTGTCAACGCAGGTTAGCTTCTTTGAGCGCTTCATTGCATACTCGAAGCCTGCCTTAACAATTCGCTTAATTTCGGGATAGGTATAGCGCTCTGTATCGTACGCGCCAACAACACCGTTTTCCTCATAGGTTGCTCTATCGCCGAAATAAATACCGCCTGTAAGCTCACGAACAATAAGAATGTCAAGCTCGTCGCCGATAATTTCTTCCTTTAACGGTGATGCGGATTTCAGCGGTGCAAAAATCTTTGCAGGTCTTAGGTTGGCAAACAGGCCTAAAGCCTCGCGAATGGCGAGAAGTCCCTTTTCCGGTCTGATTTCGCTCGGCAGAGTATCCCATTTAGGACCGCCGACCGAGCCTAAAAGAACTGCATCGGATGCCTTGCAGGCAAGCTCTGTTTCCTTTGGAAACGGAACGCCCGTTGCGTCAATAGCAGAGCCACCCAAAAGCTGATAATCATAATCAAGCTTAAAGCCGTACTTTTCTCCTGCCCTGTCAAGCACCTTAATACACTCATCAACAATTTCGGGACCTATTCCGTCACCCTTTAATACTGTAATCTTATAGTTTTTCATAACGAATCTCCTTTAATTCTCTATCAGCAAACATCAAAGATGCCCGGCATAGTGTCGTCACGCATTGTATCCGGCTGGTCACGGTTAATAGCACAGATAATGCCCTTCATCGACGCGTAGCTGATATTGTGGCTTACACCTATACCGAAAACATCCTTGCCCTGGGGATTTTTAAGGTGAATATAGCTGATAGCCTTAGAATCCGAGCCTACCGAAATAGCATGCTCGCTGTAATCTACAAATTCATACCCGCCAAGTCCGATTGTATTCATAGCCTGGCAGAAGGCACCGATAGGACCGCTGCCGTTGCCCTCAATCTTTACAGGCTCGTTATCCTTATATTTTACCTCGCCCGTGAAATGAACATTTGTGAGGTAGTCATCCTCGTTCTTTTCCTCGCTGATTTTATAATTAAGAAGTCTGTACGGACCGCAAACATTTCTGTATTCCTTCTGAAAAAGAGCAAATACCTCCTCGGGAGAGATTTCCTTTCCCTTTTCGTCGCATACCCTTTGAACCACTGCGCCGAATTCGGGATGCATTGCCTTTGGCATTTTAATTCCGTAGTTGTTAGCAAGGATGAATGCGGTTCCGCCCTTACCCGACTGTGAATTAATACGGATAATCGGCTCATATTCTCTGCCCACATCGGCAGGGTCGATTGGAAGATACGGAACCTCCCACAAATCCGTATGGCTTTCCTCCATATAGATTTTGCCCTTGTTTATGGCGTCCTGGTGAGAGCCCGAAAATGCAGTAAACACAAGCTCGCCTGCATATGGCCAGCGTGGAGGAACCTTCATTTTTGTGCAACGCTCATACACTTCCTTAACTTTGTTGATTTCGTGGAAGTCAAGCTCGGGGTCAATTCCCTGCGTCCACATATTCATTGCAAGTGTTACAACATCAACATTACCCGTGCGCTCGCCGTTGCCGAACAATGTGCCCTCAACTCTGTCGGCGCCTGCCATAAGTCCAAGCTCGGTTGCGGCAACACCCTCGCCTCTGTCGTTATGCGGATGAAGCGAGATGATGGCGGCTTCTCTGTTTGGCAAATGGCGGCAAAAATACTCTATTTGGTCTGCATAGTAATTCGGCGAAGCACATTCAACCGTATTAGGCAGGTTAAGAATAATAGGATTTTCCTTTGTGATGTGTAGCTCCTCCATAACCTGACGGCAGATTTCAACCGAATTGTCAACCTCTGTTTGAGAGAAGGACTCAGGCGAATATTCAAAACGAATATTCATTTCGGGATGTGCCTTCTTCTGCTCCTCTGTAAGCTCATAAATCAGCCTTGCACCGTTGATGGCGATATCAATAACGCCCTGCATATCTGTTTTAAATACAACCTTACGCTGAAGCGTTGAGGTTGAGTTGTAGAAATGCACAATGACATTCTTTGCGCCCTCAATAGCCTCAAAGGTCTTTTTGATAAGGTGAGGTCTTGCCTGAACAAGCACCTGAATGGTTACATCATCGGGAATATATCCGCCCTCGATTAATGTTCTTAAAATTTCGTAGTCGGTATCGGAGGCTGACGGAAATCCTACCTCAATCTCCTTAAAGCCTACATCAAGCAGAGTTTGAAAAAATTCAAGCTTTTCCTGAAGGTTCATCGGGTCAACGATGGATTGGTTACCGTCGCGCATATCGACAGAGCACCAAATCGGTGCCTTTGTAATAGGTGTGTCCGGCCAGGTTCTGTCCGGAATGTTAATCGGCTTAAAGCCGACATACTTTCTGAAATCTTTGTTCATAGTCTTCTTCTCCTTCTCTTGAGGGGCAAAATAAAAAGCCCCTAAATAACATAGGGGCGTAAAACACGCTGTACCACCCTACTTCAGCAATATATAAATATACTGCCCTTTAGCATCTATCAATGCCTTAGCCGTTAACGCCGCTACGCGTCTGCTCCTATTAATTTCTATTCAGAGCAGCGACTCAGCAGAGAGTTATACATTAATTATATCCTATCGGTTCGCACCAACCACCGACTCTCTGAAAGCGAATAAATAATCTTTTCCTGCGTCCTTGTCTTTAAGGGTTTTATTTACTTTTGTTATATTATATCATTATTTCAATAAAAGTCAAGACCAAATTACAGTTTTGAATAACCATAGCCGTTTGAAATAGCGTCAACAGGCTGACCTGCCTGACATAAAGGACAGTCGTGTGCCGAATAGGCTGTGTAATCCGGAATATCCGTTGTGTCAAAAATTGTGTTTACATGAACTCCGTTAATACTGTTTACAGCCGAGAAAACACTGCTTATTCCCGCAACATTTCCTCCGTAATACTGAACGCTTTCCATAGCTCGTGCAACCGTTCTGCCCGAGGTGATACAGGAAATCAATATCAAAACGTTCTTTCCCTGAATCATTCTGCGCAGATTATCTCTGAAAATAAGGTTGCCTGCCGCATCATACTCAGAGCCAACAACATAAATTGAGCTGTCGGGATTAGGCTTCATCATACTCGGACGGGCAAGCTCGTGTGCAAGATATGCGCCGAGGGTTTGCGTTTCAAACAGGCACAAAACCGTGTCTATATCAATGCCGGCATTATTATAATATTCCGAAAGCAACATGGCTGTGTCAACCGATACATTATGATTGTGCTTAACATCCGATGTGCCTATGTAATAATTAAGATGATTATTTGAAGAAATGAAATGTCCCTGCATAACATGGATAAAAACTCTGTCACTGCGTGGACTTGTAATGGTGTAAATTTCGCTCATAAGAACTCTCCTTAATTTTTATTTCGGGTGTTCCCTTTAATTTAATATTACACTATTATATGTCTTATTTCAAGAGAAAATAACAAACAGGACAGTAGAAAAACCACCGTCCTGTTTGTACAAATTCACTACTTAATAATTGATACGCCCGTCATTTCCTCAGGCTGCGGAATGTCCATAACCTTTAGCATAGTAGGAACAATGTCGGAAAGCTTTCCGCCCTCGCGAAGCTCCACATCGCCGCAGTTAACGGCTATAAAAGGAACCTCGTTTGTTGTGTGAGCAGTAAACGGAGAGCCGTCCTCCTCCTTCATTTGGTCCGCATTGCCGTGGTCGGCAGTGATAAACAGTGTGCCACCGTTTTCCATAACAGCCTCATAAAGTGAGCCTACACAATCGTCAACAGCCTCAACAGCCTTTACTGCGGCGTCAAACACGCCTGTGTGACCTACCATATCGCAGTTTGCAAAGTTTACAATAACAACATCATACTTGCCCGAGCGAACAGCCTCGTTAAGCTTTTCCGATACAAGATAAGCAGACATTTCAGGCTGTAAATCGTAGGTTGCAACCTTCGGTGAAGGGATAAGAATTCTGTCCTCGCCCTCATTAACAGCTTCAATTCCGCCGTTAAAGAAGAAGGTTACATGCGCATATTTTTCTGTTTCTGCAATTCTAAGCTGTGTTTTGCCAAGCCTTGCAAGATACTCGCCGAAGGTGTTTGTGAGTGACTGCGGCTTAAATGCAACATCAACATTAGGCATTGTTGCATCATACTGTGTCATACAAACATAATTGAGACTGAAGAATTTTCTCTCAAAGCCGTTGAACGCTTCGTCAACAAAGGTTCTTGTAATCTCTCTTGCTCTGTCGGGACGGAAATTGAAGAACACAACGGAGTCGCCCTCGCCTATTCTGCCCTCGTTTTCAAGAGTGACGGTAGGAAGAATAAACTCGTCCGTAAGGTTTTTGCCGTCTGCGTCAATGGTTTCGTATGAAGCCTTAATTGCTTCAACAGGGTCGGTATTGTGAATACCCTCGCCGAATACCAAGGCATCATAAGCCTTTTTAACTCTGTCCCAGTTATTATCTCTGTCCATTGCATAATATCTGCCGACAACCGTTGCAACCTTGCCCACGCCGATCTCGTTCATCTTATCTATTGCGTCGGCAACATAGTCCTTGCCGGAGGTAGGAGGAACATCTCTTCCGTCCATAATGCAATGCAGGTAAACATTTTTCTGCCCTAATCTTTTTGCAAGCTCTACGATAGCAAAAATATGGCTGTTGTGCGAATGAACGCCACCGTCGGACATAAGTCCCATAAGGTGAAGCGATTTGCCTGCTTCAACAGATTTTGTTATTGCATTTACAAGCGCTTCGTTTTTGAAGAAATCGCCGTCCTCGATGGACTTTGTAATTCTTGTAAGCTCCTGATAAACAACTCTGCCTGCACCCATATTTGTATGACCAACCTCGGAGTTGCCCATCTGTCCGTTGGGCAGACCTACATCTAATCCCGAAGCGCCGATGTATGTGTAGGGATACTTGCTCATCAGCATATCAAGATTTTTAGTGTTAGCGGCGGCTACGGCATTGCCGTAATCACTCTTGTTATGACCGAAGCCGTCCATAATGCATAATACATTAGTCTTTTTCATTCTATTTATATCTCCTATATTTAAGGCTCCCGAATTCGAGAGCCTTTAAATGTTTCTTATTTTGAAGCAGCCTTTACAATAACCGAAAAGTCCTCTGCTTTAAGTGAAGCACCGCCGATAAGACCGCCGTCAACATTAACCTTTGCAACAAGCTCGTCAGCGTTTTTAGCGTTCATTGAACCGCCGTACTGAATTGTAACAGCCTCTGCTGCCTCTGCGCCGTAAGCCTCTGCGATAGCCGAACGAACAAAGCCGTTTCCCTCGTCTGCCTGGTCGGCAGTTGCAGTAACGCCTGTACCGATAGCCCAAACAGGCTCGTATGCGATAATAACATCCTTAAGCTGCTCTGCAGTAACATTTGTTAAAGCCATCTTTGTTTGATACTTCAAAAGAGTTTCTGTATAGCCAAGCTCTCTTTGCTCAAGTGTTTCACCAACACATACGATTGGCTTTAAGCCCTTCTCCAAAGCCTTGAGAGTGCGAAGGTTTACAGTTTGGTCTGTTTCGCCGAAATATGTTCTTCTCTCGCTGTGGCCGATAACTACATATTCTACGCCAAGCTCAACAAGCATATCTGCGGCAATCTCGCCTGTGTATGCGCCGTTGTCCTTAAAATGTACATTTTCTGCACCGATTTTGATGTTTGAGCCCTTTGCAGTCTCAACTGCGGCAGGGATATCAACAAACGGTACGCAAAGCACAACCTCGCAATCGGCATCTGCAACAAGAGGCTTCATCTCGTTGATGAGTGCTGTTGTTTGAGCCGGTGTTTTGTTCATTTTCCAGTTACCTGCGATAACTGCTTTTCTTACATTCTTATTCATATCTTTACACCTCGGTAAATAATTTATTAGTCCTTATCCTGTAAAGCGGCAATGCCCGGAAGCTCCTTGCCCTCAAGGAATTCAAGTGATGCGCCGCCGCCTGTTGAGATATGGCTCATCTTGTCGGCAAAGCCAAGCTTTGTTACGGCAGCAACCGAGTCACCGCCACCGATGATTGATACAGCGCCTGATTCTGCAACAGCGTTAGCAACGGCAATTGTGCCTGCTGCAAAATTTTCCCACTCGGATACGCCCATAGGACCGTTCCAAATTACTGTTCCTGCGCCCTTAATTGCGTCAACAAAAAGCTTTTGTGATTCAGGACCGATATCAAGTCCCATCCAGCCGTCAGGAATTTCATCGGAATTTACAATCATAGCCTCTGTGTTTGCATCGTATTCCTTACCAACCTTGTTATCAACAGGAATAAGGAAGTTTACGCCCTTTGCCTTTGCGTCAGCCATCATCTGACCAGCCTTGTCAACCCAGTCAGCCTCAAGAAGTGATGTGCCGATTGAGTGGCCGAGATACTTCATAAAGGTATAAGCCATACCGCCACCGATGATGATGGTATCGCATTTTTCAATAAGGTTTGAAATAACACCTATCTTATCGGAAACCTTTGCACCGCCGAGAATAGCAACAAGCGGTCTTTTAGGATTGGAGAGAGCTCCGCCCATAAATTCGATTTCCTTTTGGATAAGATAACCGCAAACAGCAGGAAGATAATCTGCAACACCTGTTGTTGAGCAGTGTGCTCTGTGAGCTGTACCGAAAGCGTCGTTTACAAAAATATCGGCAAGAGAAGCAAGCTCCTTTGAAAAGCCTTCCTCATTCTTTGTTTCTTCCTTTCTGTAACGAACATTTTCAAGCAGCATAACCTCGCCTTCCTTAAGCTCGGCAGCCATAGCCTTTGCATTTTCGCCTACTACATTTTCGTCCTCGGCAAGCTTAACCTCTACGCCGAGATATTCGGAAAGCTTCTTTGCAACAGGAGCAAGGCTGAATTCAGGCTTGTATTCTCCCTTAGGCCTGCCAAGGTGGGAGCAAAGAATAACCTTTGCACCGTTCTCCATAAGATACTTAATAGTCGGCAGAGCTGCAACGATTCTCTTGTCGTTTGTGATTTCGCCGTTCATAAGAGGAACATTGAAGTCGCAACGGGCAAGAACTCTTTTACCCTTTACATCAATATCTTCAATAGTCTTTTTGTTTAAAGCGTCCATATTAAACTCTCCTTCAAAAAATTTTAAAGTACACTATATTATATATTATTATCTTTCATAAATCAATAAAAACTGCATACTATGTTATATTTTTAACAAATATGACAATAGAATTTAACTTTAGACTGTTTGCTGTGTATTATTTAACGAAATCAAGGACAACCTTTGTGATGTTTTCTGCCGACAGACCGAACTGCTTAAGCAAATCCTTTGCCGGACCTGAGTGACCGAATTCGTCATTTACACCAATTCTTCTTACAGGTGTAGGACATTTTTCCGAAAGCACGGAGCATACTGCTTCGCCCAAGCCGCCTACAATGCTGTGCTCCTCAACCGTGATTACCTTCCCGGTTTTCTTTGCAGAAGCGATAACAAGCTCCTCATCAAGAGGCTTGATGGTTGCAATGTTGATGATTTCGGCATCAATGCCCTGCTCTGCAAGCGCCTTGCCGGCTTCGATAGCCTCGGCTACCATAAGACCGTTTGCTATGATTGAAACATCCTTGCCCTCTTTGATAACCTCGCCCTTGCCGATTTCAAACTTATAGTCGTCACTGTGAAATACGGGAACTGCGAGTCTGCCGAATCTCAAATATACAGGTCCCTCATACTTATATGCAGCCTTAACAGCCTGCTTTGCCTCAACATCATCTGCCGGACAAATTACAACCATACCCGGAATTGCCCTCATAAGCGCAAAATCCTCACAGCACTGATGGCTTGCGCCGTCCTCGCCTACGGAAATACCTGCGTGTGTTGCGCCGATTTTAACATTAAGATGCGGATATCCGATTGAGTTACGAACCTGCTCAAATGCGCGTCCTGCCGCAAACATAGCAAAGGATGAAGCGAACGGAACAAGTCCCATTGTGCTCATACCTGCTGCGGCACAAATCATATTTGCCTCTGCTATACCGCAGTTGAAATGCTTATTTGGAAATTCCTTCTTAAAAATGCCTGTTTTTGTTGCTGCGGAAAGGTCTGCGTCAAGAACAACAAGATTATCTGCACCTTCGTTTGCAAGCTCTTTTAATGCGTTGCCGTAGCTGTCGCGTGTTGCGATACATTTTACATCTGCCATATTCTTACGCCTCCAATTCTGCAAGCCTTGCGTTAAGCTCAGCCATTGCTATTTTATATTCTTCCTCGTTAGGAGCCTTGCCGTGCCAGCCGACCTGATTTTCCATATAAGAAACGCCCTTGCCCTTAACGGTTTTCATAATGATTGCGAAGGGCTTGTCGCTATTATGGAACTTTTCAAAGGCGCCTTCGATATCGTCAAAATCGTTTCCGTCTATTATAACAACATCAAAGCCAAATGCCTTTAGCTTTTCGTCGATAGGCTCTGCGGACATAACCTCGTCGCAGGTTCCGTCAATTTGAAGTCCGTTTGAGTCGATGATAACGCAAAGATTGTCAAGCTTATACTGGTTTGCAAACATAAATGCCTCCCAAACCTGACCTTCTTCTATTTCTCCGTCACCGAGCAGGGTATATACATTAATATCCTTACCGAGATATTTTGCACCCTTAGCCATACCTACGGCAACGCTTACGCCCTGACCGAGTGAGCCTGTGCTCATATCAACGCCGGGAACGGTATTCATATTAGGATGTCCCTGAAGATAGGAATCAATCTTTCTTAAGGTTTTTAAGTCCTCAACAGGAAAGAAGCCCTTATATGCCAGTGCGCTGTAAAGACCGGGTGCACAATGTCCCTTTGAAAGAACAAATCTGTCCCTGCCGTCCCATCTCGGCTCGTCTGCCTTATAGTTCATTTCCTTTTCATATAGGTATGCAAAAACTTCGGCTGAGGAAAGCGAACCTCCCGGATGTCCTGCCTTTGCATTATAAGTACCCTCGATAATTCCCATACGAATTTGTGTGGCAAAAATTTCAAGTGCTTTTCTGCTCTGTAAATCCATAGCAAATCTCCTTTACATAATTTGTCTATTATATTTTACCAAAAATCCCCCTGCTATGCAAGTTAAAAATAAAAGACGGGCAAAGCCCGTCAATAAGGTTTAAATTGTATAGTATATAACACTTGGCATAATGAAAAATCGTGCTGTCCTACCTGCCGGTTTTCTGTTTTATGAAATCAACAACCTTTTCCTTATCGTCGCCAAGCTGTGAATACGGTATGATAAATGCCTGCTGGGAATTTGTGTATAAATACATTTCATCATCTGTAAAATACACATTTGTCAATTCATCATATTTTATATGGCTGTTGCTGTTTTCTGTTGTTTCAAAAATTTCATCATCACCGAATTCTATTACAGAGTTTTCGGAAAACGGTAATTTTCCATCCTTCTTTTGCAGCTTAATCATTCTTTTTAATGTTTTGTTAAATTGCTTTTCCTTAAAAAACAACATATATATTAACACGGCGACTACTAACACGACTGTTTCAATTATCGGCACGGAAACAGGATAGTCGTCGCCTTTTGCAACTGAAAAAAACAGTATGCCTCCTGCAGCCGTCATCAAAGCGCAGAAAATCCATATTAGCTTTTCGGCAAGCCTTCCAGTTTTGGATATTTTCATATGCTCGATATTAAACTTCAAAAAGTCTTCTTCGGTAATGGTAATGTTATATTTCATATGCTTCTCCTGTAAATTGATGATTTGTATGCCTTAATTATAGTATATTTTCATAGCTTTTCAATTTATGCCTCTTTTGTTATTGTTAATTTTTCAATTAAGAAATGCCAAAGCCTTTCAAGTCCCTTTGTTGCGGGTATGCTGATTAATGCCAAAGCAACGGTTATGCCCACATAGATGAAAAACTGCGGTACAAAATTAATTTTGGCAAACATCTCTCTTGAAAAGCGAACAACTACCCATTGATTTAGGAATAACGGAAGCGAAAGCTTATAGAGAAACAGCATAGGCTTTGAGGCAAAGAATTTGTTTAAATCGTAATTTTTGCTGACAGTAATAACTAACAACAGGAATATGTATAGGATAGCGATAGAATCATTTGCTCTGCCGTATTTTGCCGTGGCATTATTTCTCATAAACAAATACAGTGCAAAAACTATTATGCCTTCAATTACGCCAAAGGTGATGTTGCCCGCCTTGTTCAGTTGACAGGGATTAGCCTTGATTTTTTCAGTAACGAAATAGATAAACGAGCCTAAGCAAAGGCCGGCAAGCGCTCTTGCAAGACCGCCGTTGATGCCGTTTATCCATTGCTTTATAACGCTTATTCCGTCACTGCCGCAATAGTTGGTTATCCATCCGTAGAGTCCTAACGACAAAGCAGGAGCGATATATGTACCGAATTTTTCTTTATACCTTTTGGCAACAGGATAAAGAAGAAACATACCAAAAAGCATAGCGGCGATATACCACGCAGGTCCGTTATAATTATGGCTTGGGAACCTTACATCAGTATGTCGCAAAAGCAGCCACTCGGGAGGAGTATATAAAAATTCAATCAACAAATTTTTAAAGCTGTATTTTTTGCAGCAAATCGTCCAAACAAAAAAGTTAACCAAAAAAGCAAAGATTACGGGAGGTAAAAACGCTTTGACCTTTTTGCCTATAAATGACCAATTTGCCTGCTCTATCCCCTTTTCCTTATCCCGCATAATTCCTGCCATCATAAGATAGCCCGAGGTCATAAAGAAAAACTCTACACCCAAATAGCCCTTTGGCAAAAGCTCCAAATTAGTATCGGGGCAAATTAAATTATGTGAATGATAAACAATAATGGCTATTGTAAATATGAACTTTAGAAAATCCAATTCGTAGTTTCTTTTCATAACAATCACCTCAAATAATTGCTATTGACATTTTATCCCCGTAATATCGTTTTGTCAATAAAAAAGAGGTGCGTTTGCACCTCTTTAAATTATTGATTAGTCCTCTAATGCAGCCTTTACTGATGCAAGCTCATCAGCAAGCTCCTTAGGAAGTCTGTCGCCGAACTTAGCATAAAGCTCGTCAACGCCTTCAAGCTCTTGCTTCCAAGCGTCCTTGTCAACATCAAGAATCTTTTCAAGGTCAGCCTCTGTCATATCAAGGCCTTCAAGGTTGATATCCTTTGCATAAGGAAGATAGCCGATAGCTGTTTCCTGAGCGTCAACCTTGCCTTCGCAACGGTCGATAATCCAGTCGAGAACTCTGAGGTTATCACCGAAGCCCGGCCACAGGAAGTTGCCGTCCTCGTCCTTACGGAACCAGTTAACGTTGAAAATCTTAGGAGCCTTATACTCGTCGAGAGTTTCGCCGATTTCAATCCAGTGCTTCCAATAGTCGCCCATATTGTAGCCGCAGAACGGAAGCATAGCCATTGGGTCACGACGAACAACACCTACTGCACCTGTTGCAGCAGCAGTTGTTTCGGAGCCCATAATTGAGCCAACGAACACACCGTTGTTCCAGCTCTTTGACTGATAAACAAGCGGAGTAAGCTTTTCACGGCGTCCGCCGAATACGAATGCAGAAATCGGAACGCCCTGCGGGTTTTCAAATTCCGAAGAAATGCACGGGCAGTTAACTGCAGGAGCAGTAAATCTTGAGTTTGGATGAGCGCCCTTCTCCTCTGATGTTTGACCGTTCCAGGGATTGCCCTTCCAGTCGATTGCATTTGCAGGAGGATTCTTGTCGAGACCTTCCCACCATACTGTATTATTGTCAAGATTATGAGCAACGTTTGTGAAAATCGTGCCCTTCATTGTTGACTTAAGAGCATTTGGATTAGACTTCATATTTGTACCCGGAGCAACTCCGAAGAAGCCGTTTTCAGGGTTGATTGCATAAAGTCTTCCGTCCGGACCCTTCTTAATCCAGGAAATGTCGTCGCCTACGCACCAAACCTTGTAGCCCTTTGCCTGATATCCCTCGGGAGGAATGAGCATAGCCAGGTTTGTTTTACCGCATGCTGAAGGGAATGCGGCACAGATATATCTGATTTCGCCGTCCGGCTTTTGAAGACCGAGAATGAGCATATGCTCAGCCTGCCAGCCCTCGTTTTTACCGAGATATGAAGCAATACGCAGAGCGAAGCACTTCTTACCTAAAAGTACGTTTCCGCCGTATGCAGAGTTTACGGAAATAATTGTGTTATCCTCAGGGAACTGAACAATCCATCTGTTTTCAGGGTCAACATTACATTTGCAGTGCATACCGCGTACCCAATCGTCGCTGTCGCCGAGGCAATCAAGAACTGCCTTGCCTACTCTTGTCATAATGTTCATATTAAGAACAACATAGATTGAATCTGTGATTTCGATACCAATCTTTGACAGAGGTGAGCCTACCGGACCCATTGAGTAAGGAATAATATACATAGTTCTGCCCTCGTATGAGCCGGCAGCAATGTCATAAAGCATCTTGTAGCATTCTTTTGGATCCATCCAATGGTTTGTAGGACCTGCATCTTCTTCCTTAGTTGTACAGATAAGTGTTCTTGCTTCAACACGGGCAACATCGTTTTCTGCAGTTCTGTGAAGATAGCAGTCGGGAAGAAGCTCCTCATTGAGCTTAATCATTTCACCGGTTTCAACTGCTTCAGCCTTTAATGCAGCGATTTGCTCTGCCGAGCCGTCAATCCACACAATATTTGATGGCTTAAGAAGCTCTACCTTCTCGTCAAGCCAAGCAAGGAGTGATGGGTTCTTTGTTAAGGTTGTTTCCATAATCTATTCTCCTTTTAATATAGTTTACTGTTTAACGAAACAGATATAAAAATATCCTATTTCTTTAGACTAATTATATATAGAGCATTTGTAAAATTCAATAGAATTATTAAAAATTCATTAAATTGTTACATTAATCATTTATATGTTGATAATTTTTTGTCAATATTGCAAATTGTCGAGAGGCATTGTTGCATAGGCATTCAGACTCTCGTCTGCTTTTACACCTGCATTATATTCAAAATAGCCCTGTGATGCTATCATTGCCGCATTATCTCCGCAGTATTTCAGCTCGGGTATAAATAGCTCCCAGCCGTGCTTTTTGCACATTTTTTTTGCCTCGCTGCGAAGCCTGCTGTTTGCCGAAACTCCGCCTGCTATCACAAGCTTATTATAACCGAAATCCACTGCCGCACTCTCAAAATTCTTTAAAAGGCAGTCAACAACCGAAGCCTGAAATGATGCCGCCAAATCGGCAATATTTACATCCTCGCTCTTTTGCTTTGCGTTATGTACTATGTTTATAACTGCTGTTTTCAAGCCGCTGAAGCTGTAATCATACGGTGCGCCGTGAACCTTCGGACGAGGAAAGGTGAAGGCATTTTCGTTGCCCTGCGGTGACAGCTTGTCTATGCTTATACCTCCGGGATAGGCAAGCCCCATTGTTCTACCTGCCTTGTCAAGAGCCTCACCTGCCGCATCATCACGGGTTCTGCCGATAACCTCAAAATCGGTATAGGATTTTACGGCAACTATATGGCTGTGACCGCCGCTGACTATAAGGCAAAGAAACGGCGGCTCGATGTCGCTTGAAATATAGTTTGATGCAATATGTCCCCTGATATGATGAACAGGCACCAACGGAGTATTTGAAGCCAGAGCAAGTCCCTTTGCAAAATTAACCCCAACCAAAAGCGAGCCGATAAGACCGGGTGCATATGTAACGGCTATTGCGTCTATATCCTCCATAGTGCAGGAGGCATTATTTAGCGCTTCCTCCACAACACCGCTTATGCTTTCGGCGTGTCTGCGTGAAGCTATTTCGGGCACAACACCACCATAGAGCTTATGCTCCTCAAGCGAGGTTGCAATAACATTTGACAATACATTTCGTCCGTCCTCAACAACAGCACATGCTGTTTCGTCACAGGAGGACTCAATTCCTAAAATTTTCATAGCTATTCCTTAATAATTTTATTATTCGTTTGGCTCTTGTGAATATTCGTCAAGTATTCCTACCTTGACACCGTTATTTTTCAGTATATCCTCAATTTCTTTTCGGCGCTTTTCGTTTTTGATTTCCCCGGTTTCCAAGGACAGCTTATCGTCCGCTTTAAACACATAGCAGGGATAATCATATTCCATATATTCTTCGTCGTCCCAATATCCCGTTGAAAGATATGTTTTGACATCCTCAAATTTATACTCTCTGTCGCCTATTAAATCATGGTTGATAACGGAGTTATCCGTAATGCAAACAGTATTGCATGACATCAAAATACCACCCAAAGCGATAATCGTTGCCACAACAGGAGCGCAATATCTTGAAAAAATTCTGTCGAAAAAGTCGGTATCGTTGTAACGGTTTTTTCTGTCCTTTAACACTTTTTCTCTGTGTTCCTGAGGGGTTAAGGCAAGAATAATCTTTGTACCGAATATTCTTGAAATAATATATCCCAAGCTCAATCCCGACACAGCGGCTGAAATGTACTCAACTCCACCTGTGTTAACAATTCCCTTTTGTGAAATAACGGCGTGGTCCGTAAGAAATATGCCAAATGCAACAAGCAAGCCTATCACGGCACAAATAATATAGCATACCATAGCGGCTTTACTGTATTTATCGTTGTCATCAACAGTATTTTCGTAGCAATCAGGCACAGTGTAGCCTGCCTTTAAATATTCGACAAATCTCCTTGTTTTATGGTCTGTTCCTACCGTGCTTTCCTGCTTTTCAACATATTTTATGTAGGCATTTATGTCCTTTTCCAACTTTGTTTTGCGCATTTTTCTTTCCAAAACAGTCATTTTTATAAGGCTTCTTACCTTTATCTTTTTGTTGTTATAATGCGCCTCGTCATCATTATGCATTTCGCACATACGGGAAAAGTACGCTTCATCTCCTGCCTTTTTGATATCGTAATCATATTTTTCAACCAAGGATAATATATCCTCAACTGCTTTTTCCTGACTTTTCTCGTCCTCGATATCGGCATCAAAGAAATAATCCTCAAAATCATTAATATTAAGCACATTAAGCACATCGTCAAGGCAGAATTTTATATCGCTGTTAGGATATGTAAAGCGCATTTCGATATTAATACTTGTAATAAACGACTGAAATTCTACACAAAGAGTGTATCCGTCTAATTCTGCCGAGCATTCAAAATGTCCGTCGTCGCCTTCATCCTCCTGCTCGCACACAAATTCGCTGACTGCTTCATTGGAAAAGCCCTTCAAGGCAATCTGTTGTTCAAAGCATTCTTTAATATATTTTAGATTTTCAAAATCGGTTTTTTCTTCTTTGATTTTTAACTTTGACATAGGTATTACTCCGTGAATTTAGTCATTATAATTGCGTTTTCATTTGGATTTGAATAGAATTTCGGGCGTATGCCCACATTTTCAAAGCCTGCTTTTTCATACAGCCTTATTGCAGGGGTATTGCTTTCGCGCACCTCAAGAGTAATGAAGCGCATATCGTTTTTAAGCGCCTCGCCTATGAGCGCCTTTGCAATTCCCCTCTGTCTGTATTCGGGCAAAACGGCAACATTTGTTACATATCCCTCGCACGAAAAAATCTGAAGCCCCATATATCCGACAGCCCTGCCGTCTTCAACAGCAACAAGAAAATGCGATGTGTCAAGGTCTAATTGATTTTTCAAATCCTGTCTGCTCCAAGGATGAGCAAAGCAGGTTTTTTCTATATTTGCAACATCATCAAGATACTGCAATGCAAATTTTTCTATCTTCATATTATTTAATGTGCTTCGTACCAGGTTTTGCCTATCTTGCCGTCCGCTCTGAGAAGAACCTTCATTTTGCAGGCATTTTCCATTTCCTCAGTTACTATTCGAAGCGCTTTTTCGGCTTCCTCGTTAGGCGCTTCGACAATCAATTCATCGTGCACCTGCAAAATGAGCCTTGATTTCATATTTTCAGCCGTCAGGCGCGCGTCAACCTTAACCATAGCAATTTTGATTATATCAGCCGCTGTGCCCTGAATAGGCATATTTCGTGCGACACGCTCTCCGAATGAGCGAAGCATATGATTGGACGAGGCAAGCTCGGGAAGATATCTTCTTCTGTTAAACATAGTTTCTGCATATCCCCTATCCTTTGCAAGCTCAATCATATGATTCATATATCTGTCAACTCCCGAATAGGTTTGAAGATAGCTTTCTATATACTGCTTTGCCTCCTTATTTGATACGCCTATATCCTTTGCAAGCGAGAAAGCGCCTATGCCGTAAATGATACCGAAATTAACAGCCTTGGCTCTGCTTCGCATTTGGGGAGTAACAAATTCGAGCGGCATATTAAACACCTGAGATGCAGTTATTGTATGGATATCGTCGCCGTTGTTGAATGCGTTTATCATAGTTTCGTCATTAGCCAAATCGGACAAAACACGAAGCTCAATTTGGCTGTAATCGGCATCCACAAGCTTTGAGTTTTCGCCTGCTACAAAGAATTTTCTCATTTCTCTGCCAAGCTCTGTACGGATGGGAATGTTTTGCAAATTAGGCTCGAGCGAGCTTATTCGTCCCGTACGGGTTTCAACCTGATTAAATGAGGTGTGAATTCTGCCGTCGGGTGCAATAACCTTCAGCAAGCCGTCGCAATAGGTAGATTTAAGCTTTGTAAGCGAACGGTACTCCAAAATATAATCAATAACGGGATTTTCTCCCCTTAAGCCCTCGAGCACCTCTGCGTTAGTTGAATATCCGCTTTTTGTTTTTTTCTTACAGGGCAGATGCAAATCCTCAAACAGAGCAACGCCGAGCTGTTTGGGCGAATTGATGTTAAATTCATATCCGACAGCGTCATAAATCAAATCGGTTAACTCGTTTATTCTTACGGCAAGCTTTTTTGAAAAGTCCTCTATGCCCTGCTTATCCACGGCAAAGCCCTCAATTTCCATTTTTGCAAGCACCCTTGCAAGCGGAAGCTCTATTTCGTTAAGAAGCCTTACCTGATTTGCCTCCTCCAACAGAGCGTCCGTTTTTTTGAATAGCGGCTCAATAACGGAAGCAAACACCACATTTTCATCCTCGCCGCCGAGAGAGTTTTTATACTCGGGCAGTGACACGGAATATTCCATACAAAGATGGTCGATGGAATAGTTATTATCCGACGGCTTTAGCAAATATCCGCTCAGCATAAGGTCGCCGCAAACATTTTTACATTCCACGCCGAGCTCCTTTGCAAGTCGGTGGAGATATTTGGAATTATAGGTGTATTTTCTAACGCTTTCCTTCTCAAAGAAATTGCGTACAAAATACTTAAATTCGGGCGTTTCCGACGGCATAACCACAATTTCGTCACCAAATGCAAAATACAAATCGGTTACAGCATTGTCAACTATAACGGGATAAAAATATGCGTCGTTGTCTGAAATTCTGTCGAGCAGATAATCTGCATCAATACAGGTCAAACGGCTTATTTCTCTTGGCTTTGCCTCCTCGACTTCAACGGCATCGTTTGCATCAAGGCTGAATTTGTCAACAAGGCTATACAGCTCCAGACGCATAAACTCCTTTGCCGCACCCTGACTGTCGATATTTGAAATAACATAAGAATTGATGTCGGTGTCGATAGGTGCGTCAAGCTTAATCTCACCCAAAGCAAGCGACAAATAAGCATTTTCCTTATCCTTTTCAAGCTTTGCGCGAACACCCGGTTTGATGTCTATGGTGTCTAAATTTTCATAAATATTATCAACGCTTTTAAAACGGGCAATCAAATCGAGAGCCGTTTTTGGACCGATGCCCTGAACGCCGGGAATATTGTCCGAGCTGTCACCCTGCAATGCCTTAACCTGAATTAGTTGAAGCGGTGTAACGCCGTACTCCTCCATAATTGCCTGCTCGTCCATAATATCGGTGGATTTAGTTCGTGCAAGCAGAACCGTAACGCTGTCATTTACAAGCTGGAGTGAATCCCTGTCACCTGTTGCCAAAAAGCACTTATTACCGTTATCACGGCAAGCCTTTGACAGAGTTCCCAAAATATCATCTGCTTCCCATCCCTCGCACTCGATGGTTTTTATTCCGAGAAGGTGAAGCAAATTTTTAAGCACGGGCATCTGTGAGCGAAGCTCGTCAGGCATGCCGTGACGGCCTGCCTTGTATGCGTCGTACATTTCGTGCCTGAAGGTTGGAGAATGAACATCAAATGCAACTGCCACAGCGTCGGCATTGCTCATCTCCTTAAAGCGTAGCATCATATTTAAAAAGCCGTAAATAGCATTGGTGTATTCACCCTTTTTGTTTGCAAGCAGCTTGATTCCGTAAAACGCACGGTTTACAATGCTGTTGCCGTCTAAAACCAACAAATTCATACCATTACCTCAAATGTGATAATTAAAAATATTATACCACACATTATATCACACAACGCATATTTTTACAACAAAAGCAAAATAAAAAAGCCTAACGAAGCGTTAGGCTTTTGTTATACCTATTAATTAAACAAGCTCGATGATGCACATTTCGGCTGCGTCACCACGACGAGGGCCTGTTTTAATTATACGAGTGTAACCACCGTTCTTATCAGCATACTTTGGAGCAATTTCATCAAAAAGCTTCTTAACAACATCTTCCTTTGTAATGTAGGAAAGTGCCTGTCTTTTTGAGTGAAGTGTGTTTGTCTTGCCAAGAGTAATCATTCTCTCAGCCATAGCACGAACCTCTTTAGCTCTTGTAACGGTTGTTTCAATCTTGCCATTTTCTAAAAGACAAGTAACTAAGCATCTGAGCATAGCCTGTCTGTGATCGGTTGGGCGTCCCAACTTTCTGCTACCTGGCATTGAAATTCCCTCCTTTAGTCTTCTTCCTTGCTAAGCTTGAAACCTAAAGAAGCAAGTTTACCAACTACTTCGTCGAGTGACTTACGACCAAGGTTTCTGACTTTCATCATATCATCTTCTGATTTGCCGATTAAGTCTTCAACTGTGTTAATTCCGGCTCTCTTTAAGCAGTTGAATGAACGAACAGAAAGGTCTAACTCCTCGATAGTCATTTCGAGAGCCTTTTCCTTACCGTCATCATCCTTCTCAACCATAATTTCCGCATTTCCCATTTCTTCGGAAAGGTCAACAAAGAGGTTGAGGTGCTCGTTAAGAATCTTTGCTGCAAGTGATGCAGCCTCGTCAGCAGGAATAGTTCCGTCAGTTTCAACATCTAAAATCAGCTTATCAAAGTCTGTTTGCTGTCCTACACGAGTATTTTCAACTGTGTAATTAACCTTCAGTACAGGTGTGTAGATAGAGTCGATAGCGATTGTGCCGATAGGCAGCTCCATAATCTGCTTATTTCTGTCGCAGGGAACATAGCCTCTGCCGTTATCTGCTGTTAATTCCATAACAACATCTGCACCCTCATCAAGATATGCCAGATGAAGCTCAGGGTTAAGAATTTCAACACCGCCGTCGTGCTGAATGTCGCCGGCTGTGATTTCACCCTCGCCCTTGGCATTGATGTAAAGAGTCTTAGGCTCTTCATCGTGTATCTTAAGGATAACATTTTTAAGGTTAAGAACGATTTCCGTAACATCCTCTTTAACATGAGGAATTGTTGAAAATTCGTGTTGTACACCGTCAATCTTAACGGAAGTGATAGCGTAACCCGGTAATGAAGAAAGAAGAACTCTTCTCATTGAGTTACCAAGTGTTGTGCCGAAGCCTCTTTCAAGAGGTTCAACAACAAACTTGCCTACGCTTCTGCTTCCTTGAGTAGATAAATCTACTATTTCGATATTAGGCTTATCAATTTCAATCATGTAAAAGCCTCCTAAAAATTAGTTTTGTTTTCGCTAAGAAACAGCATTTCAGGCTATTACTTAGAGTAGAACTCAACGATTAAATGCTCTTCAACAGGAGTTGCAATATCTTCTCTTTCAGGAAGTGCTACAACCTTTGCTGTCATTGCTTCTGCATTTGCATCAATCCACTTTGGAATAGGACGAGATGCGTTAGCCTCTACAAGAGTCTTGAATTCGTCAGTAGATTTGCTTGTATCCTTAACAGCGATTACATCGCCTGCCTTAACTAAATAAGACGGGATATCAACCTTATTTCCGTTTACAGTGAAATGAGCGTGATTTACAAGCTGACGAGCCTGAGCTCTTGAGCTTGCAAAGCCTGCAGAGTAAACAATGTTGTCTAAACGGCTCTCACAGATTTGAAGCAGGTTTGTACCGGTTACACCTTCCTTACGTTCAGCCATAAGGAAATACTTGTGGAACTGTCCCTCACTTACTCCGTAATATCTACGTGCAGATTGCTTTGCACGAAGTTGCAGACCGTATTCTGAAGTCTTTTTACGATTTTGACCATGCTGGCCGGGTGCGTATGAGCGACGCTCAATAGCACATTTGCCTGAATAGCATCTGTCGCCCTTGAGGAAAAGCTTCTTTCCTTCACGACGGCAAAGCTTACAAGCAGGTCCTGTATATCTTGCCATATCAAGTAACCTCCATTATTTTATAAACGACTATACACGGCGTCTCTTTGGTGGACGACAACCGTTGTGTGGGATAGGAGTAACATCTTTAATAAGACTTACATCGAGGCCTGCTGACTGAAGAGCTCTGATAGCTGCTTCACGACCTGCACCCGGACCCTTAACATAAACTTCAACAGTTTTCATACCATGCTCTGTTGCAATCTTTGCTGCAGTTTCTGCTGCAGTCTGTGCTGCAAACGGAGTAGATTTCTTTGATCCACGGAAGCCCATTTCACCGGCTGAAGCCCATGAAACTGCGTTTCCCTGTGTATCAGTAATTGTTACGATAGTATTGTTGAAGGTTGACTGAATATGAGCAACGCCGCGCTCAATATTCTTCTTCTCTCTTCTTTTTCTGGGAGAAGCTGTCTTCTTAGTAGCCATACTGAATATCCTCCTACTTTACTTCTTCTTGTTTGCTACGGTTCTCTTTGGACCCTTGCGTGTTCTTGCGTTGTTCTTAGAGGTCTGTCCTCTTACAGGAAGGCCCTTAATGTGACGCATACCGCGATAGCAACCGATTTCTTTAAGTCTCTTGATGTCGAATGCGATGTTTCTGCGAAGATCACCTTCTACATCAAGGTTATTTGTGATGTAATCGCTGAGCTTCTTAACATCACTTTCTGTTAAATCTCTGCAGCGTGTGTCTGGATCAACACCTGTTGCTTCGATGATTTTCTTTGAGGTTGTAGAACCGATACCGAAAATATAGGTAAGACCGATTTCAACTCTCTTGTCATTAGGTAAGTCAACACCTGAAATACGTGCCATAAAACAGTTTACCTCCGATTTTAAAGTTCAGGATTAGCCCTGACGCTGTTTGTGCTTTGGATTTTCACAGATAACCATTACTTTTCCATTGCGCTTAATTACTTTGCACTTTTCGCAAATTTTCTTTACAGAAGGTCTGACTTTCATTTGAATATCCTCCTTAAATTTACTTTGAACGCCAAATTATACGACCCTTTGAAAGGTCATACGGTGACATTTCCATTGTTACCTTATCACCTGGAAGAATACGAATGTTGTTCATTCTGAGCTTCCCGCTGATATGGGCTGTAATAATGTGGTCGTTTTGAAGCGCTACCTTAAATGTTGTGTTTGGCAACGACTCAACCACAGTACCTTCAACTTCTATCATATCTGACTTTGACATCATTTTACCTCGCTATAATTAATACGATTGATGTTTTTTATTAACTGGAATCACATTACGGCGTAATCGCCTGCAATTCAACGCCTTTCGGCTATGCCTTCGTCATAATGACAGGACCGTTTGATGTAACGGCTACGGTATGCTCAAAATGAGCGGAAAACTTGCCGTCACAGGTTTTTACGGTCCAGCCGTCCGAAAGCTGCTTAACCTTATAGGTTCCCAGATTTATCATCGGTTCAATTGCCAATGTCATTCCGGGTGACAGTCGGATACCACGACCTGCGTGTCCGAAGTTCGGTACACTGGGTTCTTCATGAAGCTTTTTTCCAACCCCGTGTCCTACATAATCTCTAACGACCGAGAAGCCTCGCTCCTCACAGTAGGTTTGGACTGCGTTGCTTATATCGCCGATTCTGTTGCCCGGGACAGCCTGCTCAATTCCCTTATAAAGAGATTCGCGCGTTGTGTCCACCAGCCGCTTTACCTCGGGAGAGCAAGTCCCGCAGATAAAAGTGGCAGCATTGTCGCCGTTATAACCGTTTTTTGCAGCTCCCAAATCAATGCTTACAATATCTCCCTCACGGAGAATTCTGTCCTTGCTTGGGATACCGTGGATAACTTCATCATTTATAGATATACATGCAGTTGCAGGAAAGCCTCCGTAATTAAGGAAGTTTGGAGTGGCTCCACACTTTTTTATGAAATCGTAAGCAATCTTATCAATTTCCCATGTGGAAGCCCCCGGCTTTACAGCCTCTCCTGCTAACTGTAATGCTTGAGCCGAGATAACGCAAGCCTCTTTCATGAGCTCGAGCTCTCGGCTGCTTTTAAGCACTATCATGTTAATCCTCCAATGCAGCGAATACGAGCTTTGTTGTGTCAGCAACTTCTTCCTGACCTTCAACAATTACCAGCTTTCCAAGCTTTTCATAGAAATCCTTCAGCGGCTCTGTCATTTGATGATATTCCGCCAAACGAGCCTGAACAGTTTCCGGTGCGTCGTCTTTACGCTGAACTAATTCGCCGCCACAAGCGTCACAAACGCCTTCAACCTTTGGCTTTTTGTAAAGCAAGTGATAGGAATTTGCACATTTTGAGCAAACTCTGCGGCCAGACATTCTTGCAGTAATCTTTTCGTCCGGAACCTCGATATCAACAACCTTGTCAATTTCGATGCCCATATCCTCCAATGCCTGAGCCTGAGGAATTGTACGAGGAAAACCGTCAAGAATAAATCCGTTTTTGCAATCATCTTCTGCAAGACGATCCTTGATGATACCGATTACTACCTCATCAGGAACGAGCTGACCTGCCTCCATATAGGATTTAGCCTTAAGCCCCATCTCTGTGCCGTTCTTGAGAGCCGCACGGATAATGTTTCCTGTTGAAACAGCAGGGATGCTGTACTTGTCACAAATCTTTTCTGCCTGTGTGCCTTTGCCGGCACCCGGAGCACCGAGAAGAATAAGTTTCATAATTTCAGTCCTTTCAATTAATCAAGGAAGCCTTTATAATGACGCATCATCATTTGTGATTCTAACTGACGAACTGTTTCAAGAGCAACACCTACAAGGATGATGATTGAAGTACCGCCGAGTGTAATTGACATACCGTGAGGCGGTAATGCAGCCTTACAAATGTTAGAATATACAAGTGGGAACAGAGCAACTACCGAAATCATCAATGCACCGATTAAGGTTAATCTTGAGATAATTCTCATAAGGAAATCGGATGTCGGTCTGCCCGGACGGATACCGGGGATAACGCCATTGTTTTTACGAAGATTGTTCGCCATTTCAATTGGGTTGTACTGAATTGTACTGTAGAAATATGCGAAGAAAATAATGAGAACAAAATACATTCCTGCATACCACCATGAGTCACCCTGGAAAGCGTTGAAGAACTTTTCCCAGAAGGTGCCCTCGTACTTGCTCTTTGTAATAAACATCTGAACAGTACCCGGCAGTGAAAGAATTGATGAAGCGAAAATGATTGGAAGTACGCCGCTCATATTAACCTTAATAGGCATATGAGTTGACTGTCCGCCATACATTTTTCTTCCTACAACTCTCTTTGCATATTGGATGCGTATTTGTCTTTCTGCATTGTCGAGCAGTACGATGTAAGCAATCATCAAAAGGAATACTACACATACTACCGGAACAAGAATCTTGTATGCAAGCTTGTCGAGCTTTAAGTAGCTGAAAAGCTGATTAATGATTGTCGGGAAACGAGATACGATACCTGCGAAAAGGATAATTGAAATACCGTTTCCGATACCGTCAATGGAAATCTGCTCGCCGAGCCACATAATTACTGCTGTGCCGGCTGTCAAAACAGCTATAATAACAACTGCCTGAAATACTAATTCCACGGTTGTACCTGTTTTAAGGAACAGATAGCCCTGTGCTCTGAGATAGAAGAAATATGCAAGTGATTGCAGAAGACCGAGTGCTACTGTCAAAAATCTTGTAATAGCAGTAATCTTCTTTCTTCCTTCCTCGCCTTCCTTCTGGAGATTTTCCAGAGCAGGAATGGCAACTCCCAACAACTGCATAATGATTGATGAGTTGATATACGGTGTGATTGACATAGCGAAGATGGTTCCGTATGTGAAAGCACTACCTGTCATCAAGCTCAAATAAGTCATAATTGTATTGTCCTTGCCGACATCAATTTCATCAACAATGTTTACAAACGGAACCGGAATAACAGAACCGATTCTGAAAACGAGAATGATGAATGCCGTGAACAATAATTTCTTTCTGATTTCAGGAATTTTGAATGCGTTAATGATAGTTTTAATCATTTAAAGCACCTCCACCTGACCACCAGCAGCTTCAATCTTTGCCTTAGCTGTCTCACTGATAGCTGTAACCTTTACAGTTAAAGCCTTAGTGATATCGCCCTTGCCAAGAACCTTTACACCGTCAAGTGTTTTCTTCAAAAGACCGCACTCAACAAGGCTTTGAGCATCAACTGTTGCGCCTGCTTCAAATCTTGCTTCAAGGTCTGAAACGTTAACAATTGCATACTCAGTAGCAAAGATGTTGTTGAATCCTCTCTTTGGAATTCTTCTTTGAAGCGGCATCTGACCGCCTTCAAATCCGGGACGACGGCTATAGCCTGAACGTGCCTTTTGACCCTTATGGCCCTTACCTGCTGTCTTGCCTTGACCTGAGCCTGCGCCGCGGCCAATTCTCTTTACAGCCTTTTTAGAGCCTTCTGCAGGAGAAAGTTCATGTAATTTCATCTGTGTACCTCCCCTTATTCTACGATAGTAACAAGATGTGAGATCTTAGCGATCTTACCCTGTGTCTGTGCGTTGTTTGGCTGTTCTGTGATGTTACCAATCTTGCGAAGACCTAACGAATGAGCAGTTGCGATTTGATCCTTCTTGCTACCAATTAAACTCTTTGTGAGTTGAATCTTAATAGTATCCATTAATCAAATCCTCCTTAACCTACAATTTCCTTAACAGTCTTACCGCGAACAGCAGCAACCTCTTCAGCTGTGCGAAGCTGGCTTAAGCCGTTGATTGTTGCTCTTACAACGTTGCAAGGATTGTTTGAACGGATAGCCTTTGTACGAATGTCTTTGATACCTACTGTTTCAACGACTGCACGAACAGGGCCACCTGCGATAACTCCTGTACCCTTTGGAGCAGGCATAAGAAGAACCTCTCCTGCGCCAAACTTACCTGTGATCTCGTGAGGAATTGTTGTTCCTCTAAGTGAAACCTTAATGATATTTTTCTTTGCATCTTCGATACCCTTACGGATAGCATCAGGAACCTCGCCTGACTTACCGATACCGAAGCCTACAAGACCTTTGCCGTCACCAACAACTACGAGAGCCGAGAACTTGAAAATTCTACCGCCCTTAACTGTCTTTGATACTCTGTTGATAGTAACAACTCTTTCTTCAAGTTCCATTGAAGATACATCAATTTTATTAGCCATAATAATTAACTCCCTTCTCTTAGAACTCAAGTCCGCCTTCACGAGCGCCTTCTGCAACTGCAGCAACACGACCGTGATATACGTAACCGCCACGGTCAAATACGCATTCCTTGATGCCCTTTGCTGTGGCTCTCTCTGCTAATGTTTTTCCTACAGCCTTAGCTGCTTCAACGTTTCCGCCGTACTGAGCAAAATCCTTTTCAACTGTTGAAGCCTGTGCAAGTGTTACGCCTGCAACGTCGTCAATAAGCTGAACATAGATATTGCTGAGGGAGCGATATACGTTAAGTCTTGGACACTCGGCTGTACCGCTGATCTTACCGCGTACACGAGTGTGACGCTTCTTTCTTGCGATGTTAGAATCTTGTCTTGAAACCATTGTAATTCACTCCTTCCTTTATTTCTTACCTGCTTTGCCTTCTTTACGGCGAATATGCTCTTCAGCATACTTAATGCCCTTGCCCTTATATGGCTCCGGTGGTCTCTTTTCGCGAACCTGAGCTGCGAACTGACCGACTGCCTGCTTGTCTGCACCGCTGATTACGATTGCATTTTGGTTTGGACATTCAATTTTAATTCCTTCAGGTGCTTGCATAATTACCTGATGTGAGTAGCCTAAATTCATAACAAGGTTTGTACCCTGCATCTGAACTCTGTAACCTACACCGTTAACCTCGAGGTTCTTTTTGAAACCTTCGCTGACACCTGTTACCATATTTGCGATAAGCGCTCTGTACAAGCCGTGCATAGCTCTGTGGTCCTTATCGTCCGATGGTCTTGATAGTGTAATCTCGCTGCCGTTGATTGTAACTGTGATGTCTTTGTTTACATCCTGAGTAAGAGTACCGTTTGGTCCCTTAACGGTTACAGTGTTTGCGCTGTCGATTGTTACATCAACGCCGGCAGGAATTACGATTGGCTTTAAACCGATACGTGACATCCTAACTGCACCTCCTTACCAAACGAATGCTAATACTTCGCCGCCAACATTTAGCTTGCGAGCTTCTCTGTCTGTCATTATACCTTTTGAAGTTGATACGATTGCGATACCTAAGCCCTTCATTACCTTTGGCATATCCTCTACATTTGAGTAGATTCTAAGGCCCGGCTTAGAAACTCTTCTAAGACCTGTGATAACCTGGCTCTTGTTTTCGCCGTACTTAAGAGTAACACGGATAACACCCTGCTTCTCGTCTTCAATTACTTTATATGATGCGATATAACCTTCATCAAGAAGAATCTGTGCGAT
This sequence comes from Eubacterium sp., assembly GCA_051881135.1. Classification (GTDB taxonomy): domain Bacteria; phylum Bacillota; class Clostridia; order Oscillospirales; family Acutalibacteraceae; genus Eubacterium_R. The sequence continues at coordinate 68,904 of JBJEPH010000029.1, forward strand.
TGCCTTCTTCATATTTGATGCAGGAATATCTACTGTTTCGTGTTTTGCTGAATTGGCATTACGAATTCTTGTAAGCATATCAGCAATTGGGTCTGTAATATGCATTGATATTTCCTCCTTATATAATTAGCAATCTCAGATTACCAAGATGATTTCTTTACGCCCGGAATCTCGCCCTTGTGAGCAAGTTCTCTGAAGCATACTCTGCATACACCATACTTACGAAGGTAAGCGTGAGGTCTACCGCAGATTTTGCATCTGTTATATGCTCTTGTTGAATACTTAGCAGGCTTTTGCTGCTTAACTTTCATAGATGTCTTTGCCACGATAAATCCCTCCTTACTCTGCAAACGGAGCGCCCATAAGCTTTAGGAGCTCTCTTGCTTCTTCGTCTGTATTCGCTGTTGTTACCATAATGATATCCATACCGCGAACCTTGTCAATCTTATCGTAATCTATTTCAGGGAAAATCAACTGCTCCTTGATACCCATAGCATAGTTGCCACGACCATCAAATGAGTTAGGGTTGATACCTCTGAAGTCACGAACTCTCGGAAGTGCCAAATTGTAGAATCTGTCGAGGAATTCGTACATTCTGTCACCGCGAAGAGTAACCTTAACACCGATAGGCATTCCTTCACGAAGCTTGAAGTTAGCTACTGATTTCTTTGCCTTACATACGATTGGCTTTTGACCTGTAATCTGCTGAAGGTCAGCAACGATAGCGTCAACAACCTTTGAATTTTCACGAGCTTCGCCGCAACCAACATTGAGAACAATCTTGTCAAGCTTTGGGATTTGCATAACAGACTTGTACTCGAATTTCTTCATAAGTGCCGGTGCAACTTCACTATTATATAGTTCCTTTAAGCGTGCTGCCATTTGTTATGTCCTCCCTTTCTTAAAACTCGTGTCCGCACTTCTTGCAAACGCGGATGCCGCCCTTTTTGTGGCCTACTCTTGTAGCTTCCTTACAGCCGGGGCAAACTAATTGTACCTTTGAAGCGTAAAGAGCTGATTCAACCTCTACAAGTCCGCCCTGCTCGCCCATTGTTCTTGGCTTAACATGCTTTGTAACAACGTTAACGCCCTTAACGATAACCTTGTTCTCCTTTGGACTTACAGCGATTACTTCGCCCTGTACACCCTTTGATTTACCTGAAAGTACCTTAACGGTATCTCCTGATTTAACAAACATTTTCATACTTGCGCACCTCCATTAAAGTACTTCCGGAGCAAGAGAGAGAATCTTCATATAATCCTTTTCACGAAGCTCTCTGGCTACCGGGCCAAAAATACGGGTGCCTTTAGGAGTTTTATCCTCCTTAATAATTACGGCAGCATTTTCGTCGAAACGAATATACTGACCATCATCACGACGTACACCTTTAGTTGTACGAACGATGACTGCTTTAACAACTTCGCCCTTCTTAACGATACCACCCGGAGCAGCTTTTTTAACTGAAGCCACGATAACATCGCCAATGTTGGCATATCTTCTGCCTGAGCCGCCTAAAACACGAATGCAAAGGATTTCCTTAGCACCTGTATTGTCAGCAACCTTCAAACGACTTTCTTGTTGTATCACAGTGTTTACCTCCTTCGTACTGCAAAATAACACTTTGCTAAGTTGCAGTTATTATTTTCTTGACTAAATTAATAGACTTTCTTATTTTTAAAAGCTGTAAATCGTAACGATTATTTAGCCTTTTCAATGATTTCAACTACACGCCAATTCTTATCCTTGCTGAGCGGACGGCATTCCATAATAAGAACCTTGTCGCCTACGCCGCATTCGTTATTCTCGTCGTGTGCCTTATACTTAACAGACTTATCAACAATCTTATTGTAAAGAGGGTGCTTAACTCTGTCCTGAATTGTAACAACAACTGTTTTGTCCATCTTGTCGGATGTAACAACACCAATCTTTGTCTTTCTGAGGTTTCTATCCATAATCAGTTACCTCCTTTTAGGAATTAGCATTTTCAAGTTCGATAGCTCTCTCAACTGTCATGATACGAGCGATATCTTTCTTGACTGCTTTAATTCTCATAGGGTTCTCGAGCTGATTGATAGCTTGTTGGAAATGTAGATTGAAAAGCTCTTCCTTTAGCTCAGCAAGCTTTTGAGCTCTCTGCTCTGCTGAAAGTTCTCTGATTTCTTTTGCTTTCATTACTGCTCTCCTCCCTCTTCTTTTTTAACAAACTTACATTTTACAGGTAGCTTGTTTGCTGCAAGTCTCATAGCCTCGCGAGCAACATCCTCGCTAACGCCTGAAAGCTCAAACATAACTCTACCCGGCTTTACTACTGCTACCCAGTAGTCAACATTACCTTTACCTTTACCCATACGAGTATCGGCAGGTCTTGCTGTGATTGGCTTGTCAGGGAAAATCTTAATCCATACCTGACCGCCACGCTTTGTGTATCTTGTCATAGCGATACGGGCTGCCTCGATTTGAGCTGCAGTGATGTGTGCAGGCTCTGTTGTAGCCAAGCCGTACTCACCGTATGATACCTTGTTACCTCTTGTTGCAACACCTGTCATACGACCTCTGTGCTGCTTTCTGTGTTTTACACGCTTAGGTAAGAGCATTATTTATTTCCCCCTTCCTTGCGATTTGGTCTTCTCTTCTTGTTGCGAGATTCTCTGAGAACTTCGCCCTGATAGATCCATACCTTAATACCTAATCTACCGTATGTTGTAGCAGCCTCTGCTGTACCGTAGTCGATATCTGCACGGATTGTCTGAAGAGGAATTGTACCCTCCTTATAGGTTTCAGAACGAGCGATTTCAGCACCGCCGATTCTACCTGAAACCATAATCTTGATACCTCTTGCACCAAGTCTCATTGTGTTTCTGATTGCACCCTTAACAGCTCTTCTGAAAGCAACACGTCTTTCAAGCTGCTGAGCGATTGACTGTGCAACAAGTGTTGCATTGAGGTCCGGCTGCTTAATCTCGATGATGTTAATGAAAACCTCACTTGGATCCTTGCCGAGCTTCTTTGCGCAATCAGCCTTGAGCTTTTCGATTTCAGCACCCTGCTTACCGATAACCATACCCGGCTTTGCGCAGTGGATGTTGATTCTTACTCTCTTTGTATCTCTTTCGATTTCTACCTTTGGAACACCTGCGCTGTAAAGAGTCTTTAAAAGGTATTGACGAAGATTGTAGTCCTCTACAAGAAGATCGCCAAACTCACCCTTCTTAGCGTACCAGCGAGAGTCCCAGTCTTTGATAACGCCGATTCTTAAACCGGTTGGATTACATTTCTGTCCCATTTAACTTTTCCTCCTCGCTTAGTCTTCCATTTCCCTTAATACAAGGGTAATGTGTGATGTTCTTTTGTTAATTCTGTATGCTCTGCCCTGTGCTCTTGGCTGAATTCTCTTAAGAATAGGACCCGGAGCTACATGAGCCTCAGCTACATATAATCTTGATACGTCCATATTGTAGTTATTCTCAGCGTTTGCCATAGCTGACTTGAGAACCTTCATAACCGGCTCTGTTGCAGCTTTAGGTGTGAACTTAAGAATAGCTACGGCCTTATCTGCAGGTTGCTTTCTGATTAAATCCAGAACGATTTGAACCTTTCGAGGAGACATACGAACGTATTTTGCTTTTGCTTTTGCTTCCATCATAAATCTCCTTTCGATTACTTACCGGTCTTTGAGCCTGCGTGGCCTCTGAATGTTCTTGTCGGTGCAAACTCACCGAGCTTATGTCCAACCATATCCTCTGTAACATATACAGGAACATGCTTTCTTCCGTCGTGTACAGCAAATGTGTGACCAACGAACTCAGGGAAGATTGTTGAACTTCTTGACCAAGTCTTAATAACTTGCTTGTCGCCTTTTTCGTTAAGAGCTTCTACCTTCTTGTAAAGGCTTTCCTCAACATAAGCGCCTTTTTTAGTACTTCTACTCATTTAATCTTCTCCTTTCCGTTTATTTACCGTTTCTGCGACGGACGATCATCTTGTTAGATGCCTTCTTCTTGCTACGTGTCTTATAACCAAGAGCAGGCTTACCCCAAGGTGTGCAAGGACCCGGACGTCCGATAGGTGACTTACCTTCACCACCACCGTGTGGGTGGTCATTCGGGTTCATTACAGAACCGCGGACTGTCGGTCTCCAACCCATGTTACGCTTACGACCGGCTTTACCGATTTTAACGTTTGCGTGGTCTGAGTTACCTACAACGCCTACTGTTGCGATACATGCCTTCGGCACATTTCTTAACTCGCCTGAAGGGAGTCTGAGAAGTGCATAAGGACCTTCAAGAGCCATAAGCTGTGCGCTGTTACCTGCTGATCTTGCAAGCTGTGCACCGTTGCCCGGATAAAGCTCTACATTGTGGATAATTGTACCAACAGGCATATTCTCTAATGGAAGAGCGTTACCTGCTACGATATCTACATCAGTACCTGACATTACAGTGTCGCCAACCTTAAGACCCTCAGGAGCTGTGATGTAGCTCTTAACGCCGTCTTCATATTGAATTAAAGCAATATGAGCCGATCTGTTAGGATCGTATTCGATTGTGAGAACTGTTGCCGGAATATCGAACTTATTTCTCTTAAAGTCGATTACGCGGTACTTTCTTCTGTTTCCGCCGCCTCTGTGACGAACTGTGATTCTTCCGTATGAGTTACGACCTGACTTCTTGTTTAAAGGCTCAAGAAGTGATTTCTCAGGAGCAACCTTTGATAAAGAAGAATAATCAATTACCGACATATTTCTTCTTGAAGGTGTAGTCGGTTTGTAATTTCTAACTGCCATTATTAATCTCCTTATTACGGATAACTTTGCGAAAGGATGGCACCTTTCATACCTCATCATCCGTGATTTTGTTTGTTGCTGTCTATAATAGGTATATAATACTTATATTGTGATTACATCATATCGTTGAAGAATTCGATTTCCTTTGAATCCTCTGTGAGAGTTACGACAGCCTTCTTCCAAGATGGTGTGTAGCCTACATTGTAACCCTGTCTGCGCTTATGACCGCGAACATTCATTGTGTTTACCTTAGCAACCTTTGTGCCCGGGAAAACTGCTTCAACTGCCTTAGCAATCTCAATCTTGTTTGCGTTCTTTGCTACCTTGAAGGTATATTTCTTTTCCATAATGCCCATCATAGATTCCTCTGTGATAACAGGCTTAAGGATGATATCCTGTGCTGCTTTCATTATGCATATACCTCCTCAATCTTCTTTGCTGCATCCTTGAGTACGATGAAAGAATCGCAATTTAGGATGTCGTAAACACAAAGTGTGTTAACTGTTACTACCTTAACGCCTTCGATGTTACGAGCGCTCTTGTAAATTACCTCATCAGCTTCGGGAGTTACGATAAGTGCCTTCTTTGCTGACTTAAGCTTTGCAAGCATTTCAACGATAGCCTTTGTCTTGATGCCGTCAAGCTCAATCTTGTTAACAACCATCATTTCCTCTGCTGCAACCTTGCTTGAAAGAGCTGACTTCATAGCAAGTCTCTTAACCTTTTTGTTAAGCTCTACCTTATACTTTCTTGGCTTTGGACCGAGAGCGATACCGCCGTGTGTCCATTGCGGAGCTCTTGTTGAACCCTGACGAGCTCTGCCTGTGCCCTTTTGTCTCCAAGGCTTTGCACCGCCACCACTTACTTCAGAACGAGTGAGAGTTGACTGTGTGCCCTGACGCTGGTTAGCAAGATAGCTAACTACTGCTAAGTGCATTGCATCTGCATTTGGCTCAATGCCGAAAACTGCATCAGCAAGTTCTAATTTAGAAGTTTTTCTTCCTTCTTGGTTATAAACCTGAACCTGTGCCATTTTTATCTCTCCTTTCGTTATGCTTTAACTGCGTCTGCGATAACAACAATTCCGCCCTTAGGACCCGGGATTGCACCCTTGATTGCGATTAAGTTTGATTCTGCATCAACCTTAACAACCTTGAGGTTTTGAATTGTTACTGTTTCGTGACCGTAGTGACCTGCCATCTTCTTGCCCTTGAATACTCTTGATGGGCTTGAACAAGCACCAAGTGAACCTGCGTGACGGTGGTTCGGACCTGTACCGTGAGTCATTCTCAATCTTGCGAAGTTCCAACGCTTGATTGCGCCTGCTGTACCGTGGCCCTTGCTTGTTCCCTTAACATCTACAACATCGCCTGCTGCGAATACGTCAGCTTTAAGAATATCGCCGACATTAAGTGCTGAGATGTCTTCAAGACGGAATTCCTTAAGTGTTTTCTTCGGAGCAACATCAGCCTTGTCGAAGTGTCCCTTCATTGGCTTGTTTACCTTGTGTGCCTTAACATCACCAAAGCCAACCTGTACAGCCTCGTAGCCGTCGTTCTCCATTGTCTTCTTTTGGGTAATTACGCATGGACCGGCCTCAACAACTGTAACAGGAACTGCGTTACCTGCTTCGTCGAAGATTTGTGTCATGCCGATTTTCTTACCGATAAGACCTTTCTTCATTTCTATTTCCTCCTTTGGTTATTGGTTGGGCTTCCCCAACATGACCTCAACTTTTGCAGATTCGGATTATTTTGTTTTGATTTCCAAATCTACTCCGGCCGGGAGCTCAAGACTCTGCAAAGCTTCAATTGTTTTGTTTGAAGGTCTGAGAATGTCAATGAGTCTCTTGTGTGTTCTTTGCTCAAACTGCTCACGGCTGTCCTTGTACTTGTGAGTTGCACGAAGAATTGTAATCTTCTCAATCTCTGTCGGAAGCGGAATAGGACCGCTTACCTGTGCGCCTGTTCTCTTTGCAGTTTCAACAATCTTTTCTGCGGCCTGATCAACTACATTGTGATCATAGCCCTTAAGTCTGATTCTGATTCTGACTTTACTTGCTGCCATTTTAATTCCTCCATGAAATTTAGTGGTGCGAGTGTCTGATATTAACCACGAAGCCGTGTGTTTCCTGTTCGCCCTTTATAAAAACTGAATGAGTTTTCATTCAGGCACAGTTTATCCACGCACATACGAGCATTCGCAAGTTACTCGTTCGTTGATACTATCAGATAATTTCGCCCGGTTTAAAATCGGACATACTCCGCCGAAATTCCCGCTGGGTTAAAGCGCCACCTCCGGCATCATCGCATATCAGGTTGTGTGATTTGGCACATATAATAATTTATTATGCGCACTTTCACACGCTCGACTATTATAATATATAGGCATTGGCTTGTCAATAGATTTTTTCAAAAAAATTCGTATGAATTCACAAAATTTTTTGCAAATATTTGGCAATAATGCACAATCAATTTTTTAATCAATATATGGACGGAATTTCGCAAAACAACCACAATATATAGTAACCAAAAAAACACAGCCGAAATATAAAAATTTCGGCTGAACAGATTTTTTATGTATTTTTGATAGCAAATTATTTGTCATCCTTCTTTTCGGAGGCGTTTTTTTCCTCCGATTCCTTCGGCTTTGCGGTTTTTTCTTCATATACCGAACAAACCTCCTCGGCTGTGCCCTGAGCGATTATCTTGCCCTTTTGAAGAAGAATTGCGCTGTCACAAATAGCCTTAATCTGCGGTGCATTATGCGACACAAACAAAACCGTAACACCCTGGTCAAACATAGATTGAATTTTTGCAAGGCTCTTCTTTTTGAACTTGGCGTCACCTACGGATAACACCTCGTCCAAGATAAGAATATCGGGGTTAACAGCCGTTGCAATAGAGAAGCCGAGTCGCGCTCTCATACCCGATGAATAGTTTTTAACAGGCACATTGATGAAATGGCCGAGCTCGGAAAACTCGATAATTTCGTCCACCTTACCGTTAAGATATTCTCTGCTGTATCCGAGAATTGCACCGTACAAAAAGATGTTTTCTCTACCGCTGTAATTAGGGTCAAAGCCTGCTCCGAGCTCAAGCAGGGGTGCAATAACTCCCTTTGTTTCAACGGAGCCCGTGGTTGGCTTATAAACGCCTACAATGGTTTTAAGCAATGTGCTCTTGCCTGCACCGTTTAGTCCCATAATGGCAAGTCTGTCGCCTTTTTTAACCTTAAAGCTAACATCATCAAGCGCCTTAAACTTGTTATAGACTATTTCACCTTTTATTTTTTTGATAAAATATTCCTTTAAATTATCAACCTTTTCGGCATTAAGAGTAAACTCCATCGACACATGATCGACGTCAATTACTACTTCCTTTTCTTCATTTGTAGCATTAGTTAACATTTCATCCATACTATTCACCTTTTGGCTATTCCTTTTCTGTACGCTTCATAGTCCAAATACAAGCCATTAAAGCTATGGCGATAATAAACAGAAGCATAGCTGTGATACCGATAGTTGCCATAGACAAATCGACATGCCTCATAAATGCTTCGGCGAGGTATGTCGGGTAAATAACTAAATCCTTAGTTACACGAACTATGACAATAGCTAAAAGCATAATAAAATCAAATAATGACGCAGAAAGAGCGGAAATTGCAATATTTCTAAGCTTTCTGTATTTTTTTCCGTCCGACCTAAAAACAGATGCAATAAGAGCTACGCAAGCGACAACAGACAGCACGACGAATGCCGAGCATATTTTTTTGCCCTTTCCTGCGGCATCGCAAAGCTCGTCCATATAGGAAAACTCCACGCGCTTTTGTATATATTCCGTAATATTCTGTGCAAAGGTCCTTGCGCCCGTTTCGGCTTGGCCTTCAGCAATCTTCAAGCCCGAAGCCTTAACCGCCTGCTTTGCGGCATTTTCGATATCCACCTGAAGCTGCTCCAAAAGAACCCCGTATGCATAATCGTTATAGACCTCAAATTCATCCGAAACGGAAAGTGCATTATTAACATAGGCTTTTTCAAGCTCCATAATGGTATTATACCTTATTACCCTTGGCATAAAATCCTTGGGTATAGAGTTTTTTCGGCACAGGTCCTCTCCGTACTCAATGATATCCTTCTGCATTTTTGAGACATAGGTGCTGTCGGTAAACATTTCGGAAAAAGCGTTAGAATTAAAAATTACACTGCTTCCGATTATGCTAAGGCTTAACATCACAATGGAGAGAAACAGAAAAAACGATAGGATATTTCTTTTCTTCTTTTCAATATCCGTGCTTCTTCTATGACTGCTCATCACTGCACCTCCTTTGAGGTTAACACAGCTGCAACATAATATTTTTCATTATTATTAACTGCAAATGCGTCTGTTGATGATGAGGTGGCAAGAATAACGGAATCTCCCTTGGGCTTCATCTCATTAACGTCCTTGCCCACTCCGGCATCTACAACCTTATAATTGAATTTACCCCAATAGGTTTCAAGCGTAAGGCTGTCACCCTTTTTGATATTGTACAGTGTCCCGAAGGCAGAGGAGGCATAGCCTGCAATATAAACACAGCCCTCGTTACCGGGAAGATAAGAGGTATTGTCCATACCTGCACCGTTGCGCATTGAAACACGGTTAATGCCGTAATATACCCGCTCATTCAGTCCTACTCTGTCGCATTTTATATTACCCATAAGCTTTCCGATATGTATGCTGTCGGCATAGCTTGAGGAATTTGCGGCCTCAAAGCTGTTATCCGTCTTTATATCGTAATAATCCATGCATAGAGTTTTTTGTGCCGTATGAACATAGTTTACGGCATAATTCATAAGTCCGCAAAGAATAGGCACGGCGACTGTCATAGATATCAATACAAATATTATCGGCATACTGACATATACGACAGCCTCGTTTCTTCTTTTTCGGCTTCTTCTTTTTTTAAATTGTGAAGTTGCTTTTCCTTCACTCATAGCAGTTTACCTTAATCCTCTGAAAATACTGCGCCGCGTGAGCCGCTTGTTACATGCTGAGCATATCTCTTTAAGTATCCTGAAAGCTCCTGCTTAGGCGCTGTCCAGTTCTTTCTTCTCTCTGCAAGAACCTCGTCGGAAACATTAACCCTCAAAACTCTTGCAGGAATGTCAATTTCAATTTCGTCGCCGTCCTCAACAAGCGCGATAGTACCGCCCACAGCGGCCTCCGGGCTAACATGGCCGATGGAGGCGCCTCTTGTTGCGCCTGAAAAACGACCGTCGGTAAGCAGAGCAACCTCTGAGCCTAAGCCCATACCTATAATTGCAGAAGTAGGAGAAAGCATTTCTCTCATACCCGGTCCGCCCTTTGGACCTTCATAACGAATAACAACAACATCACCCGATTTTACCTTACCGCCGGTGATAGCCTCAATAGCCTCTTCCTCGGAATTATAGCATTTTGCAGGGCCCTTATGCTGCATCATTTCGGGAGCAACAGCGCCCTTCTTTACAACAGCTCCCTCCTCTGCAAGATTTCCCTTTAAAACTGCTATGCCGCCGTCCTTTGAGAACGGATCGTCAAGCTTGCGAATTACAACACCGTCTGCCTGAGGAGCCTTTGCTATTCTCTCCTCAACTGTTCCGTCAACAGTCAGGCAATCCGTGTGAATCAATCCACCCGATGCAAGCTCCTTAAGAACAGCCTGAATACCGCCCACATTGTTAAGATCGGTAATAAATACGGATGATGCAGGGTTAAGCTTGCAAATCTGCGGAGTTTTGTTGCCCATTTCGTTTAGGTCGGACAGGTCGATATCGTGTCCTGCTGCGTGAGCAACTGCCGTTAGGTGAAGAATTGTATTTGTTGAGCAACCGATAGCCATATCTGTGCGCATAGCGTTTTCGATTGCCTTTTCCGAAATAATATCCGACGGCTTAATATCCTGCTTTAACAGCTCCATAACACGCTCGCCTGCCATCTTTGCAAGGCGAAGTCTTGCAGAATATACTGCGGGAATTGTGCCAGAGCCTGCCAGTGACATACCGATGGATTCCGTAAGGCAGTTCATAGAGTTTGCCGTGTACATACCCGAGCATGAGCCACAGGTCGGGCAGGCAGTAAATGCCGTTTGCTCAAGATTTTCTGCACTCATTTTTCCAACAGCATTTGCGCCGACATATTCAAACTGCTCGGACAGACCGATAGGATTTACCGTTTCCGTGCTCTTTCCGGGAAGCATAGGTCCGCCGTTAATAAAGATACAGGGCAGATTAAGCCTGCAGGCTGCAAGAAGCATACCCGGAACAATTTTATCACAGTTAGGTATAAATACAATTGCGTCAAGAGGATGAGCAGTAAGCATTACCTCAATGCTGTCGGCAATAAGCTCACGGGAGCATAGAGAATATTTCATACCCCTATGGTTCATTGCAATACCGTCGCATACGCCGATGGTGTTAAATTCAAACGGAACACCGCCTGCGTTACGTATGCCCGCCTTAACCTGCTCGGCAATTTTATCAAGATGCATATGACCCGGTATGTAGTCGCTCTTTGAGTTAACAACGGCTACAAAAGGCCTTTTCATTTCGAGTTCGTCAATTCCGAGAGCTCGTAAGAGAGAACGGTGAGGAGCTCTTGACGGGCCCTCTTTGATTAAATCTGATCTCATAATATCAATAATCTCCTATATTTTAATTATTGCTACCCGTTCGAGCACTTCAGTTATTCTCAATCGGCTTCATCGTTGGGAATAAAAGAACATCACGAATTGAGTAGCTGTCGGTAAGCAGCATAACAAGTCTGTCAATGCCGATACCCAAGCCACCTGTCGGCGGCATACCGTATTCGAGCGCCATAACAAAATCGTTGTCTATCATATTTGCCTCATCGTCGCCTGCTTCACGAAGCTTCATCTGTGCCTCAAAGCGCTTCATCTGGTCAATAGGGTCGTTAAGCTCGGAATAAGCATTACCGTACTCGCCGCCGAGAATGAACAGCTCAAAGCGTTCCGTGAGAACAGGGCAATCGGGCTTTCTCTTTGTTAACGGGCTTACCTCAACAGGATAATCCATAATAAAGGTTGGCTGGGTTAGGTTTTCCTCAACAAATTCCTCAAAGAAGGAATTAAGGATATCTCCCCAGGTTGCCTTGCCCGGTTGAATTTCAATTTCCTTTTCCTTTGCTATTTCGATAGCTTTTTCGTTATCGCTCATAAAGGAGGCAAAGTCGATGCCTGTGTATTTTTTAACGGCGTCAACCATAGTTAATCTCTCAAAAGGTGTTTCAAGGTCGATTTCCGTGCCGTTAAACACAATGTGAAGGCTGTCGCAAACCTCTGTTGCGGCGTGACGGATGATATCCTCTGCAATATCCATCATACCGTGATAGTCGGTAAATGCCTGATAAAGCTCAATACAGGTAAACTCCGGATTATGCTTAACATCCATACCCTCGTTTCTGAAATTACGACCTATTTCATAAACCCTTTCCATACCGCCTACGATAAGACGCTTCAAATAAAGCTCTGTTGCGATACGAAGATACATATCCATATCAAGCGTGTTATGGTGTGTTATAAACGGTCTTGCGGCGGCACCGCCTGCAATAGTGTTAAGTATGGGTGTTTCAACCTCAATAAAGCCGAGATTGTCAAGATAATTACGAATTGATGTAATAATCCTTGAACGCTTGATAAAGGTGTCCTTTACATCGGGATTCATAATCATATCAAGATATCTTCTGCGATATCTTGTGTCGGTGTCGGTTAAGCCGTGAAACTTTTCCGGAAGCGGAAGCAGGGATTTAGACAGCAGTCGAAGCTCCTTTGCGTGAACGGAAATTTCGCCTGTTCTGGTTTTAAATACAAAGCCCGTAATCTCCACAATATCGCCGATATCCCAGCTTTTGAACTCCTTAAAGACATCCTCGCCGACATCATTCATACGCACATATGCCTGAATTCTGCCGTTTCTGTCCTGAACGTCAATGAAGTTTGCCTTGCCCATATCTCTCCAGGTCATAATTCTGCCTGCGATAGTTACATCCTTTTCCTCAAGCTCGTCGAAATTATCCTTAATTTCATCGGAGTGATGAGTTTGGGTTGCAACAGTAATTTCAAACGGGTCCCTGCCCTCGTTTTGAAGGGCTGTCAGCTTGTCTATTCTTATCTGCTTTTGCTCATTTTCCGAAAGAACAACCTCCGCCATAGTCATTTGGGCGGCATTTGCGTTGTTGCCTATTTTCTCAATAGCTTCAAGGGCGTCTGCCTCGCTGTCTGCACTGCCTGTTAGGGCAACTGCGCCTGTTTGCAAAAGCAGAGTGTATTTTACCCTGTCGCCGTCTGCCTCTACGAGATACTTGGGATTTGTTTTTTCTTCATCCCCTGCAAGCGTATTCTGCACCTTCATACGACTGTTCTTTTTTACAGCCTTAACGCCTCTCTTGCAGGCATCCTCCTTATCGAATTCGGGAGAAACGCCAACAACCTTATCGTCAACAATTAATTCAAATGTGAAAGCACTGTCACCCTTTTTGGTGATTTCAAACTTTCCTGCCATAGTTTTTACCTCTGCTATCAGTCGATTGACTTAATTTCAAATTCTATAATTCCTACCGGAGCTTCAACTGTAACAACCTGACCGATGGTTGCGCCCATAAGAGCCTTTCCGACAGGGCTCTCGTCCGAAATTTTGCCCTCTGACGGATTACTCTGTGAGAAGCCTACAATCTCGTAAACAATCTCTTTGTTGTCAGATTTACGAAGCACAGTAACCTTTGAGCTCATGGAAACGCTGTCCTTTGAGCCTGCGTCAATAATTACTGCATTCTTAAGCTGATATTCAAGCTCTGTGATACGCGCCTCAATTTTAGCCTGCTCCGATTTTGCTTCATCGTATTCGCTGTTTTCACTAAGGTCACCGTATGAGCGTGCAACCTTAAGCTTCTCTGCAATATCAATTCTTCCCTCGGTTTTTAACTGTTCAAGCTCTGCCTCAAGCTCTGCCTTGCCTGCCGCAGTCATTGTAAATGTCTTTGCTGCCATATCAAAAACTCCTTTAATAATAATTATAATAATGCGCTTTTTAACCCTTTAATTATATATTATAAATATATTAATGTCAATCACTATTTTTTCGCATAAAAAAGAGCGGGCAAAGCCCACTCTTTATAAGTCAGTATAATCAGTCGATAAATGCTGCGTGAACAGCCGAAACAGCCTTGTCTGCCTTATCTATATCAATAATTACGGAAATCTTAATCTCCGAGGTGGATATCATCTTGATATTGATATCCTTTTCGTACAGAGCCTCAAACATCTTTGTAGCTGTTCCCGGATGAGATTCCATACCCGAGCCTACAATGGAAACCTTTGCAACATCTGTATCGCAAACAATTCTTGCGTCCTGAAGATGTGAGGATTTTTGCAAAAGCTCAACTGCAACAGGGCCGTTTTCCTTGCTTACGGTGAAAACGATATCCTTTGTGCCGTCTCTTCCGAAGGACTGAAGAATAATATCAACATTGATATTTTTTTGTGAAAGCTTTGAGAATATGCTAAAGGCAACGCCCGGGCTGTCCTTAACACCCAAAACCGATACCAAAGCAACATCCGTATCCTTTGTAACGCCTCTAATCAACATTTTTTCCATATTTGCTACCTCCTTAACAATCGTACCCGGAACCGGGTTTAGTGAAGACAGAACCTCAAGCTCTACCGAATATTTTTTTGCCATTTCAACCGAACGGTTATTGAGAACCTGCGCTCCCAAGGTTGCAAGCTCAAGCATTTCGTCATAATTTATTTCCTTAAGCTTTCTTGCGTTTTCAACCTTTCTCGGATCTGCTGTATATACGCCCTCAACATCTGTGAAAATCTGACATTTGTCAGCGTGCAAAACTGCCGCAATAGCAACCGCCGATGTATCGGAGCCGCCTCTGCCGAGAGTTGTTAAATCGTCGTATCTGTTTATGCCCTGGAAGCCTGCAACAACAACAATATTATGTCTTGCAAGCTCTGCCTGAAGCCTGTCGGGCTTGATGTTTTTAATTCTTGCCGAGCCGTAGGCCGAGTTAGTGTTAAAGCCTGCCTGCCAGCCTAAAAGGCTGATTACCGGAAAGCCCAATGACTCAATAGCCATTGCCAAAAGCGAAATGGAAATCTGCTCGCCTGCCGTGAGAAGCTGGTCCATTTCCCTCTTTGCCGCCTTTGGATTAATTTCGGCTGCCTTTTCAATTAAATCGTCCGTTGTGTCGCCCTGTGCAGATACAACTACAACAACATCGTTGCCCTGCTTGTAGGTTTCGGTTACAATACGGGCAACATTCATAACACGGGCGGCATCTGCAACAGACGAGCCGCCGAATTTCTGTACGATAAGTGCCATAATTTCCTCCTGATTTTATTTTGATTAATAGTTTGTTACCTTGATTATGTTAATTACTTCAATTCCGTCAAGCCTTGATTTGAGCGCATTTTCCGTCATTGAATCAGTTATAAATGCAACCTCATCGGACGGCTGTCCCTTTCTTGTGAGGAATTTAACATCATCAAATTTTGCCATAATCTCACTGTGATTAGACTTTGCACGAACGTAAAACGGCATTTCAATGGTTGCCTTTTCGTCCACAACATAGTCCTCACTGCCTGCGCTCCAGCCGAAGTTCTTGCGTGCTTCAACATGAACGGCACAATCCACCATATCCGCAACAACGGCAGACGCTGTCGGAAGCTTGCCTGCGCCGGGACCGTAGAAGCATACATCGCCCACTGCGTCACCTCTTACGAGAATAGCGTTAAATACTCCGTTAACAGACGCAAGCTGTGAGCCGTTAAACACTACGGCAGGGCTTACAAACGCCGCAATTTTGTCGTCGCTGATATATTTAATCTGACCCAAAAGCTTAATAACGCCGTTTGCAGATTGAATATAGGAAACATCCTCAAGCGTGATTTTTGTAATGCCCTCGCTTTGAACCTGATTGGGATATACATGCTTACCGAAAGCAAGAGAAGCAAGTATACAAACCTTACGGCAGGCATCAAAGCCCTCAATATCTGCCGTTGGGTCCTTTTCGGCATAGCCGTTATCCTGCGCAAGCCTGAGCGCATCCTCAAAGGTCATACCGTCCTCAATCATCTTTGTAAGGATAAAGTTTGTAGTACCGTTAAGAATGCCTGCAATGCCCTCGATATTGTTTGCAGTGAGACACTGCGCCATAGGTCTTATAATCGGAATACCTCCGCCTACGCTTGCCTCAAACAGATAGTTTACGCCGTATTCCTTGGCTGTTTCCAAAAGCTCGAGGCCCTTTTGTGCAACAAGCTCCTTGTTAGAAGTAACAACGCTTTTACCTGCCTTAAGAAGCTTCATCGTGAAATCGAATGCCGGATTAACACCGCCCATCGTTTCTGCAACTACCTTTACATCCTCATCATTAAGTATATCGTTAAAATCCTTTGTGAACAGCTTTTCGTGAGCGTCACCCGGGAAATCGCGCAAATCAAGAATATGGCTTACCTCAAGGATTTCGCCTCCTGTGCGATTTGCAATGCTTTTGCTATGGCTTTCTATTACTTCAACTACACCGGAGCCCACTGTTCCGTAGCCCATAACTGCAACCTTCATTTTTATCCTCCTATACAATTTCGGCGAATTTTACACCGTTGATTTTTTTAATTTTGTCTAATAGGCGGTCATCGGTGACACCTGCCTGCGAAATTCTGACCGTAATTGAAACATCGGCGACATTGTTTACGGGAATGCTTTGGTTAACGCTCAAAACATTAGCACCTGCAAGATAAAGCTCATTCATAACGGAGCTTAAAACTCCTGCGTTATCAAGCAGCTTTGCATTAACGGTTGATGTGTCCTCTGCCTGTTCGCTGTACTCAAAAATTTTGTCCTTATATTTATAATATGCCGAACGGGATATGCCTGCCATTTTTGCCGCCTGTGAGGCTGAAGACGCTTCACCCGACTGTATTAGGCCTTTGGCTTTTATCACCTTGGTATAGACCTCCGGCAAAATGGACATATCCACCAGAAGATAGTTAACCTTTCCCAAATTGTCCACCACCCATAGACAGTTGTATTACTGTGAAAAACACTTTTCATATAATAACACGAAAAAATATAATATTCAAGAGTATTTTGGCATTTTACAATAAATCAGTTATATACATAAAAAAGCAGGCAATTTCTCGCCTGCTTTTGTGTATTTATGTTAATTTCTGCTATTTGCCGAGGTCTTCCAAATTGAAATTCTTCCTGAATCGTTAAATGCTTTTAACGTCATAATTGTCAACGGAACCAAAATCATACCGATAAAACCAAACAGCTTTAAGCCTAAATACAGTCCCATCAAGGTTACAATGGGGTGAACGCCCAAGGATGAACCTACAATTTTAGGCTCTATATATTGACGGATTACGGTAATTATTCCATATAAAATCATCAAGCCGATTGCCTGCTTATAATTTCCTGTGGCAAGTGAGAATAATGCCCACGGAATAAGCACGCCGCCGCTTCCTGCAACGGGCAGGATATCAAATATTGCCGTGGCAACTGCTATAAGAACATAATACTCATTATTCATTATTCCGGTCTTTGACATAATAAAGAAGCCCAGGAACAGCTCAAGGAAGGTGATGCACATAATTATGCCGTAGGCCTTGAACATAGTCAAAATGGTTTTGTTGAATACCTGCTTGAGTTCAACAAGAATATTCTTTTTTCCCTCGGGAAGCTGACGCTGAATAAATCTGACAATGTACCTATAATCCTTGGTAAAGAAAATCCATGCAATTACTCCGATTACAACCGAAATAAGTATTGAAGGCACATTTTTAACAAAGGAAAATACACTTGTGATACCGCTTGTAATACCGCTTGAAATTGAACCCAAATCAATTCCTATTCCCGACGAAGCATTAGGAGCAGCCTCCGTACCCGCCATATTGTTAAGCATATCGGGTGCGCCTGTCGTATTCAGCTTTGCAAAGGTGTCAACAATTGTGTCGGTAACCGAATCGTAAATACCCTTTGGCAAAAAGCTCAAAAAGTCGAGAAGCCATGCCTTAACATTATTCAACAGGGTTGGTATATCATTAAGCTGGTCCATAAGATATGCACCGAACTCGCTGATTTTATCAATAATTCCCGCAAGGATAAACGATAAAGGAACAACGAAAATGCATATGCACAAAATGACCATAAGAACGGACAGTGCAGAATGGCATTTGTTTTTGGTTTTTTTGTCAAGAAATCTCAAAGGCTTTTGCAGTAATACGGCAAAGAAAAATGCAAACAAAAACGGCGCAACAAGCCAAAAGAGATACTTTAAGAAAACATATGCAAGTCCTAATACAACAATAACATAAGCGATGTTGATAAGGAATGCTCTTCTTTTTTCGATAGTTTCGTTCATAAAAAATCCCCCGAATTCTGTTATTATTCTAAACCATAACAACTACTAATTCAAGGGATATTTTAACAGTTTACAAATTTTTTACTCTAAGCGCCCTTATCGCATTTATTACGGCTATAACCATAACGCCTACATCGGCAAAAATCGCAAGCCACATATTTGCTATACCGACGGCACCGAGAACCAGACACAGCGCCTTTATTCCAAGCGCCAAGCCGATATTTTCATATACTATGCGCAGACATTTTGATGAAATTTTTATCGCCTTTGAGATTTTTAAAGGGTCATCATCCATAAGCACCACATCCGCCGCCTCTATTGCCGCATCCGAGCCGAGAGCGCCCATAGCTATGCCGATATCGGCTCGTGACAAAACGGGAGCGTCGTTTATTCCGTCGCCTACAAAAATAAGCTTTTCCCGTTCCTGCTTCTGCTTTAGCAATTCCTCAACACGCTCAACCTTGTCGGCAGGCAAAAGCTCGCTGAACACCTCGTCTGCGTCAAGCTCGCCCGCTATGAAATCAGCCGTGCTCCTTGTATCACCGGTGAGCATAACCGTTTTTGAAACGCCGCATTTTTTCAGCTCGCTGACGGCCTGCTTCGAGGTGGGCTTTAGTGTGTCCGAAATCAGAATATATCCTGCATAAGCGCCGTCGATTGCGATATGAACAACGGTGCCGACGCTTTCACATTCCGCATACTTCACATTAAGGCTGTTCATAAGCTTGGAATTTCCGAGCGAAACAAGCTGTCCGTCAACCCTTGCTTCAACTCCGTGTCCGCTTATTTCTTTTGTATCCGTTATTCTTGACAGGTCTATTTCTTTACCGTAAGCCTTTTGAAGCGATTTGCTTATGGGATGCGAGGAAAAGCTCTCGGCAAGAGCCGCATATTCCAAAAGCTCTTCCCTACCGAAGCTGTTTTCACAATAAACCTCATTAACCTCAAAAACGCCCTTTGTCATTGTTCCTGTTTTATCAAAAACCACAATTTTTGCCTTTGACAGGGTTTCAAGATAGTTTGAGCCTTTAATGAGAATTCCCTCCCGCGAGGCTCCGCCTATGCCCGCGAAAAAGCTTAACGGAATACTGATAACAAGCGCACAGGGACAGCTTATAACCAAAAAGGTCAGCGCTCTGTATATCCATTCTGCCCAGTTAGGATAAAGGCTCATAGCTATTCTTACAACCGGCGGCAATACAGCAAGCGCCAATGCTCCGGCACAAACAGCAGGAGTGTAGTATCTTGCAAATTTTGATATAAACTGCTCGCTCTTCGATTTCTTTGAGGACGAATTTTCAACCAAATCAAGTATTTTTGACACGGTTGATTCGCCGAATTCCTTTGTGGTTTTAATACGAATTGTGCCCGACAGATTAATGCATCCGCTGATAACCTCATCTCCTACCGAGATATTTCTCGGCACGCTTTCGCCCGTCAGCGCAGATGTATCAAGCGAGGTACTTCCCTGCTCTACTATGCCGTCTATGGCAATTTTTTCGCCTGCCGATACTACAATTATTGAGCCGATAGGCACATCGTCGGGACTAACCTGCTCTATTCTGCCGCCAACTTCCAAATTTGCATAATCGGGTCTTATATCCATAAGCTCGCTTATGCTTCTGCGGCTTTTGCCCACTGCATAGCTTTGAAACAGCTCTCCGAGCTGATAAAAAAGCATAACCGCAACCGCCTCCGTATAGCTTGAATTATCATATACGGCAATAGCAATAGCACCAACGGATGCAACGGCCATCAAAAAATTTTCGTCAAAAACCTGCTTGTTTATTATACCTCGAAATGCCTTTTTGAGTATATCATAGCTTATGATGATATACGGCACAAGATAAACTGCGCATCTTATAAACCTGTTTGGGATAGGATAAAATTTTTCAAAAATAACGCACGCTAAAAGAATAACCGCGCTTGCAATTATTCTAATGAGCATTTTTCTTTGCTTTCGTGACATAAGCTTCTCCTAAATATAGATTTCACAGTCGTCCTCTATTTTACGACATTCCTTTAAAACTCTTTTCATTACAGCCCTCTCGTCTGCACCGTCTTCAAACTCAACAGCCATTTTCAAGGCCATAAAGCTTATGCTTGCGTCGGCAACGCCCTCTACCTTTTTTGCCGCAAGCTCCATCTTGTTTGCACAATTTGCGCAATCCACCTCAATTTTATAGGTTTTCTTCATAATGTTATCTCCAAAAATTAAAATTTTATTCAAACATATGAACAACTATTCATATGTTCATTTGTATTATACCACATAATATGAAAAAGTCAACATAAAAGTTATAATAAAAAACGGAATTTCCGCCTAAGCTGAAATTCCGTTTTCAATGTTTGCTTATTGAATTAATTATTTCTTTTGAGGACCGTTATAGCCGTTTGCCTCTTGGAACTTTCCTATTTTGTCAATAACGCTCAAAACTACATCAAAGCCAAGACCTACCGTATCCTCGCTGAAGCGCTCCGGCATATCTCTCCATGTATGATAATAGTATGTAAGCATCGGATTTTGTGCGGCAAATGTAACCGACTTGATGCCTGCCCTTGTCATAGGTGTTGAGTCACATCCGCCGACAGGATTATGTATGCAGCCGTTTGTCTTTGATTCAATACCCATTTCATCAAAGGTGTCCTTAAACATTCTTTCCATATCGGCATCAAAGCGACAGCCCTGCCAATCGTCCTTGATAACAACCTCAAAATAATCTGCGTCGGCAACCGAATCTATATTGATGTTCCACGCGTTTTGAGTAAGGTCGTCGAATTTATGCTCCTGTGCGAAATACATAGAGCCGCGAAGACCTGCCTCCTCCGAGCCGATGTTTGCGGCAACGATACGGCAGCCCTTTGGAAGCTTGTCGGGATTTTCCTTGAAATACTTAAGCACAGCATAGCTTAAGCCGATGCCTGTTGCGTTATCCATAGCGCCACGGGAGGCGTTTCTCGGATTCGGGTCGCCCCACATAACAACAAACAGACAGCCTATTCCTGTAATGATAGGAACAAAGTTCATAACAAACATAATGATTTGCCAAGCCTGTGAATATGCAAGAGCAGTTACCCAGCCTGCACCAAAATAAGCGCAGGTTTGAACCACTGCCATAAAGATTGAAAACAGAGCAATTACAAAGAAGCAAACTGCACCGAAGCCAACCTTGCCGTATGTGGCAATAAGTCCCAAAACAGGCTTTGTTTTGTCATACTTGTAGGCATGCTCGGAATGTCTCCAGCACCAAGAAGTATCCGTATGGCCCGAAAGAATAACCGTATAGTCGTACTTGCCGTCCTCAGGCTCCACTATGCCGTATGAGTTCTCGCTGATTTCCTGTGGGAAAAACATATCAAACCACGTTTTGTAAAGGAAGCAGCTTGCAACCAACCAAATAATTGTTACGAGGGCAAGACCTGCCATACCGTACCATACGGTTGGAATTTTCAGCGCAAAGAAGGTTAAAACGCTTAGAATAACACCTGACCAGCCTGCATAGGAAAGTCCTCCGATGCCCGACCTTGGGGAAACTGCGAATTCCTCTCTTTTCGGCTCAATGCCGATTTCCTTCATCTTGTCGCACATATAATCGTGCAGTTTTCTTTCTCCGTCAGAGCCGGGAAGACGAGAGCCGATTTTGTGAGCAGCATGCTCTACGACATCCCACGCTGCCTTGGCGTAGCTTCTGTTTTCTTCGTTCATATAGAACCTCCTTGTTTAATAATATATAACTCTACTTTATTCTATAACTTTTATACAAAAATTGCAAGATTTTGGCAAAAATTATTACGACAGATGGTGTATAAACAAGCCTGAAAGCAATTTAGGCTCAAACCAGGTTGATTTAGGCGGCATAATTTTTCCTGCGTCTGCAATGGACATTAAATCGTCAACGGTTGTCGGGAACATTGCAAAGGCAATTTTCATATCGTCATTTGCCCGCCTTTCAAGCTCCTCAAGTCCTCTTATACCACCTATAAAATCTATTCTGTCATCATTTTTAGGGTCAACAATATTCAGCACGGGTGCAAGCAGATTATTTTGAAGTATGCTTACATCAAGCTGTGCAACAGGATCGCTTTCGTCAAAGGTGCCCTGCTTGGCTGTCAGCTTATACCATTCCCTGTCGTAGTACATACAAAAAGTATGCTTTTTTATAGGATGTTGACGGCATGCAAGCCTTTCAACATTGAAGCAGGGCTTGATTTTTTGCAAAAATTCATCAAAGGACATACCGTTTAAATCCTTTACAACACGGTTATAATCCATAATTTCCAAATCGCTGTCGGCAAATGCAACAGCCAAAAAGTAGTTGAATTCCTCCTCGCCCGTATAGCCCGGATTTTGCTCTCTCCTGATTTCGCCCACCTTAACGGCAGAGGCGCATCTGTGATGACCGTCTGCAATATACATTGCGTCAACATCGTTAAAAAGTCTTTGAAGCTTTGTTGATACGGATAAATCGTCAATAACCCAAACAGCCTGGCTGACATTGTCCTGTACAAAATTATAAACGGGTTGATTTTCGCTTATCCATTTGGAAACCGTAAGGCTTATGGCGTTGCTCTTGCGATATGTAAGAAAGATAGGTCCCGTGTTTGCATCACAGGTGTTAACATGATTAATCCTGTCCTGCTCCTTTTTTGCAAGCGTATGCTCGTGCTTTTTGATAACATTGTTTTTATAATCGTCAATGCTTGCACAGCCGACAATGCCTGTTTGAACTCTGCCGTCCATCTCCTGACGGTAAATATACAGACAGGGTGAAGCGTCTTGAATTAAATCTCCGTTCTGCTCCAGCCTTAATAGGTTTTCGCGCGCCTTTTCATAAACCTCTTTGCTGTATAAATCCGTGCCGGGAGGCAAATCTATTTCCGCTTTATCAATATGAAGAAAGGAAAGACTGTTTCCCTTTGCCATTCTTCTTGCCTCCTCCGTGTTCATAACATCATAAGGAAGCGCAGGGATGAGCGCCTGATTTCTTGCTGAAGGGCGATATGCCCTAAATGGTTTAAATACTGCCATATCTTCTCCTTGGGTAACGGTAATAATTCGAACCACGGTTTATCGTGGCAGATTTGCCCTTACTCTTCGTTAAAATACTCGTTAATCCGAAAGGATTAACTGCGTTTTTGCCTCAATTAAGACCAAATATGCACAAAAAACAATACAAAAAATAATAAGTCAACAGTAACATTATATTACTGTCAACTTATTTTGTAAAGATTTTAATTTATCTGAAAGCAATAACCAAATAGCTTCTGCCTATTTCGTTATAGGAACGCATCTCATATTTTGAAATCATAACAGAGCTTGATGTAACGGTTAAAACACTGCCGCTAAGCTCAAGACCGGCATTACTGCCGCCCACGGTTGCAATGCCGAAATAGTTATAATGCACCAGATTTTCAATATCAATTAATCCGGGCATAGTACCGGTAGCAATAACTATACAAAAGGTCGGGTCAAAGCCGAAATTCATCTGTACCTTCTGCGTCAGCTTTCCTGTTCCCGTATAGGTCATTAGGCCGTAGCCCTTATTCCACTTTTCCCTTTCCTCGCTTGTTATATGGATGGTAGTATTTGAATGGTGAGCTCCGATTGTTTTGTCTAAAACCAAATTATCGCTGTTAAAGTCTTCCATTTTAGGTATATCGCTTTCAATCCATTTATTTAATTGTATATTGTTTGTTTTATATGTACTGCTCATAGCTATAAACTCCTTATCATACTCCAACGCAGGCATCTCATTTTAAAAGTATGCCATGACGCGTTCTCCGAATTTATCTGTGCCCAGCTTTTGCCCTTTGCATTTAGATTTACTGTGATATTGTATCCTACCCAATTTGCACATTTTTTGCCAATGGTATTTATGTTGTAGTCGGTAATAATCATTTCATCATCAATAAAGAAAAACTGACAATCATTAAATACGCTATTGAAGTTATTTATATCGGCGGGAGTCATCACCTTGCCCTGTGGTATTACCTGCTTGACATCGTCAAAAATACGATTTACATAATCAAGTCCTGCACAATACGCCTTTATTTCTGCATCGTTTAAGCTGTCATCAGCCAAACCGCAGCAGTCGAACAAGTGCTTAAGCCTTTGCTCTCTATTCATAATAGTACACCCTTACTTCGCCGAGAGTTGAATATTCAACCGAGCGCGGTCCGACATCGCTTGCATATACCTCGCACGCATTTGCCGAGCATGCGTCGCAAATAAGTCGTTCGCATTCTCTTTCAATAACGCCCTCACATATACGCAGACCGTCAATGTATTTGCGTAATACCTCCTCAACATCGGCTTGCTCTCCGCCTCTTACTATAACCTCAAAATCTACGCTAAGTGCCGATGCAAGCTTAATAACGATGGTTGAGTTAAACAATTCAACAATGCCCAAAATATTTCTTATTTCACTCTTTATGTCATCGTCAAGAACGCCCGATTTTGTTCTGCATGTTACAGTAAGGCTCGACCCGTTAACGACAATTCGGCAGTCTAAAACATCATCAATGTTGCAGATTCTTTCAATATAATAATTTAAGCTTATTCCGTTATGAATAAACTCGTAGGAATCCTTAATGCGCCGTCTTAATGTTTCATCGCTTTCACGGGAGCATCCTCCCATTACCGTGCTTTCGTTGTTAACCGTCTCAACCACGGACGGCGGATTTACCATAACCGTTATACTGTCTTTCGCAACATTGTATTCCTCTCCGAAATCAAGAGCTTCTATATCCGCATCTACGCTTAAACTCCCCTGTGTTATCTGTGCATCGCTAAGTGTTACAAACTGTATGAAGGGCTTGTCCTTAACCGAGCAAATTACGCCCTGAGGAATATTTATATCCTGCTCGGCAGGCTCACTTACGGAAAATTTAACCCTGCCTCTCGCCTTTCTCGGCGTCTTTCTTTCCAATCCGCAGATATTTGCGTGTTGGTCAAGATATTCGCCCGAGGCAGTACGGTAGGAGGTCTGCTTTAAGGCAAAGTCGCCGTAACAGCTGAGATTATACAGCTCGCTTGCAACCGCCTGAAGCCGAAGCATTGCGTCCGTATTATTTTCCGGATTGCTTGAAGCGGCATCAAAATATGCACTCTTCATTCGGTTTAATATTTGTTCATATGTCTGCATAAGAAATTCGCACCTGCCTTTCTTCGTTATTGACAAATAAATCAAAGATATATTCGCCGTTATCACTGATACATTCTTTTATATACACTCCGTCTAAATCGGATACAGCCTGTCTTGCAAGGGCTAATGCAAGCATGGGACTGCCTGTGCCAAGCTCGTATATTTTGCTTCCGAAGTTTTTATTTGGATAAAACCTGCCTCGTTTTGCTTTAAGACGAAGAAATGCATTTTGAAGAAGCCCGTCAATATAATCAACGGATATGAATTCACCGTCCTGAGCTTCTATGTACGAGCCGTTTTGAATTTTTTGCATCAATTTTTAATCACCCCATTTTTATCAATTACAAGCGAATTGATAACCACGCTTCCGTCATTTTTAAGTATTATGCTTGCACCTCCAAGTGATTTAAGCCTGATTTCACCGCTTTGCAGATTTTCGCAAACGGCTTTACTGCCTATCATAACCTGTCCGTCACCCGACGGAAGAAGCATAACCTCCTCGCCAACCGGCGGACGGCATTGATACCCGTAAGGCGCATAGGCATCTATATTTCGGGTTTTAACGGTTCCGTCCGTTTCAAGCGAATTGCTTGAAAGCGTTACACTGCCCTTTTCTGCCTTCGGGCTTTGCCTGCTTTGAGATATCATTTTACTAATCCACATAAACTATCTCCTTTAAATCAATTTGCTTAAACAGCAGTAGCTTGGTTTTAAATCCGTTTCGGTCCAAGGTATAAGCTATCGACCTTATTTTCCAAGGCTCATTTCCGGCTAACTCGGTTGGAATTCTAACCGTATTTAAAAGCGACAGGCAAACAAATCCGTCAAGCACAGCTTCAAAGCAATAATATCCCTCGTTTGCCTTTTCCATAGCGTTTAAAACTATCCTCTCCTTGTCCGTAAAGGTTGAGCCGGATACATTTTTCATTACGGAATTTTTTATTCCCTTGCTTTGCATCAGCCTGCTTACAAGCCGATATTTATAATCGGTATCGGTGCTTTTCTTATAGCTTATTCTGCCTATTGCCTGACCTCTGTTAATAAGCCGTTTCTGGCTTATAATCCTGCTTTGAGAAATATCCGCTTCCTCCCATGGCTCTGCAATAACAAGCTCATTATTCGGCGTTACAATAATGCCCTTACCTGTCAAGGCATAAACGAAATTGTTTATTGCACCGTAACAGCTTACTCCGCTGCCCACCTGATAATTTGATTCCGAGCAAAGATTTTCAAGCCTGTTTGTAAAGCCGAACTGCATGGCATTTTTGCAAAACAAAGCGTTTACGCTCGGCATACAATATGTTGCAGGCTCTGCCGCACTGTCTGTAAGCAGACTCGCAGACGACCTTGCATAGATAAAGCAGGTGCTTCCGCCGCTGTCAACGGTTTCACGCTGGGTATCCGCATAGCCGTTAAAAATAAGCTCGTTATCGTTATAAAGCAAAACTCTGTCAATTTCAGGCAAAACAGCCTTGGCGTAAAAATTCAGCCTCAATCCGTCACAAGCGGCATCTATATCCTTTGAAAGCTCCATTGATATCAATTTATCGGGAGCTATGCATCTGTTGTCTATATCGTATAGCTCAACCCTTATGCCAGCCATATCTTATCACCCTGCTTTATCGCAAACAAATCCTCCAAATCGTTTGCTTCAACAATTTTTTCTATCTCGATTCCCGTTCGGTTTGCTATATCAAAGGCATTTTCGTTTTCCTGCGCTATGGTGTAGCCAAAGTCATAATCACTTGCCTTGGACTCCTCGTCTTGAATAAAGGTAAACGAATAATCAACCTTTTCATCTGCGCTGGAATAGCTTATGTCAAGGTCGCTGAAAAAGGCTTTTATAGGAATAGCCGATGAGCAAAAGAGATAATCACTGCCCTTCCTGTTAAACACCCTGAGCATCTCATATGCCTTTTTCATCGCGTCCTTTCCCAAAAATGAGCCATTGCCCTTTATTACGGCCTCGCTATTGCTCATCTCCTGACTTACACTTGCCGAAAACGGAATTTTCCTGCGAGCTATCGACTTTGTATAGCACACCTTTAAGGAGGTAGGATTTGCTTTAAATTCAAAGCCTTTATAATTCATAGTTATATATTGCATTTAATCACCCCTAACATTATTGTCGTATCGTTTGGAGTCAAGCATAAAATAGTCGTTGATTTCTTCAACGGTATAGGGGCTTTCGACATTTTCATTATTATTCATCATTATCCTCCCCAATCGTGTAGGTATAGCGATATGTAAGTCTGCATTTTGAATTAAAGCAATGTGAATTTTCATCAAGGCAAACGGGACTTACACTTATTCCCGCCACGGTTTTATCCGTGGCGGACACAAGCACTCTTTGCAATGCGTCGCTCATAACGGGAGAGCCCATGGCATAGGGCGAAAAAACATCTATATCAATAGCATATTTTCCATAGAATTCCTCATTTCCGAGCGAAGCGCTTTGTGCGTCAATAGAGGAGGGTGAAACAACAATAACCTGTATTGAAAGCCTTGTGGGCTTATCAAGATACGGATATGCCTTTGTTATTTTGAAGTCCTTCAGGCTTTCACTTTTTTTAAGCTTCTCGTATAATGCCTGCACCTCATTATTCAAATACATAATCATCCCCCTTGTAAATTTCCTTGGCTATGCAAAAATGGTAGTGAAGAACACCGCTTACATAAACAGGCTCGTGCTTAACAAAATAGTATTCCTTTCCGTTAACTCTCAGCGTTGCTTTTTCGTCAAGATCCGATATGTCACAGCTTTTCGGAATTATAACCTTATAATAATCATCTCTTGTTAAGCCGATTTGTGTGTTTTTCGGCTCGAAAAAGGTTTTGTTTTGCTTCCAAAGCGGAGTCAAAATACATTTGGTTTTCATCTCATTTTCGTTGTCGGTTATAACGCATTGATTACCGAGAGCGAATATATATTTTTCAATAATCCTGCTTTTGTCCATAGCTACACTCCTAAAAATGCAAAGGCGTTATCCTTTATATATGCGGCAGCACCCTGCTTTGAAATTTCAAAAAGCTCCTTTGCCCTTTTGACATCGGATGATTGAGTTATCTTAACATCACCTGCAGAAAACGATGTTACCTCATCGCCCGACTGCATTAAGCAAATTTCATAATATGTTTTTGCCGAAAGATAATAAATCACCGCGTCGTGATCGGCTTCGTCAACCTCTGCCGCGTCAATAAGGGAAGCGTTCATATCAATAATGGGCAGGTATCTGTTTATTTCTTCATCGTCAAAATCGCTGATTGTCCTTAACGCAGAAGTAATTTCATCTACATTCATACGGACACCCCCCATTATTTATGAGCAGCAAACGCTTGCGGAATCAATAATTCTGTTGAAGCCTGAGATGCAGGATACTGTTGCTTTTTCAAGCTGACGGTCAATAAGCTTATCAAAATCGGTAATGATATCGCCGAACTGTACCTTTTCAAGAGCGTAATTTTTATCAAATCCGCAAATTGCTCCGTATGTGATATCTGTGGGAACCGTAACAAGCTTTGCACCAAGCGGTGTAACCATATTACCTGTACCGTGGAAGGCTTGACCTGCCTGAGAATCCTTAAATTCGGGAATTTGCAAAATCTTGGCGGTAAAATCGGGTTCTGCAACAATAACATTCATATTGTAAGGAAGCAAAGCCTTCCACATACTTACCATATCATCGTAGCAAACATCACCGCCGGATACGGCTTCAACACAGTTTGAATTGGCTAAAACCAATTTATCCACAGCGTCAATTATCTCGCAATGAGCGATATACTTACCGATTTGCTTTAAGGCAACGGCAAAAATATCAAGCTTTTGCGACTTAATAGCCTCATATGAAGCAACGATGGAACGGCCGTGCTTCTTCAGCGGGGTAAGCTGCTCCTTTGTTCTGATGTATGTTTCGGGAATAAAGGTGCCCTCTGCAACAGTATTATAATAGTCAACGGGATTTTCAAAATCCGAAGCATCTATTGATCGGTAATCGAGCGAGTCAATAACCGTTGTTGTAGCAACGATATCATTAACAATATTGCCCTCCTCGATTCCTGATGCAACAGCTCTTGAAATGAATTCGGGAAACAGAGTTGCTGAGTCGGTTGTTGAGAAGAATTTTGCAACAGTGTCGGAATTTTTACCGCTGACCTTAATATCAAATCTCTTGAGCTGACGCTGATATGCGTCAAGTCCCTCATACTGTGTGCCCTTATAGTTTTCGGAAGGGTCAATTTCCTCAAGTGATTTTGTGAAGCCCTTATTAGAAGTATATAAGCCCTTATCGAGCTTGATGGTTTCAAATGACATAGTTTTTCCTCCTAAATTAAATAATAAATCCTACAATTTTATTAACTGTATCGACCTTTAGCACAAGATGCGCCGATGCCGAGCTTGAAACGGAAACTCCGCCGCCGGTATCGCAGCCAAGCTTTACCATACCGTAGCCCGGTGCAGTACCGCTGTATTTAAGTTCAACATATCCTCGTGTCTGTGCAGTTACACACTCACATCTGTCTGCAACGGCAACAAGATAAAGCTCCGAACCGTTTGTAGGCCTTGTAACTCTGCCGTATTCGTTAAGCACAACAGGACCTGAGTAATTATTGTTCTTATTGTCCTTTAAAATCGTAATGCAGTTTGCATCATATCCGTTATATGAGATAGCCATATTATTTCCTCCTTAAATTTTAAAGTCTGAATTGTTATTTTCGATAGTATGATTTGCCGAAGCAAGCTGTGGCTTCGGCATCTGCTTTGCTTCTTTTTGTAATCCGTCCCTAAAGCCGATAAGCTCCTTGGTTGTCATTACCGAAGCAACCGATGAAAACAGAGCCTTGTCCATATTGGGAAAAGACTTTGAAAGCAAGGATACAACCTCCTTGGCAAGCTGTCTTTTGTATTCCTCTCCAAGCCTTGCTTCATCCTTTAAACTGTCTATATAGCAAGACAATTCCTTTGCCTGCGCCTTTGAGATAACTAAATCCTCCTCGCAGGTATAAATTGATTTAATAATACTTTTCATATCTGATTTCTCCTTTTGACAGAAAGATTTTCTAACCCCTGCCTGTCTTTGAGCAGGAACGGCAACAAAGGAAAATTCATAAGCGTCCGTAGCGTCTGATAAAACATCAAAGCACAGCTTGCCGTTGTAGCTTTTGCCCCTTCTGTGCTCACAGCCCTTTGTACGCCTGTCGGCATTGCATATGGAGCATATGCTTTTTTCCATTGAGCAGGAAACGGAAACCTCCTTTTTTATACCTGCATCGATGTCGTTGATAAGCGAGCTGTTTTCCTCATTGTTTAGCATATAAGCCTTTGCCATCAGGCAATAGTAGTCCTCGCCGTCAGCGGTGCTTTTGCCGTCAATCCTTTCTATGTAGGTATCAAAAATTCTTGCCTTTTGGTCACCCGTTTTCATAGAATGGTCAAAAATTCCCGTTTTGCCGACAAATAAGCCCTGAAGCTCCTTTAGCGCCTGCAAGGAAAATTTTTCAAAATCCCTGTCCACATCGTTATCGCAGAGCGCTACATTAAATGTGTAGATTTCATTTTCCTCAAGCTCGCGTCTTGTAAATTGCCTAATTTTCTTCATATCGTCATCTGTCGGCGCGCTTTTTTGAATTATGCGATTTAACATTCTCCTGCCTCCCTTAATAACTGATCTGCTTGGGCGTTATAGAGTCTTGCCTGCGCTGCCTGGGTTTCGTCCTGAAGCGTGATTTCCTCCCATTCAACATCAACATCACAATAAGTGCCGAGTGTTGCAAGATAGGCCCTTCCGATTTTTGCTATAACCGGCGTGATAATTCGTCTGTATGCCCACAGCTCTGTCGTTAAAACATCTGCCTGCTGCTGACTCATGCGCTCTGTTGTTGACCAAGACAGACCGAACATATACGGCATAAGCCCTGTTTTTGCAATGATTTGCTCAAGCATCTGTCTTACGGGAATTTCGCTGTCAAGCACCTGATTATCGGCGCCGATAACGCTTACCTTAACATCACCGACTGCAACAAAATCCTTAACCGAGCTTTTACTGCTCATAGCGTCCTTCCAAGCCGAAGCCATCTGATTTGCTCTCTCCTTGGCAAATGCCTTATCCGAGGAGTCGTTTTGAGGCTTGTAGGTTACAGCATAGCGTAAATTTCCCACTCTCTCCCAATTTGTGCCTATGGTATTGTATATTTTGAGCAGTATATCTGCTACAAAAGGCAAGCCGCTTAACAGGCTCGTCCCTAAAATACTGCCTGCCTCGGGATTTAAAACAGAAAAGAGAATTCTGTCCTGATGCTCAATCCTATTAACCGACATATCGGAGTGATTGAAAAATTCAATATCCACACCGTTTGGAGCTCTCCTTACATCTATGGCGTCAAGCTCACCGTTAAATAAAGCGTAAATACATTCCTCGTCCTGAACTATTTCGCCCACGGCAGTTCCGTAGGTTAGAAGCTGAACAATAAAATTATCAATAAACGCCTGTATGCCTCTCTGGTTTCCGCCTACATTGATGCCTTCAAGAAATCTGTTCATCTCCAAATCAATTCGTTCATCTCCGGTTACAAGCCTAAAGCCTCCCATAAGCCTTACGATTTTATGAATTGCGCTGTCAATAATCGGCACGCCCTCTCTTATTGACCTAAACACTCTGTTGTTTACGCTGACAAGCGGAGTATAGGTGTTAAGGCTCTTAAACGGATGAGATAACATATTTGTCGTTTGCACCGACATAGTGGGCATACTTTTAACTTCGTTTGACTCGGTTTTTGCGCGTCTCTTAAATATGCTCAAAGCGTCACATCCTTTCTACTGCAATGGAATATCCGAAATCGTCAGTGCATTTGTTGATAACGGTCTGAACAAAATATCGGATATCGTCCATTGCGTGATCGTTTTCTTTTTTGGGCGCATCTCTTTTTATGCTGTTGTCCCAGCGGTAAACAGAAAATTCACGAATTGCATCGGTACAGCGAGGGGATATAAATATTTCATCATCCTTCAGCGCCTGGCATACCCTGTTGATGCCGGAAAGAACATCATTATCAGCCTTAATAACGCAAAATTCGTTATGCCGTTTAACTACCTCAATAAAGGAAGCTGCGGACGGGTCAATTATTAAGGCTGTTATTTTTCTGTTCCCTGCAAGCTCCTTCAGATTAGAATAGTATTCTTCGTCCGTCAGCTGAATTCCCTTATCCCGTGAAGAATGGTAATATTCGCTGATTCTGTACCAGCCGTCCTCCCCCTTTCCCCATAGGCCGAGCGAAAAGGGGTTAACGGTTCCGTAGTCGCAGGATAAATAATATTCCGTAAAATGCCTGCCCTCCCTTATATGCCTTTGAGCATTGAACATAGGATAAACAAGCCCGTCCGCCGCAACCCACCTGCCTTCTATGAAGCGCTCGTAGAATGCACCCGAATACAGATTTTTATATCTGATTTTTATCTCGTCTGAGAGTGATGGATTGTCGTCCATTGTAAAATGGAGATAGAGCATATTCTTTTCCTCGGTCTTTTTTATCCACTCATTATAAAACCAGTGAAAAGGATGCTCCGGATTACAGTTAAACCAAAACTTTGACCCCTCAAGAGAGCATCTTGCAAGAGCCTGCTCAACAAAGGAGCGAGGCATCAATGCAACCTCGTCAAGAAGAACGCCGCCCAAGGTCATACCCTGTATCAAAGAAGCGGAGCTCTCGTCCCTGCCTCCAAACAGATAAAATCTGTTTGTGATGCCGCCCTTTTCAATTTCCAAATAATTTTGGCTGATTTTTTCCGTAACCGTGAAGCCAAGCGATTTTAAGACAGGTACAATAGGCGTTACAACATTTCGTCTGAGCGAGCTTATCGTTTTTCCGCACATAGCAAACGAACAGCCTGAAAATGCGTAAAAAGCCCAGCTTACGAATGACAGCGACATACACAGCGTTTTACCGCTTCTTACTGCGCCGTCACAGATTATTCCGTTTTTATTGAAATCGGGACTTCCCTTGCACCACCAGTTGAGTGTTTTTAGCTGTTTTTTTGAAAACGGCGTAAACTTAATCATCTTCGACACTTTCCCTTGATATATTTTCCGTGCTCCTTTCAAGCGCCTGATAGAAGCTCAAGCCTGTATCCTGTGTTGCCTGCTCCTTATCAATAAGCTTTTCCATCGCCTTAATCCTGTCGAAGAATTTAATTTCCATACCTCCGCCCTTTGGGCGTTTTATTTCGCTTACATTCATAAGCCTCAGCTTAGGCAGCTTATCAACAATTTCCTCCTCCGACAGATATAACAGGGAAACCGCATCGCTGATTGAGCCGAAAGCAAGCTCGCATAATCCGTCCTTCACCTGCTGTTCTATTGTCTTTTTTCGTCTTGACATTCCATAACCCCTTTTGAGATATTTGAGAGTAACACCTCTCACCCAAAGGCGAAAATCGGCATTTTTATTCACAAAGCATCTATAAAAAAATGAAAAAAGCGAAAAATAAAAAATTTTTCGCTCATTTATTCAAATATTCGGAATAACCCTGTAAAAAGCAGGTATTAGATATTCACCCAATATTTCCAAAGTTGAAGATAGTAGGTGTTTATGATATAATAGTTATCAATATATAAACAGATAAGGAACCTATACATTATGCCACCACTTTCCATAATGATTAAGCCGGCATCCAGCCTATGTAATTTGAGATGCAAATATTGCTTTTACAATAATGTATCAGATGTCAGAGAGGTAAAAAGCTTCGGCATTATGACGCAGGAAACGGCAGAAAGCCTAATTAAAAACGCTCTCGACTTTGCCGACGGAGAAAGCGTTTCCTTTGCTTTTCAGGGCGGGGAGCCTCTGATTGCAGGCTTGGATTATTTTAAAGGCTTTGTTGATACGGTAAATAAGCTCAATAATAAAAACAGCCGTGTTTTCTACGGTCTGCAAACAAACGGAACGCTCCTGACAAACGAATGGGCGGGGTTTTTCCGTGACAATAATTTTTTGATAGGCTTAAGCCTTGACGGAAATAAAAGGGCAAATAAATTCCGTGTGGATGAAGGCTCAAACAATACCTATGATAAAATTATAAAGGCGTCCAAAATTTTAAAAAAATATAATGTCGATTTTAATATACTAACCGTTCTTACAGGCTACTGCGCAGATAATATCGACGAGATATACTCTGCACTTACACGAATGGGCTTTAAATATTTGCAATTTATCCCCTGCCTGCGACCGTTCGGTGACAAGAGCGAAAACGAAATGTATATGACCGAAAGCCAGTATGCAAAATTTCTCATTCACGGCTTTAAGGCATATGTTAAGGATTATGTAGAAAACAATTATACAAGCGTACGGTATTTTGATAATCTTGTGCATCTTTTTCTCGGCAACCCCACAGAGCAGTGCGGCATGTGCGGACATTGTATGCACCAGTTCATCATTGAGGGCAACGGAAATGTTTATCCCTGCGATTTCTACTGCACGGATGAATGGCTGCTCGGCAATGTGAACAAACAGGATTTTCACACGCTTGCAGAATGTGAAAAAGCAAAAGCATTTATAGATGAAAGCCTGAATATTGACGAAGAATGTAAAAATTGCAGATATTTCGGGCTGTGCCGAGGCGGAGGCTGTAAGCGTGTAAAAAATGACAGAAATTATTGTAAATCATATAAAGCCTTCTTTTCCGAATGTCTGCCGTTATTCAGATATTTTATGGGGCAAAAGAGATAAGAAAAAACAAAAAAGCAACGCCTATGCGTTGCTTTTTATGTTCTTGTATTAGCCGAAATATCTCTTAAGAAGACCTTCGAAAGCCTTGCCGTGTCTTGCCTCGTCACGAGCCATTTCGTGAACTGTGTCGTGGATAGCGTCAAGACCCTGCTCCTTAGCCATCTTTGCAAGCTCAAACTTGCCGAGTGTTGCGCCGTTTTCGGCAGCTACACGCATCTCAAGATTTTTCTTTGTTGAATCTGTGATTACCTCACCGAGAAGCTCAGCAAACTTTGCAGCGTGCTCTGCCTCCTCGTAGGCTGCCTTTTCCCAATAAAGACCGATTTCAGGATATCCCTCACGGTGAGCAACTCTTGCCATTGCAAGATACATACCAACCTCGGAGCATTCGCCGTTGAAGTTTTCACGAAGGCCCTTTACGATTTCAGGATCAACATCCTTTGCTACGCCTACAATGTGCTCAGCAGCCCAAGTTTTTTCGCCGCCTTCCTCTCTGACAGCCATCTTTGCCTTACAGATAGGGCAAACATCGATAGGTTCGTCACTTTCGTATCCGCATACCGGACAATAATACTTTTTTTGCATTTTTTTATCTCCTTTTAAAATAAAATATTATTTACATTCAGGGCATATGCCTCTGTAATATACATCTTTTTTGCTGATGATAAAATCATCAATTCCGCAGCATACGATTTTTTCAACATCAAAATCATAAATTTTGTTGCATTTTTCACAAACAAAATGTCCGTGAAGCTTTTTATGGGCATCATAGCGAACCCGATCACTGTCAATATTGATTTTGATGATTAACCCCTGCTCCTCCAATGCCTGAAGCGAATTATACACCGTTGTCTTTGAAAAGGACGGATTCATTTTAATTACGCTTTTATATATTTCATCTGCATCGGGATGAGTTGGATTTTCGCATAAATACTTATAAACTGCAATACGCTGAGGCGTTGCCCTAAAGCTGTTTTCTTTAAATATATTAACTATTTCAAGCTCGTTCAATTCCTCACCGCCTTGTAACAATTGTTATCTTGTAACAATTACAATTTATATTATACACATTTTTTAACCCTTGTCAAGTGCTTTTACTAAAATATAAGCAAAAAAATTAAACTCGCATCAGCATATAAATGCCTTGCGAGCTTTAATTTTGCTATTCTGTTTTACTCATAACATCAAGCGGATTTACGGTTTTTCCGTTTAGCATACAGGAGAAATGCAGATGTGCGTCGTCCTCTGCTTCACAGGGAACCTTGCCCACGGTTCCTATTTTGTTTCCGATATAAACAAAATCGCCCTTCTTAACGCTTGCACTGTTCAATCCGCTGTATCGTGCAACCAGCTTACCGCCGTGGTCTATTTCGACAGTCATACCGTACATTGCGTCCTCATACACATCAAGCACAATACCGTCGTTTACGGCAACAACCTTGTCGTTTTCACTGCCTTTAAAATCTACTGCCGAATGAGCACGGTAATCGCCCATAGTGCTGTTGTAGCTAAGCTCCTCGCTGTATCCCTTTAATACGGCTTCCGTCAAAGGATACTTATAATAGCTTTTATACGGCGTATTTGATTTTGACAGCTCCATTGTTGTCTTTTCCGTTGTTGCAGCCTTTGTAGTTTTTTGCGTAGCTTTAGGCTTAGTAGTTTGCTTTGTTGTATCTTCTACCGTAACGGCATGCTGAACCTCTGTCGTTTGCTCCAGGGTTGTATGCTCGTTTACCGTGTCGTTTTTAGCCGTTGTGGTGGTTGAAAAATACACAATCAAGCCAAGTGATATAATACACAGGCAAATAACCGAAAACAAAGCCTTTACATTTTTTGTTTCTTTATTAGATTTTGACGAAGACATAATTAACACCTCGATTAAAGTATTAACCAAGGTGTTATAATTTATTCAGTCGCCGATACGGAATTTTTGAGAAGCTTCAAGGTTTCTCTAACCGTTTCAATGGTATTTCCGCCGATTGTATCAACGCTTATATATGATTTTTTTGACGAAATAAATTTTGCTCTGCCACGCATTTTTTCATTTAATGCTATAAGATATTCGGGTTTTATGTCATTAAGGAAAAATCTCACGGCAATTCCGTTTTGCTTTATTTCATAAATCGACAGTCTTTGCGCAATATTTCTTAAAAGTGCAATTTCCACCAAGCCGTAAACAGGTGCAGGCGGAATTCCGAAACGGTCTGTAAGCTCGTCATATACCTCATTTGCCTGTTCATCGGTTTTTATGTTTGCAATTTCCTTGTACATCTCGAGCCTCTGCGGAGTTGAAGAAATGTACGAATTCGGAATACTTGCATCAACAGGCAAATCGATAAGACATTCCTGCTCCTTCTCGTCCTGTATATCCTCGCCCTTCTCCTTTGCAACGGCTTCCTCTAAAAGCTTGATATACATATCATAGCCCACAGCCTCCATATGACCGTGCTGCTTGTTTCCGAGAAGCGAGCCTGCTCCTCTGATTTCCAAATCTCTCATAGCAATCTTAAATCCGGAGCCGAACTCGGTATATTCCCTGATAGCCTCGAGTCGCCTTTGAGCAATATCGGTTAGC
Organism: Eubacterium sp.; assembly: GCA_051881135.1. GTDB lineage: Bacteria > Bacillota > Clostridia > Oscillospirales > Acutalibacteraceae > Eubacterium_R. The sequence goes on from JBJEPH010000029.1 coordinate 106,537, forward strand.
TCCTTACCTCTTGCAAAGGTAAAATAAGCATAGCCTCTCCTTGACGACCTTCCAACCCTTCCTCTTATCTGGTGGAGCTGTGCCAAGCCGAGACGGTTTGCATTTTCGATAATCAGGGTATTAACATTAGGCACATCAACGCCCGTTTCAATAATAGTTGTGCAAACCAAAATGTCAATTTCGCCCGACAGCAGTCCCTGCCAAACATCCGAAAGCTGTTCCTCGCTCATCTGTCCGTGTGCAACGCCCACGGTGCAGTCGGGTATGGCTTTTTTAATCTGCACAGCCACATGGTCGATGGTATCTATATCGTTGTGAAGATAATAGCATTGACCTCCTCGTGCCAATTCCTTTTCCATAGCTTCAACCAATATGCCGAAGTCATATTCGATAACATAGGTCTGTACAGGCTTTCTGTCACCCGGCGCCTCCTCAAGAAGCGACATATCCCTTATTCCGCTCATTGCCATATTAAGCGTTCTCGGGATAGGAGTTGCCGAAAGAGTTAAAACATCTACCGCTGGAAATTTTTCTTTTATCTTTTCCTTTTGTGCAACGCCGAAGCGCTGTTCCTCGTCGATTACAAGAAGTCCCAAATCCTTAAATTTGATATCTCCGCCGAAGATACGGTGTGTGCCTATGAGCAAATCCACCTTGCCGTCGGCTAAATCCTTAAGTATCTCCTTTTGCTTGGTGGGCGACACAAAGCGCGACAGCATCTCAACTCTTACGGGATATGCCTCCATTCGCTTTAAGGCGGTTTGATAATGCTGCATTGCAAGCACCGTTGTGGGAACAAGAATGGCACATTGCTTCGAGTCGCCTATACATTTAAAGCAGGCACGAAGCGCAACCTCTGTTTTTCCGAAGCCTACATCACCGCAAAGCAGACGGTCCATAGGCGAAACTCTTTCCATATCGGCTTTAATTTCGTCGATACAGCGAAGCTGGTCCTCTGTTTCGTCATATTCAAAGCGAAGCTCAAAGCCCCTTTGCATATCCGTATCCTCCGAAAAGGCATAGCCCTTTGTGCTCATACGCTTTGCATAAAGCTGTATAAGCTCCTTTGCCATATCCTGAAGATTTGCACGAACCTTGCTTTTTGTTTTGGTCCAGTCGCCCGAGCCGAGACGGTTAATTTTTACCCTCGTGTCCTCCTTGGGACCTATATATTTCGAAACCAAATCAAGCTGTGTAACGGGAACATACAGGGTATCTCCCTTTGCATAGCTTATTTTGATATAGTCCTTATTAACATTTCCGAAATTCAGTGCGTGAATACCCTGAAAAATACCTATTCCGTGAATATTATGCACAATATAATCGCCTACGCTAAGCTCGTCAAGCGAGTGTATTGCGTCCTTTGAGCTAAAGCGCTTGTGCTTCTTTTTAGAGAAATTAACCTTTCCGTAGGTAACAAGGGCAAGCTTGCAAAAGCTTAACTGAAAGCCTGCCGACAAGGTGGAGGACATAACATAAATTACGCCGTGAGTGAATTCGTCAGGTCTTTTCTCACAAAAAACGGCACGATATCCCATTTCGTTTATATCGTATGCCAAAGCCTTTGCCGCCCTTGATGTTCCTGCCATAATTGCAACGGCATAGCCTGTTTTAACAAGCGGAAAAAGCTCATCCTTAAGCTGTGATAATGTACCGCTCCACGCATTAAAGCTTCTGCAGGTAAAATTAGCCAAATGCTTGACAGGCGTATCAAAGCTTCCCCTCGGGAGAGAATCAAGATAAATTGCATTTTTCTCCCTGTATTGCTCGGTTAAATCGTCAAAATTAAGATTATATCTGTCAAGTCCCTTGCAGATAATACCGTCATCAACAAGCCATTTCATATCCTCCTGCATCAGCTTGTCTTGATTGATGCATTTTTCCTTTGTTCTGCTTGTTTCGCAGACAAAAAGCATTCCTTCAAAGTAATCGAAAAGGCCGTTGGATTTGTATGCAAGCGGAAGATATTTGTCGTTACATCGCAGACTTAAGCCCTGCTTGAGCCTGTTGCTGTCCTCAAGCAGCCTTTCTCTTGCCTTAATTGCCTTACCCTTTAGGCTTGAAGCAAGCTCGTCAATCCTTTTTGCCTGCTCCTCCCTGCTTGAAAACAAGACCTCCGTTGCAGGAATAATGTCTATGCCTTCAACCATATCATTTCGTCTTTGGGTTGAAATATCAAACCTTGTTATGCTGTCAATTGTGTCGCCCCAAAGTTCAATTCTTACGGGAGCATCTGCACCGGGCGGGAAAATGTCTATAAGTCCGCCCCTGACAGAAAACTGGCTTGTTCCCTCAACCTGGTCATATCGGGTGTAGCCTGCCTTAATGAGCCTATTCACCGTTTTTTCAACATCTAAATCTTCATTCGATT
>JBJEPH010000030.1:0-3899 GCA_051881135.1 Eubacterium sp.
TTCAATTGTTTGTAGTTGTTCAATTCATCAAAATTCAACCCACCAACCTCAACATATAATTTCGCCTGAGTATTTTCCTGTTCAGTGTATTCGAGATAGTACAAAACCACCTCTCTATTCTGATGAGTATTATCATTAGTTAAGCTATATTCCTTATACTCAACAACATCTTCGCTGTTAATAAAAGGGATAAATTCCTGTTCACTGAAAGTTGCTGAAGTTTCCGTCAACTGTGAACGGCTTACTATGCTAAACTTGTCAATTGAAATAAAAGGATCGCCGTTGGCGCTTAAAAAATACCATAGAAAGAAAAGCGCAACAATAAACAAAAAGACACCGCATGACACCCATATTAGCCACATATTCTTTGCATGTCGTCCCGTTTTATCTCCGCCCGTTCCGTTTTCCGTGACAAGAATCGGTTCCTTAACGGCAATACGTTTAGGCTGCTTTTGCATATATTTTTTTGCTTTGTCCGTTACACTTTCCAACGGGCTTTCTTCTTCTTCGACGTATGCCCTGAACAATGCATTCAGTTCTTCATCCTTTATGTTTTTATCTCTCATAATGCACCTCTTCAGCTATATAACAATGTATCACCTTATTTTGTCCACGAATCTTTAAGCATTTCTTTCATATATTCTTCGGCTTTTATAATTTCTTTTGATACATATGATTTCGATTTCCCGACTGCTTGTGCTATTTCTCGAACCGTCATATCAAGGAAATATTTCATATACACCATTTGCTTGACAATAGGAGGAGCCAAAGAGTTCATAACCTTTTCAACAAGCATATGTGTTTCCGATTTAGTAGCAAAATTGTCCCCGTCAGATAAGAATAGAAAATCGTCGATATTTTGTTCGTTACGTCCTTTGTTACTTTTTAAACTGTTTAACGCTGTATTTCGCACTATGCGACAAATCCAAGCATAACCGTTTGTTCCTTTTTTATATTTAGCGATATGCTTTACAATTTTTAAAAAACTCTCTTGTACCACGTCTTCGGCTATAAAAGAGTCTTTAACGACACCCTTTGCAATGAAAAGCATTGTCTTACCCATGCAGGCATATATAAGATCAACGCCGGTATCGTTCCCCTCAGCAATCAAACCAAGCGCATATTCTGTTTTCTCGTACAAGGTGTGGTCCATTGAGTCTTTTTCCTGTATGCTTTTAATGGTATTATACCATAAGCCTAAAAATAATGTAAAGTAGTAATTAAAACAGATAAGGAAAAATATCCGTGAAAAAAACTTTGATAATTCGTGGACAATCTTATATCATTCGCTGTTTTTAATGTGAGTGAACTCAAAGAAGAACAGGAGGTTGTCCATATATCGGACATTAAAACAATGAAGAAAAAACCCACACTCTACATCATTATTATTACCGCATGGTTATGTTGTACGGCTTTTTTGGTGTATTCGCTGACTACGATAGCTATGGGGCTAAATGAATACAGTACTGTTAAAACGGTATTCATTATTATTTTGCTTGCAATCAATACAGCCGTTCTTTCTATCCTTTGGTTTGGCAGTATCAAAGACCTTACGTTTTCTATTGCATACGCCGTATTACGTAAAAAGTTAGATAAACAATACAAAAAGATAGAAGACTATAAGGTTGTGCCAGATTCGGCACCGAGATTTTTATTGCTGTATTGCACCTGTAATGATTTTAACCCGAAAGCTCTGTCCGCTTGTAGGAAACAGGACTATCCAAACTTCAAAACTATTATACTCGATGATAGCAGTGATCCGAAATACATTAAAGAAATCAATAAATACAGAGTGCGCCACGGTAACGTAGAAGTCGTTCGACGGACGGACAGAACGGGCTACAAAGCCGGTAATCTCAATAACTATTTAAAGGATCGCCACGATTACGATTATTTTGTTGTCCTCGATAGCGATGAGGTCATACCGCCCGATTATATCACAAAAGTTCTTAAATATTTCAACTATAATCAAAAATGCGGTGCGGTACAGGCTAAACATATTGCACAGGAAGGCGATAATGTCTTTCAACGACTTATGGGACTGTGTGTCGGAAGCAATGGTACAACCGTTCAAGTAATAAAAAACTTTTATGGAGCAAATGCACTCATTGGTCACGGCATGACCATCAGCCGTACCTGCTATGAAGCAACTGGCGGATTCCCTTTGGTCGTGGCTGAAGATATTTCTTTTGCTGTCGAGATTAAAAATGCCGGATTGGATATTATTTATGCCCCCGATATTTTATGCTATGAAGAATTTCCCGTCAACTATGTATCTCTCAAGAAGCGGCAATGCAAGTGGACTCAGGGTAATCTCGAATACATGAAGAAATACAACAAACAAATCAATGAGTCCAAAATGAGCTGGTTTGAGAAGCTGGACATAAAGCTATCGCATTACAGCCTGCCAATAGTGCCTGTATTAAGTTTCTTATTGGCAATATGTACAATAACGCTTGGTTTCCTTGGCTATCCCATTATACGGTATTCGTTGGGTGTTTATTTCATAATGATTTTGTTTTTATGTTCGCCTATGATACCCGATTTGTACGTTTACCATAAAAACAGAAATGTGTTTCTGCTGTTGCCTTATTTTATCGTAAATATCGCAACCTATGCTTCTCTTGCGCCTATGATGCTTAAAACTGTATTGCTTGGCATATGCGGAAAGAAAGCTGTTTTCCTGGTTACACCAAAATCATCTGAAAAATTCTCTTTTAAGGAAATACTTAAATACTCATATGACTCTATATTGTTTGCTGTTTTGATAGGCACACTCTCCTATTTCGCCTGTGGTAGTGTATTACCCGTAATATTTATAGTCGTTGGTTGTTTGCTGGCTCCTTTCATCATTTCACTGTCAAATTACCAGATAAAAGAAAAGGGATATAAAGCCAAGACAAATTCAATAGCAAAAAAGAAATCTCAAGTTTTAAGAAAACCGCTTTTCAAAATACCATCAGGGTCGGTAATAAATGATTAATGTTTGCAAGCATTGAAAGCATAAAGTTCTAATTTTTAAAAATTGCTTGCATAATTTCGGGCAGTAGTTGTCCTTATATAAATGAGAGGGCAAATAACACCCCCTTCGGTAAGAAACCTGTAACAAGTTTGTTGCAGGTTTTTATCTAAGCCAAAAGAAGAATAATATTCAAAGAGTACCACCAAACGAGAATTTACGTGGCAAGTAATTTGGAAGCAATCCTTATTTAGTTTTAGTCATCTTTATGACAATAAGTAAAAGACCGAAGTGTTATTTTCAGTCGTTTACTTTCGACAAAACTTCTCAAAAATTGCAAACGTTTGTTTTGTAAATCTATTGACATCCCACTTTCATTGTGATAAAATACACAGTGTATCACGGTAATGTATGAGTGGTATTGTACCTTTCAAAGGTATGAGTTCTGCGGTGGACGAGGTCAGTCAATAAAAGGCAGAATGATTTTGAACGGAAGAAGTCCGTTCTTGCCTTAGCTTGCGAATTATGGTGCAAGGTGTTTTCGGCATACAAAAAATTCGTAAGCCGCGATAGGCTTTTATAAGCATACGATTTTTCAGGAGGTTTACACCTTTAATTAACAATCTAACTTAATCGAATGGCTAACCACCATAGAGCAAGAAGAACTTGCTAAATACGGTTAAAGTCGGTGAAACATTGTGATTTCAGCGGCTTTTTTCGCGTTCTTTTTCGGCTGTTATCCCACTCGTTTACTGTGGGCAGGCAGATATATAAAATCAATTCGGAGGTAATTTATGGGCGAGCAAATGACAATCAGACCGCCTTAATTCAGGCAACCAAGTGCAATCCAAACGCACGCAAAATGCAAACCAAAGCGAAAACAAACAGAGCGAGAAAATCAACTTACAAATGGGCGTAAGTGTAACTCACTACACTTACT
>JBJEPH010000031.1:0-15823 GCA_051881135.1 Eubacterium sp.
CAGAGGTCTCCGCCGGAGACCCGCACCCTTTAACAAGGGAGGCATAATAAGGTTTTTAAATTTATTTTAGCGTGTTTCAGACCACTTTATCGACAGTCTGAAATTATTGTATTTGGTACCACTTTATCTCATTTGCATCAAGATGCAGGTCAAAGCTTGAGCCATCGCCGACATAAACGGTGGTATCCTGTGGCTCATATGTATTGTTTACAACACAATATTTGCCGTTTTTAACATAGGCGTGAACCTCAACATTATAGTTTGTGGAGAACCAACGCAAAAGCTCGTCCTCGGCACCGGCGCTCCAAAGCACGGCACGATAAAGCACACGACTGTTTTCAAACGAATACGGAAGACCGCTGATATAAACGCCTCTGCCCTTGCCGAAGCTCTTGACAGCCATTTGTACCTCCTCCGCGTGTCTTACGGCAAACGGAAGCTCTGTCGCATTTTGGATAAGAACAGTTGTGCCTTCAAGCGCAACAATATTCTTTTTGCCCTCGCCGAAATCAACATTACCGTCTGTATCGGCAAGAATAAAGTGCTCTCTATGCTCCTCGGTATTGTATCGGCGGGTGTTAAGAGTAAAGCCGTTTTCTCTCTCAACGCCGAGAACATCGTTAAGCTGGAAGAACCTGCCCTGCCACTGATGAGCCGCAGGCTCGCCCACACCGATAAAGCCGCCGCCGTTATATACAAATTTTTTAACGGCAGTAATTATTTGCTCATCTGCCCAATACTCACCGCCCGATTGCGCAGTGTCGGCATCTCCGACATTGATGATTACATCAAAGTCGTCAAGCAAATTGCCGTCATTCTTAATATCGTCAAAGCTGATAAAGGACACATCAAACGGTGCACCGCTCAATGCCTCAATAACGCCGAAATAGGAATAATTTTGTCTGTAATAAAGACCGTGATGCACCATATGATTTGACCACGAACGCATCTTGCCCCAGCAATTCAGCACGGCAACCCTCTTAACGCAGTAAGGAGTAACGCCCTGAATATTATCGTAAAGGGTGCGGAATTCATCGCAAACGCCCTTGATATAATCCACAAATTCGGGAAATTTGAGAGCAAGCTTTAGATATCCGCCGTATCCGATGCGCTGAATAGGACTTCTCAAAATGGCTCGTCTTGCAGTTACCCAATTAACCCTTGCCTCATAAATCGGGTCTCCTCCCTCGCAGAAAACATCGGGGAAGAAATACGGCAAAAATCTGCCCTCGGTATATTTAACATTTTTAATATCGCTGAACAGGCGCAGGGTTGCACCGTTGCCGACGCTTCCAACCACTGCGTCAAGACCGATGGAGGCAAAATCCTCCATAAACGGCTCCATACCGATCCAGTGGTCGCCCATAAACATCATAGCTTCCTTGCCGTATTCGTGAACAATATCCACCATTTCCTTTGCAAGCTTGGCAACCTCGCGCATTTGGAATTTTTGAAAATCCTTAAATTCCTTTGACGGAATACGATATGTATTGTTCATATATCCCTGGTCAATAATGAATTCAGGACGGAATTTATATCCAACCTCCTGCTCAAATTGCTCAAGAATATACGGGCTGACGGATGCCGAATATCCAAACCAATCAACAAATTTTTCCCTTGCAAGCTCGTCAAAAACCAATGTGAACTGATGAAAAAAAGTTGTAAATCTAACAACATCCACATAGTCGTGAGTGTCGAGGAACCTGCGCAATCTCTTTAGAGAATGCGCTCTCGTCTTTGGCTGGCGCACATCAAATGTGATTTGCGGCTCCACATCCTTCCACTCGTTTACAACGGCATTGTACATATGCACAGGGTCCCACATAATATAAGCAAGAAAGCTTACTGTATATTCGTGGAACAGGGAAGCGTTATTGATTGTTACATTTCCGCTTTTCTCATCATATGTCCAGAAATCAGCAGGCACGGCTTCGCCTGTTGTACGGTCAATAACCTCCCACCATCTTTTGATGTCGTCACGGTTATTAACCTTGAGCATATCGGGATAAAGATGGTCCATAAGATGTATTTGCAATGTGGTATCCACCGCAGTGTAAAACGGCGTCATAATGTACATTTGCTGAACCTCGTCGAGATTTGCCTTTGCCCACTCGTTGTCCTTTCGGGTAGTATAGTAGGTGGCATAAATTTTTGCGCCCGTGTCCTTCAGCTCCTGCGGAAATTCTGTTCCGTCACAGTCACGAATAGCGTCTGCGCCCCATTCGTCCATAATCTCAAGCGTTTCCTTTACCACATCCATATCGGTAGGAATTGTTACTCGTCCCTTATTATTTGCCATAATACACCTCGCTAATCAATAATAGTAATTTTGTTGTTTTTCAATGTCATTTTGCCGTGATTTCTTTTGCGCCTTAACGGAACGCCCTTGCGCATATAAAATTCGTTATCTGCAACATATGCGTCCGGATTTCCGGCAGGGCTTAATATACCGCCCAAATCATCATAGCTGACATTGTTTGTAAATGTATTGTGTACCGCTTCACCAAGACAGAACATCATACATCCTCCCTCGTTAAGCCTTGAATAATTAAATTTGTAAACCGTTCCGTCGCCGGAATCGGCATCGTACGCCATACCGTCCTGATTGAGCTTTGTGTCAACCGCCTCGTTATAAACAAGCAGAGCATCCTTGCATTTCCAGGGCCAAATGGCAGCGGCAACCTTACCCATACGCTTACCCGGCTTTGAGTAATAGCGGTCATTCATCTCGGTTGCACAGGAATCCGACACATTATGCTCAACAAGCGGATTGAGCGCATACATAGGGGTGATTGCGTCACCGCCTACAAGCTTAAGATAATTGCCGGTAATCAAAATATTTTCGTTGCCGTATTTTTTAAATACTTCTGCGTCAAGCTCCTTTGAGGCAAACTCTGCATGTCGGTATGTATATCCGACTGCGATACCCCACCTGCTGACATTTCTTACATAGCATCCCTCAACGGTTACGCCGTCATATCTTGCAACACCCGTTTTTGCCTCATCCTCAGGCTTAAAGGCTGTCATATAAATGCCGCCGTTGTTCATATGCTTATTATACACATTGCCGTTGACATCGTGAATAAACAAATTTTTTAGGATGATTGAATGAAGGGTGCCTCTGTTTTGTGCAACAACCGCAACACCTGTTCTGTCAATTTTATCAGGTGCAGAATACGCCTCAAGTGTGGTAAATTCTTCCTTGTTTGAAATTTCTATGTCGCGCAAAACAATGTTTTCCACATCATAAAGCAAAACGGATGATGAAACATTGCCCTTGTAAACATGGCCGTTAAAGTCAAGCCTTACGCCATAGTCCTGATACCATATGCCCTCACCGCAGGTATTGATAAAGGGAGGTCTGTCGCCCTCACCGTACGGCGCAATTTCTATCGCGTCGCCGTTGATATCTCCGCAGTTTCTTAAATGCAAAAACTGATTGTTAAACACCGAACCCATTTCAAGCAAAACCTTATCTCCGGGATTAAGGCGGAGCGCATTGATTTTATCAAGAGTTAAAAACGGAGTCTCGGGAGTTAAGCCGTCATTGCTGTCGCTTCCGTTAAGAGAGCTGACATAATATAGCACTGATTTCTTCATCATACTGTTCCTCCCTTATCTTTTTATACACAACCATCTTTGATTCTTTAAATTTAAACCTTTCGCCGTTGTATCTTGTAAACAGGTCTCTGTTGCTTTTGTAGTAAGCCTTAAGCTCCTTGCTTTCTATCGGCTTGTACTGATACACCCTTTTTATCCCGTCCTTTTCCGAAGCATAATCAAGCTTAAATCTTGTAAGCTCATAATCGAGATAAACAGGCAGAGTGAACTGCTTTAAGCCGTACACAATTTCGCCGTTGGCAAGAGCCTGACGGCGCTTTTCGTTTTCTGCTTTGCATCTGTCGGCAACTGCCTCGAGAGAGCTGTCGTCAATCAATCCGAGCCTTTTCGCAAAGGTAAGACACGCTAAGGCGTACTTTCTTTGCTCATCGGTTGTAAAAATAAATAAATTCATAGTCATTCTCCAATTCGGCATTACAGCCTTTAATATCATATATCAATTATAATATACGGCAGTAAGAATATTCAAGATATATTTCTCAATTTTACCAATATTCATAAAAATGCCTGCACTAAAGACGATTTTGCACTACCGTTAAAAAAGTAAAAGTATAGAAATTTTAAGGTATATATGCTATAATTCCATTATCCGATAAATATCTTATAAATCAAAATTTGGTTAGAACGGAGTGAAATCAGTGGAAGACGAAAGACTTGATATATACACGAGTATAGTGCCTAACCGCCGTCAGCTGATAATTCAGGAAATGAAATACTATGCGTTTATTCATTACGGCGTTAACACCTTTACAAATCGCGAATGGGGAAACGGCAAAGAGGACGAAAGTGTTTTTAACCCAAGAAGACAGGACACTGACCAATGGTGCAGGGCGATTGCAGACGCAGGAATGAAGGGCATAATTCTAACCTGTAAGCACCACGACGGCTTTTGTCTTTGGCCGACCGAAACAACGGAGCACTGCGTAAAAAACAGTCCCTATAAAAACGGCAAGGGCGATGTTGTTCGCGAGGTTAGCGAAAGCTGTAAAAAATACGGACTGAAATTCGGCGTTTATCTTTCCCCGTGGGACAGAAACGCAAAATGCTACGGTACACCCGAATATAACGATTTTTACATACAGCAATTAACAGAGCTTCTCACTAATTACGGCGAAATTTTTATGCTTTGGCTTGACGGCGCGTGCGGCGCAAAGGCAGACGGTCAGCCGGTGCAGGACTATGATTTTGAGCGTATTTGGAATACTGCTGTTGAGCTTCAGCCAAACATTGTTATGTCAGGCTGTGCACCCGATGTGCGCTGGATAGGCAACGAGAGCGGAAAAACCCGTGAAAGCGAATGGAATGTCGTTCCCAAATTTCAGTATGACCAGCAGAATTTTGCCGCAAACTGTCAAACAGATGACAATATGAAAGCCTTTCAAAAGAGATGTCAGGATGTTATGCTGCCCGATATGGGCTCACGCGAATTTTTAAGTAATTTCGACGAGTTTATGTGGTATCCCGCCGAGGTTGATGTGTCAATAAGATTAGGCTGGTTTTATCATCCTTTGCAAATATTTACCCTAAAATCACTAAATCATTTGATGAAGATATATTATAATTCGGCAGGCAATAATTCGCTTATGCTTCTTAACATACCGCCGAATAAGGACGGACTCCTTGCAAAAAGTGACGTTAAAAGGCTTAGGGAAATGGGCAAATGGATAAAAAAAGAAAACGAACTGCTGATAAAGGAAGCAAAATCGGAAAAATCAGAGGACGGGTACATAATCAAGCTTACCTTTCCCCGTCAGTCTGTTGACCGAATAAGGCTCAGTGAGGACACAACAAAATCACAGCGGGTTGAAAAATTTTCAATTTATGTCGATGATAAAAGGATATATAACGGCACAATTATCGGCTTTTCAAAAATAGCAATCTTTGACCCGGTTATCACCGATAATCTTACGGTTAAAATCGAAGAATGCCGAAAGGAGCCGTATATTCAGCAGGCAGAGGTAATCGCAACGGGCGCTTACCGTGTAAAATAGAAAACAGATGTGAGTGATACAGATATGACTGAAAAACAGATAAAAACAGTTACACCCATAAATGACGAATGGGAATTTTCCTTTGAAGATGCGGCTGTTGATAATGCAAATGAAATAACAGATTGGCAAAAAATAAGTCTTCCTCATACCTGGAACAACCTTGACGGACAGGACGGCTCAGACGATTATCGCAGAGGAAGGGGTTGGTATAAGCGTTGCTTGAATATTGACCTTGAACAAGACAGGGAATACTGGCTTGAATTCTTGGGCGTTAATTCCGTTGCCGATGTTTATGTAAACAACATTCACATAGGTCGGCACAGAGGCGGATATACCCTGTTTCGTTTCAATATAACCGACGCAGTGAAAAACGGAGAAAACACGCTTGTTGTTTATGCCGATAATTCACCCTTCACGGATGTTATTCCGTTGGAGGCGGATTTCACATTTTTCGGCGGAATATACAGAGAGGTTAATCTCATAACCGCCCCTCGCCTGCATTTCGCTCTTGATGATTATGGCTCTGACGGCATAAAGCTATCCTATGATAATTCGCCGTCGATTCGTGATTGTGTGGAATTATCCATCAAGGCCAAGGTCAGCGGAGCAGGCAGAAATTACCGTGCCGAATTTGCTGTAAATATCCCCGATGAATTTGATTACTGCAACGGGATAGATGATTTGGATTTTTCGGTTAGCTCGGTTTTGTCCGAAAAGGGCTTGACAATTGCTAATAAGGCTTATGAGGGCAATGATGAAGAAATTAACTGCATAATCCCAATTAAGTCACCGCATTTATGGAACGGACGACGCGACCCCTTCCGTTACAAAGTAACCTGCACACTTTATGACGGCGATACGGCAGTTGATGAGATCGTAAAATATGTAGGCTTCAGATATTTTTCAATTCATCGCTTTAAGGGATTTTTGCTCAACGGCGAGTCATATCCTTTAAGAGGAGTCAACAGGCATCAGGACCGAAAGGATATGGGTTGGGCAATTACAAATAAGGAGCACGACGAGGATTTTGCAATGATTTACGAAATGGGCGCAAACGCAATAAGGCTTGCCCATTATCCTCATCATCCTCATTTCTATGAAAGATGCGACCAATACGGTCTGCTTGTATGGGCAGAAATACCGTTTGTGGACCATATCGGCGGACTTATGCTGTCGCCTTTGCCTACCGATACAAAAATCGACCCGTCAGTTACACAGCGACAGCTCGACAACGCAAAGCTTCAGTTGACCGAGCTGATTCTTCAGCAATGCCACCGCCCGTCAATTTTCTGCTGGAGCATATCAAATGAAGTGGCACAAAAATACAAAAGGTGTGCCGACGATATGTTAAGGCAATTGGACGCTCTCGTGCATCAGCTTGATTCCTCACGCTATTCTGCTATGGCAATCAACCACAAATACGCCTGCCGTTGGAAATCGGATATAAAGGGCTGTAATATTTATCCCGGTTGGTACGGAGGTACCGAAAAGCATTTTCGTTTGCAGGCAAATATGTATTATCGTGCTAACAGATACAAGGGCATTGCCGTGTCCGAATACGGTGCGGGCTCAAACATAATGCATCATACGGAAAATCCCTGTCAGCCTAAAAATACAGTATGTGATTTTCACAGCGAGGAGTGGCAGTCAATTGTTCACGAAAATGCGCTTGAGTATTTTATGTCGCCAAGGGCAAAGAAAATATGGGGCACTTTTGTTTGGAATATGTTTGATTTTGCCGTTGATATCAGAAACGAGGGCGATATGCCCGGAATGAATGACAAGGGGCTTGTAACATATGACAGGCGTGTAAAAAAGGATGCCTTTTATCTTTACAAGGCTTATTGGAGCAATTCTCCCACCCTTCATATAACCTCAAAGAGATTTGGACAAAGAGAACAGAAGATTATCTCGGTGAAGGTATATTCAAATGCCGAGAGCGTATCCTTATCTCTTAACGGTAAAGCGCTTTACACGCTTAACAACAGCCAAAACAAGCAACCGAATGTGTTTATTTTTAACAATATTCAGCTTGAAAAGGGTAAAAATGAGATTACTGCAACAGGAAGCAACTGCACTTTCGATAAGGCTGTTTGGGAATTTTAACAATTGTTGTCTTTGAAAACACACTAAACCTCCTATGGTAGATGCTTTTCTGCCGTAGGAGGTTTCTTTTCATTGTCCGTTTTCAAAACAGAGTATATGCACGATATTTCCTTATTCCCACTTGAAGAATTTAACTGCAATACCTGTGCAAATAACTGTTACGGCTACCATAACTATGATAGGAAGCCATACATTTTGCGCAGGCAAGCCAAGAAATGCAGATTTCATAAGCTCGATGCCCTGCGTAATCGGGAATATGCTTACAACCCTTTGCATAGCTGTCGGCATTATCTCAAATGGCAGGGTTGCACCTGAAAAAATCAGCATAGGAAAGTATAAAACACAGGCTATAATGCTTGCACTTTTTGAATTCTTTGCAACTCCGCCGACCATCATTCCGATACTCAAGGTAGATACCATAGTTAAAAGCCAGCTCCCAAGAAATGCCGGCCAAGAGCCGTGTATTCTGACATTCCATATCAGCATTGCCGCAGGAATGAGCGTAAGCATAGAAATAAGACAGTAAAAAACATATATGGAAAATTCAACAACAAGCAGCTTTAGGGGACTGACAGGAGTAACCTGAAGGCGCTTTAATATTTTTCGTTCTCTGTATTCGGACACAACAAGAGGTAATCCCATCAGTCCGCCTGCACACATACTGATTGAGCATAGCGCACCAAAAGACTGTTCAAGAAATGTGTATGAAGCATTGTCTGCGGCAGGCTTTGTTTTGAAAATAATGCCCAAAATCACTAAAACCACCAATGGCGCAATGACAGCAAAGATTACCATATTCATATTTCGGATATTTAATTTCAATTCGTTTTTAAAAAGTGTAGCAAATGATTTCATTCTTTGTTTGTCTCCTCTCCTGAAATAGCAAGATAAGCGTCCTCAAATTTTTCGCATCCGCTTGCTTTTTTTGCCTGTTCAATTGTTCCGTGAAATACGATTTTACCTTCTTTAAGGATACATATCTCATCGCAAAGGACTTCAACCTCATCCATAAAATGTGATGTCAGGAAAATAGTTAAGCCCCTGCTTTTCAATTCGGACAGGATTTTCCACACCTCACGGCGAGCCTTTGCATCAAGTCCTGTTGTAAGCTCATCAAGAAAAACAAGCTGTGGATTGGGAATAAGGGCAAGAACGATAAATAATCTTTGCCTTTCGCCGCCGGAAAGGCTTTTTACTGCGTTGTTAAGCTTATCTCCTATTCCGAATTGAATACATAGCTCTTTCCAATCTGTCGGATTTTTATAAAGACAGGCTGTTTCCTCGCATAATTCGGATACCTTTATTTCCGGCTGATAGTCGCACTCCTGAAATTGTACGCCTATTTTTTGAAAAAGACTTTTTCTGTCTTTCTTAGGGTTAGAACCGAAAATGCTTACTGTACCGCTGTCTGCGGCTTTTGTCCCTAAAATACATTCAATGGTAGTGCTTTTTCCTGCGCCGTTTGCACCGAGCAAGCCAAAAACAGTACCGCATTCCACTGATAGACTGATATTGTCTATCGCAGGCAGATTGCCATAGGACTTTGACAACTGCATCACATTGATTGCTGTTTGCATAGCAATTCCTCCTTTGCTTTTTTCTCGAATAATAATACCACCAATGAAAACATTGGTGGTAAAGTGTAGGGTTATTAGAATTTAATTTTCATTTCCCGAAGCATTGCCCGTATTTTGTAAGCGTTTTCTTCTGCGTAGGATAAAGAAACAATCAGCCTGTCGCAAACAGAAATAATATCCTCGGATTGATTTGGGGTATTCAGCGTAATTCGAATATCGGCATCGGGGTTTTTAGATAATTGCTGTAATAGTCTTAAAATTGCCTCGAGTGAATAATTTGCACAGCGCAATGCACGGATAATTTTAAGTCGCCTAATGTCGCTATCCGTATATACTCTATATCCGTTTTCTTTTCTTTTAACAGTTAGTAAGCCGTTCAATTCCCAATTTCTAAGTGTATCCATAGAAATTCCAAGCTCTTTTGATACTTCGTTGTGTTTGAGCTTTTGCGTGTATGCTTGCTCACAGCCGGATAAAAGCTGTTTTACTATTTCAATAGCCTCCTCAGCGTTGATGCGCTCCTGCTTAACTTGATTAAGATATTCGTTGACTAGCAGAATTGCCGTGTCAAAATCCTTAATTGCAGAGGCTTTAATCATTTTAGTGATTTTCCTTCGCAGGCCGTTTTGCAATACCTCTACCTGAAAGGCAATGCGTATCAAGCGACATTGCTCTATGTGAAAATCCGTAAACACCCGATAGCCGTTTGGCAGTCTTTCGGGCTTCGGGATTAGCTCCAATTTTTCATATAGGCGTACAGTGTTTGGATGAACTCCGATTATTGCCGCAACCTCGGATGTTTTATATGTTGCCATAGATTATCACCTCTCCCTTTAAAGATAACATAATCCAAAAGTCTGGTGTTATAGTGGAGGGTTTTTTAATGTATATCTTTCTTCGCGTATTTCATATAAGCAATGATTATTCCGACGAGTCCTATTACGGCACCGATAGCAACTAAGGAGCCGTCCAAGCTGCCGTTTGATACAATATCCGCTCCCTCGCAATATCCGAAGGGGGTTATGTATTTAAGAAAATCAGCCACATCGGCAATGTTTGCAATTAGGTTCAAAAAATACATCATAACGGCAATACCGAGTCCGATACCCACACTGCCTTTGCGCAGAAAAGCGGAAATGCCAAAGCAAATTCCTGCCAATTCAAGTTGGAGCAAATAATAGGCGAGATGAAGCAGACTGATTTCTTTCCAAGGGATTTCCTCACCGACAGCGGCTATGGAGCCGACGGCAAGGGCATAAATGATTATATTCATAGCGGTAATTTGTATTAACACGGCAATCAGCTTTTGAGTAATAATACTTTTACGGCTCACGGGATGGGTAAGCAAAAATTCGGCAGTTTTGTCCCTTTCTTCCTTGCTGAGAATACCAACGGCACAAAGTGATGCATAAAATGCGCCGCCAAGTCCCAAAATATTGCCGCACTCAACAGCGTAAAAGCCTATCAGCGTTCCGAAATTCAAGCGATCCATACCGAACGCATCGGTAAAGGAACCCATAGAGGCAAACATATCGCTTACACCGTCCATCTGTCCCTTCATTTCCGGAAACAGAAAAATGCAAATTGCAAGAAGAAATCCGATAGAGGCCGTCCATATTAAAAACGAGGTTTTGCCTTGCTTTAATTCGTGCTTTACAATCGTCATACCCTTTCACCGTCCTTTTCATAATAATGCAAAAATACTTCTTCAAGGTCAGGCTCCGTAATTGTAAGGTCATTCACCTGTCCGCTTGACAGCGTACAAAGCAGGCTGTTTATGTCGCCGTTATATAGGAAGCTTACAGAATCCTCCAAATCTTTTTTATCTTTAACACCGTTGAGGTTATCTAAGCTAACATTACCGCGAACCGTAATGCGCTTTGCATTTGTTTTCGACAGAACATCCACGCTGTTGCAGGCAATGATTCTGCCGTCGCGGATAATCGCCGCACGGGTGCAGTTGCGCTGAATTTCCGAGAGAATATGGCTTGATAGGAGAATTGTAGCGCCCTGCCTGTTTCTCTCCTGCAGAATGTCAAAAAACTCCTTTTGCATCAGCGGATCGAGTCCGCCCGTGGGCTCGTCGAGCACAAGTAGTTCGGGTTTATGCTGTAAAGCGCATACAATGGCAACCTTTTTTCGATTGCCGAAGGAAAGCTCGTCAACCTTTCGCGAGGTGTCAAGCTGTAAACGTTCACAAAGCATTTTTGCTTCCTGTGTGCAATCCGTTTTTCGTAAATCAGCTGACAGCTTCAATACATCCTTTACTTTCATTCCTTGGTAAAATAATGCCTCCGAGGGCAGATAGCCGATATTCTGCAATATTGATTTCTTTTCCTTTGTTACATCTTTTCCGAATATCATCGCAGTACCCGAGCTGGGAGCAATCAACCCAAGCAATGTTCGTATTGTCGTAGATTTTCCGGCTCCGTTCGGTCCGATGAAGCCGAAAAACTCGCCCTGTTCTACCGTTAGGTCAAGGTCAACAATGCCTCTTGCCTTACCGTAGTATTTTGTAAGCTTTGCCGTTTTTATAACATCCATATTTGTCACTCTTTTCGAAGATATATACTTTTCCAAAAATTAATCAGCCTTGTAAAGCCCTTTTCCATTTTCTCCATATCTATATCGCCACGCTGAACCATCTCCCAAATATACCCCTCGGAGGCTAAATACATATCACGGTACATCATTTCTATATCAAGTCCCGGAATAAATTGCTTCGGATTCATATTAAGCAGTGTTTTATCCGCTTTAAGATTGAAGTATTTATGGTAGCTTTCCTGAACGGCGGCGGAAATATCTGCATCCTTTTCATAAAAAGCCTTAATGGTAAAATTAGCCATATCGGGATAAAGACGGATAATTTCCATCTTCGCCTGCATACCCTTTTCCATACTTTCAAACATATCGTTTTGCTCGTAACAACTGTATTTAGTGAGATATTCAATAGTTATTTCAGCGCATTTGTCCCACAGAAACATATACAGCTCTTTTTTGTTATGAAAGTAGTGAAAAAGCAGGGATTTGCTGATACCTGCCGCGTCTGCTATTTCGCTCATAGGGCTGTTTTTGTAGGAATTTTGCGAAAACACCCGATAGCCCGCATTTATGATTGCCTGCTGTTTCTCCGCGGGCAAGGAAAAGAACCTTTCGTTCATATCGTAACCTCCGTTAGCCTAAAAGTATTCGAACATGATTAGGTTTATATTAACAAATTTACGATTATACTGCGTTAATTTTTAATTGAATACGCAAGTATGCAATTAAAAATATGCCTTGTCTAATCAAAAATTTGTTTAATATAAACTGCTTCGCACCTAAAGTAAGTTAGTTTGAGTAGCTGTCGTCATTTCTTTGACGAAGTTATACTGTCGTATATCAAGGCAAAAAATGGCGACAGATGCCATAAATAACTTACTTTAGGCTATTAGGTTCGGATACTGTTACCCTAACCGATTCGGTCAATATCATTGTAATTCCATTGACCGATTTTGAGAAGACCCTTTTTAAATTTATTAAACAAATAAATGGAGTTGCAAAGCTGCAACCCCAAATATATGTTAGTATAACGGCAATAATACTGCTTATGAAAAATCAAAAATAAATGTTATATATGCTCAAGTAAAAAGAATTTTATTGCCTAACCGTGTAATTTCTGATGAATTCTTTATAGAATTTTACACACATCGAAATTGCGTCAATGTCGATGTTTTCATTTTCTGCGTGAACAGAAGCAAGCTGTTGTGCAGAAAGTCGAATAGGCGCAAAACGCAGTACGCACGGACATATATCGGTTAAGGTTCGTGCGTCTGTTCCTGCGGGTAATATGAACGGAGATACGGGATACTGAGGAAATACCCTTGAAATACATTTTTTTGTGTATTCAAACTGAGGCTTTAGCATATCGGCAGGAGCGTGATATTCACAGCCTTCACCCAATTCAACAGAAATGCCGTATTTTTCTGCTGCTTTTTTAAAAGCTTCAATATCCTTTTTTAAATCATTTTCATCTACCGGGCGAAGAAATGCTTTTGCAGTACATATTTTGTCCTCCGTGCTGCCCTGAATTTTATTAAATGTGCAGGTTGTGCCTATAAGACCGGCAGCCTGTGCATTAAGCTTTGGCATAACCTTTTTAAGCAGAGGTCCGAATAGCCAAAGATTTGAAAACAGCAATTTCATCATAAAGCCCGAATATGGTGCAAGATGCTCAAACATTGCCGTTACCTGTGGGTTAAGCCTGCGTATAAAGATATCGGAGCTTGAAATTTCGTTTATGAAAGAAGCCATCCTCTCAACAGGCGTAGCGGTTGAGGCGCTTGTAAGGCTTGCGTGTGCATTTGCGGCGGATGCCGTGCAGTCAAGATAATATCTTCCTTTTTCGTGGACGGCAATCATAGCGCATTTATCACATTTCATTCCGCCCAGCGGCGGCTCTATTATTGCTCCGCCCTCATCAAGAATCACATCAAATGTAATATCGTTTTTCTTGAAATAATCATTTGCTTTAGGGATACCGTCTCCGCCGAGCTCTTCGTTATGTGATGAGCCTATGTATATGTTGCAGGCAGGTTCAAAGCCTTCGTTGAGAAGCTCCTCTAAGGCTGAAAATTCGGCAAAAAGGGGAGTTTTGGTATCCACAGTTCCTCTGCCGTGAATTTTTCCGTTAGAAATATCGCCTGAAAATCCATCGTGCTCCCACTCTCCGCTGACAGCAACAACATCGTGGTGCGACATAAGCATAATGTTGTGATTAGGGTCCTTTCCGCTGATTTTGTAAATCCAGCAGTCATCTGAAAATGTCAGCCTTTCGGCTTTTTCGTGAACAAGCGGGAATAGCTCGCTCATAACATTACGGAGCTTTTCAAATTCGGTATCGTCATATTCATCCTTTACGGAAACCGTTTTGCACCGAATCATTTTTGCAAGCCTTTTTGCGTATCGCATATTCTCTTCGTCCGTGCATTTCGGATTTTCTTCGGATAGCTTAGGCGCGTTAGAGGTAACTGCAAGTGTCCTGATGATTAGAAATAGAATAAAAGCGGCTGTTATTCCGAGTATAATAAAAAATATAATCATATATTTTGATTCTCCTTATTTTCCTTTGCTCCTCTGATTACATTAAGCACTTCCTTTTCGTTATAGAACAGGTATATTACAAATGATACAAGTGTAAAAAGTCCTCCGACCAAGGCAGTAATCAAAAGTCCCTTTCGTCCTATGCTTTCTCCTGATTTTGCGCCTATAACAACAAGTGACGGCACAATCATAATTGCAAGAGATGTGCCCATTTTTGTTACGAAGCTTTTTGCGGCGGCAAAGGTTCCCTCCTGATTTACACCTGATTTAATTGTGTCATACTGAATAACATCTGCCATCATTGATGAGGGCAGGATATTCAGCACGGCAAACGGAAGCGAAACAAACAGAGCAAAGATTATTGCAACGGCCATTTTGTGCTCCTTCGGAAGAACATCTGCAAAGCAAATAACAAATTCGGCAACGGTGAAAACAATACAGCCAACAATCATAGGTATCTTTTTGCCCTTTGCCTTTGACCACTTGTTTATAACCGGATAAAGCGCAAGCGAGCCTACTATTGAGGTTGCCATTATAATAATTGACTGTTCCTCGGGAATTCCCATCAGCTCCGTTATGTAGTACATAATGCATGCCTGGAAAAAGCTCATACCTGTGCCCTCAAACAGTTGACCGAGTGTAACTGTAACAAAATGCTTATTTGAAAAGGCGTGCCTGAGTGATGCCATAAGAGGAACGGTAGGTCTAACGGAATTTACATAATCGGTTTCCTTTATTGTTAATGCAGGCACTAAAAGCAGAACAACACCAATAACTGTGAAAATAAGAAATGTAAATCGCCATGCCATAATCGGTTCAAGACCGAATGATTTTTTCATTACGGCAACAATCATTGTGGTTGCATATCCAAGCATACTTCCCACCACGAAAAACAGCGAGCTGTATGTATATGCATCTACAAGCTTTCCCTCGTCGGTAATCATTTCGGGCAAAAGCGCATTGTGAGGAATCATATACAGGGTATAGAATACAAAATATGCCCATATAAAAACTGCAAGCCAAATATTGTTGAATATGTGATTTTGTGAAGGTGACCAGAAAATAAGCAGTGCGCTGACGGCAAATGGAACCGCAAACCATTTCATCATAGGTATTCTTCTGCCGTTTTTGTTTTTGCTTTTATCGCTTATTCCGGCAACGATAGGGTCGGAAAATGCATCGATAATATGACCTACGGCTTTAATTAAACCGATAACCGTAAGTATGCCGAAAACAACATAGCCCTGAGTAATCAAAACGGGCAGTCCCGAAGCCTCGGTTGGTTGATAAAAATATATCAGGTAGTTATTGAGCATAGTGGTGAATAAGCCCACTGCAAACTGCGGCAGGCAAAAATTAATGATAGTTTTTCTTTTTACTTCTTTCATAAAAATTCCCATAGCCTTTCCGGCTACAAATAGTATATAAATAATTCCCGACACCTTA
>JBJEPH010000032.1:0-3773 GCA_051881135.1 Eubacterium sp.
ATTCCCACTCGACGGTGCCGGGGGGTTTTGAGGTGATGTCATAGACAACGCGGTTGATGTGGGCGCATTCGTTTGTGATGCGGTTTGACACCTTTGCCAAGATGTCGTATGGGATTTTGGCCCAATCCGCCGTCATAAAGTCGTCGGTTGTTACGGCGCGGATGGCAACCAAATTGTCATGTGTTCTGTGGTCGCCCATAACGCCAACCGTGCTTACGCCGGGGAGCACGCAGAAGAACTGTGCAAGCTCCTTTTCGTAGCCGTTTTTAGCCATTTCATCACGCAGAACCCAATCGGCATCCTGAAGAATTTTAACCTTCTCTTCGGTGATTTCGCCGATAATTCTAACACCCAAGCCGGGTCCCGGGAACGGCTGACGCCAAACAAGCTCCTTTGGTATTCCGAGCTTTTCGCCTACTGCTCTTACCTCGTCCTTAAACAAATCTGCAAGCGGCTCGATGATGTCTAAAAATTCTACATCCTCAGGCATTTTTACCTTGTTGTGATGAGTTTTTATTTTATCTGCGTCGCCCTTGCCCGATTCGATACAGTCGGGATAAATGGTGCCCTGTGCAAAATATCCCTTGTCGTCCTGCTTTCTGATTTCCTCCCAGAAAACATTGAAGAATTCCGTACCGATTATGTGGCGCTTTTCTTCGGGATCTGTTACGCCCTTTAACGCCTTCATAAAGTGGTCGCCGCAGTTTACACGAACAAAGTTCATATCAAACAGTCTTGTAAAGGTATCCTCTACAAAATCGCCCTCGTCCTTGCGCATAAGACCCTGGTCAACAAAAACGCATGTAAGCTGTTTGCCGACAGCTCTCGAAAGCAGACCGGCCGCAACCGAGCTGTCAACACCGCCAGATAAGCCGAGAATAACATTTTTATCTCCGATTTGTTCTCTTAGCTTATTAACCGTGTTATCAATAAAGTTGTCCATAACCCAATCGCCTGCACAGCCGCAAATTTCATAAAGGAAATTGTGCAAAACCTGCTTGCCGTATTCGGAATGGGTTACCTCGGGATGAAACTGAACGGCGTAAATGCTTTTGTCAACATTTTGCATAGCAGCGCAGGGACAATCATCGGTTGTGCCGATAATTTCAAAGCCCTCGGGCGGAGTGGCAATATAATCCGTATGGCTCATCCAAACGATAGATTTTTCGGGAACATCCTTAAATAGCTTTGATTTTTTTGCATTAAGCTCAATCTTTCCGTATTCCGATACCGGCGCAGTTTTAACCTCGCCGTCACCCATCCAAGCGATAAGCTGACAACCGTAGCAAATGCCCAAAACAGGAATTCCCAAATCGAGAATATCCTTTGTATAATGAGGTGAGCTCATATCAAACACAGAGTTTGGTCCGCCTGTAAAAATAATGCCCTTATAGCCGTTTGCCTTTATGGCCTCAAGGCTTTCGGTGTATGGCAGAATCTCTGCATATACATGATGGTCACGCACACGGCGGGCGATGAGCTGATTATACTGTCCGCCGAAATCAAGAACAAGTATTTTTTCCATATTCGTCCTCCTGAAATACACAACGGGTAAACCGTTTATTCAAATGTTTATTATAATAGAAATATTATATACAATTAATTATTCCATTGCAAGAGTGTATATAAACTTAAATTGAGAAAAACAGCTTATCCCGTCCATAGCTATGCCTATTTGTGACGGTTTTATTAATTTTTCATACAGGTGTCGATATTTTTCAAAACAAGTATTGACTTTTGGAAATAAAAGACTATAATAAAAATTAGCACTCGGGCATAGAGAGTGCTAATTTTACGAAAAAGGACCTGATATTATGAGAAAAAAGCAATTCAAGGCAGAGTCAAAAAAGCTGCTTGATATGATGATTAACTCAATTTACACTCACAAGGAAATTTTTCTGCGTGAGCTTATTTCAAACGCAAGCGACGCCATTGACAAGCTATATTTTAAATCACTGACCGACGACAGCGTTAAGCTGAGCCGTGACGATTTTAAAATTATGATAGATATTGACAAGGAAAATCGCATCCTCACTCTGAGCGATAACGGTATCGGTATGACAGGCGAGGAGCTTGAAAACAATCTCGGTACAATTGCAAAAAGCGGTTCGCTCAACTTCAAAAACGAAAACGCAGAAAACGAAAAGGCAGATGATATTTCCGTTATCGGACAGTTTGGCGTTGGATTTTATTCCTCCTTTATGGTTGCAGACAAGGTTGAGGTTGTTTCCAAGGCATTCGGCAACGAGCAGGCGCACAAATGGATATCAACGGGTGCCGACGGCTACACCATCGAGGAATGTGAAAAGGAAAATGCAGGAACGGTTATCACTCTGCACATAAAAGAGGATACGGAAAACGAGCATTACAGCGATTATCTTGAGCAGTATAAAATTGACGAATTAGTTAAGAAATACAGCGACTATATCCGTTATCCCATTCAGATGGAAATGAGCCATCAAAGACCCGACCCCGAGAAAGAGGGCGAATACATAACGGAAATTGCCGTTGAAACGCTCAACTCAATGGTTCCGCTTTGGAGAAAGTCAAAGAGCGAAATCAAGCCGGAGGATTACAATAATTTCTATAAGGATAAATTTATGGATTACAGCGACCCACAGCTTGTTATCCACAGCAAAACAGAGGGACAGGCCACCTTTGACGCGCTTATGTTTATCCCTGAAAATCCGCCTTACGATTTTTATTCTAAGGAATACGAAAAGGGACTTCAGCTATATTCAAACGGCGTGCTGATTATGGACAAATGCGGAGATTTGCTTCCCGATTATTTCAGCTTTGTAAAGGGACTTGTTGACAGCGCCGATTTAAGCCTTAACATCAGCCGTGAAATGCTTCAGCACGACCATCAGCTTAAAATTATTGCAAAGGCAATTGATAAAAAGATTAAAAACGAGCTTAAGAAAATGCTCAATAACGACAGAGAAAAATACAATAAATTATTCAAGACCTTCGGCGTACAGCTTAAATACGGCGTTTACGCAAATTACGGTATGGAAAAAGACGGTCTTAAGGATTTGCTTATGTTTGAAAGCTCAAACGGCAACGGCTACACAACGCTTAAGGAATATGTTGACAGAATGGCTGAAGGTCAAGACAGCATTTATTACGCCTGCGGTGAAAGCGTAAACAAGATTGAGCTTCTGCCACAGCTTGACGCAGTTAAGGAAAAGGGCTATGAGGTGCTTTATTTCACCGACGAGATTGACGAATTTGCCGTACAGATGCTTATGGAATACGAGGGCAAGCACTTTGCAAACATCTGCAAGGACGATTTAGACCTCAGCTCCGAGGCGGAAAAAGAAGAAATCAGCAGGAAAAACGAGGAGTCAAAGGCTCTGCTTGATAAAATGAAGGAGGCCTTGGGCGACAAGGTTTCAGCTGTAAAATTCTCAAACAAATTAGGCAGTCACCCTGTTTCGATTTCGGCAGAGGGCTATGTTTCGCTTGAGATGGAAAAGGTGCTAAATCAAATGCCGGGCGCAAACCAAGGCATAAAGGCACAGCTTGTGCTTGAAATCAATTCAAACCATCCTGTTGCACAAAAGCTCGAAAAAGCAGATGACGAGCAGCTCAAAAAATATGTAAGCCTGCTTTACTCATCGGCAAGGCTCATTGCAGGTCTTGATATAGACAACCCAACGGAATTCAGCGATATGCTGGCAGAAATGATGTAGCATCTACAAGACGGAAGACTGTTGAGAAATGGAACTGAATATCGTTTTCTTGCGAGTGGGAGCTGTTCGTCTAAACAA
>JBJEPH010000033.1:0-15482 GCA_051881135.1 Eubacterium sp.
GCAGACAATGTTGTTTCACTTCTCAACGGTATTTTGGGCATCATCAAGATTAAGGGCACTCCTCTCGGTCTTGAGCTTCCTGAAATCGACTGGTTCCAGTTGGCAAGCCACGGTGAATACATTCTTAATGCAACATCACAGGCTACCACAATCGGCTCCAGAATCGCTGTTAAGGCAGACCAAGACGAAACCTTGATTGCAGTTTTGAGATATCTCATTAACACAATCAACTACAAGGACAACTACAATACGATTGTTAATCTGCTTGGCGGTCTCCTCGGCGGCTTGAGCGATTCAATCGCAGGTGTAATTGACCAGGTACTCGGAATGCTTCAGGGCGACGCCGATGAAGTAATTAAAAAGCTTGTTGACCTGTTACAATCCATCGCAGGCTAACAGCTACAACAAAATACAAAACAAAGAGAACGGTAGCCGAAAGGCTATCGTTCTTTTTTGCTTTATTTTACTTTATAATAATTTAAAAATTTTCTTGTATATTATCCTTATTTTTAGTATAATAAATTCATATATAAACTTTTTACTCGGTGGTGAAAAAATGCTCGGAAAATATGTACGGGTTAAGGTGGTTAACGCCATTAACTCTACTGACGAAGCGGGCTACACCTATCCACTAAATTTTGGCACAGTCTATAACAACGAAACTCAAACGGCATTCATAATGGGAATTCATCATCCTGTACGCAATTTTGACGGCAGAGTTATTGCAACTCTCAGCGACAGGAAAAACAAAAAATTCATTTGGATTGTTGCGCCAAAAAGCACCCGCTTCATCATTAATGACATCAAGGAATATATTAATATCGAAAGGGACTTCCCTACCTACCATCTAGAATGTCTATACGAAAGCAGCTGCGGCGCTGTTGTGTATAGAGATATCAAGGGCGAGGTTCGCTATCTGTTAATCAAAAACAAGCGTTCTTCTAATTGGGGATTTCCAAAGGGACATATCGAGCCGGGAGAAACAAAGCAGGATACGGCAAAGCGTGAGGTTCTTGAGGAAACAGGGCTTCATATCACTATCCACGACGGCTATGAATGTATTTCCAAATACAAGATAAAGGATAAAATTGAAAAGGTTGTAACGATATTTGTCGGCACAACCAACGACACTTCAACAATTATTCAAAAGGAAGAAATTGAAGATTATATTTGGCTCACCTATGACAGAGCAATGAGTCTTTTAAAATTTGAAAACGATAAAAATATCCTTGAGGGCGCAAATAAATATTTAAACGACAACAACTATATATAATGATATATATTAGGAGAGTTATATATGCACGAGTTAGTACAAAGACTGCAGGAATTCTTAACAGCTAACGGTATCCCTAACTGGTTGGTGGTCTTTATTATTTCATTATTACCGATTTTGGAATGCAGACTCGGTATGTTTACGGCTATAAGCCTGCTGCAAATGAATCCGTTTGTAGGCTTTATCATCAGCTTTTTAGGCAATATTTTGCCTATACCCTTTATATTATTATTAATCAATATGATATTTGATTGGCTCAAGAAGATACCGGGCATATGCAAGCCGATACTCTGGCTTGAGCAAAAAACACTTAAAAAGAGAGATAAAATTGACAAATACGGCATATGGGGCCTGCTTTTCTTTGTTGCCATTCCCCTTCCGGGCACGGGTGCATGGACCGGCTCGCTTCTTGCGGCATTGCTCGGTCTTGACAAGAAAAAGAGCTTCGGTGTAATCTGCATAGGCGTATTCATCGCCGGACTGATTATTTCAGTGCTTTCTGCCGTATTTAATGTTGCGGCATTTTAAAATATGAACAAAGAAGAAAAATTATTAATTTCAACCTTAAAAGCTTATCTAAACGGCGAGAGCGTCAAATTTCCGAGCGATGCGGATTATGCAGGCTTTTTTCGCCTGGCAAAGAGTCATAACCTGTCCGCCGTTGTTTTCTCGGTAATGAAAAACAGCGAATGCTCTGCCGTGCCGAAGGAGATTTTTAAGGCTTTTGAAAACAGCTTTTACGATGTGATAATGTGCTACGGCAATCAGACAAATGTTATCAACGAGCTTAGCAAATGCCTAAGCGATAACAGGGTTCGCCACATATTTTTCAAGGGAGCTGAAATAAGAGATTATTTTCCCGTTCCCGAGGTTCGTGCAATGGGCGACATTGATGTTTTAATTCCGCAGGACGAGCGTGACAGGGTAAAGGAAATTTTGTGCTCAAACGGCTTTGAGCTTGTTCATTCAAACGGTCCCGTATATAACTACTCAAAAAACGGCACTGTTATAGAAATGCACAGTAAAATAATAAACGGCAAGGTTGGCAGCTCGAATGCCGAAAACTGCTTTTTAGACGCAATGGAGCACGGATGCTTCGACGGATACAGAGGATACCTTGATCACGAGTATCATTTTGCATATCTTTTAACACATATCGCGCATCATTTTTGGTTTTTCGGCGCGGGCGTAAAGCTAATACTTGATTTAGCCGTAATGCTAAAGAGCTTTGATTTGGATTTGGACGCCGTGCTTTGCAAAATGGAAGAAATAGAGCTTGCCGACTTTTCAAAAATTATTCTATCGGTATGCTTTAAATGGTTTGGGTACGGCAAGGAATATGTGCAGGATACTGCTTCTACGGAAAGCTTTTTGCTAAGCTTCGGTGCATTTGGAAATACTAACAGAAACAAAGCCGCAGTAATAGCGCGCAAGGAAATGGAGGAGGGCAAAGCTCCTAACGGCGTTTTCACACGGCTTCGCCTGCTATTCCCTTCCTACAAAAAAATTAAGGATATACCCTATATGAAATTTATGGAGGGCAAACCTTATCTTTTGATTTTCGGCTGGATTTACAGGTTGTTTTATAATCTTAAATACCGTCGAAGCTTTGTTAGAGATGTCAACATCGGAATTAACAGTGATGAAACAAAAACAGAGGCTCAAAATGAGATGAAATATTTTAAGGAGATAGGATTATTATGACGATATTTCTTATAGTATTGCTGACAGTTGTAGTTATTTTGGCAGTATTGCTTGTAACCTGGTTCTTTTCGACCGTGGCAGACGGAAACTGTCCTATATGTCAGCTAAAGGCTCTCAGATTTAACAAAATAACTATGGATATATCGGACGAAAAGGACTACTTGGGCGGCTCCGATGTGCCGATTATGGGCTGGTCAAGCTGGAACACCATGCGTAACCATATCGACGAGAATACAATTCTCGACACTGCAAAAGCTATGGTTAACACGGGGCTTGCAGACGCAGGCTACAAATATATTAATATCGACGACTGCTGGCAAAGCTCGCTTCGTGACAGCGATGGCTTGCTTCAGGGCGATTTGGAAACCTTCCCCTCGGGTATGGACAACCTATGCAAGCGAATTAATTCGCTCGGTTTGAAAATGGGCTTATACACCTCTAACGGCACGCTGACCTGTGAGGACCTGCCTGCAAGCTTGGGCAACGAGGAGCTTGATGCAAAAACCTTTGCCGCCTGGGGTGCAGAGTTTTTTAAATACGATTTCTGCCATAACGAAAAAATCAGCGGCAGAACGCCTATGATAGAATATATCGACATCAGCGTTAAGGGCGAGCGTTCAAGCATTAGGCTAACACCCGACAGAGCCAATTTTGCGGGAAAAGCAAAGGTTGTTAAGGTTAAAGAGCTTCCCACCGGCAAGGCAATAGGCTTTTTGAATCACGGCGCAGGCAAGGCTTCATTCCTTGTTGATGTTGTAAACGCAGGCGAATATGTATTTACCATTCACTATAAAAAATTAGCTTCAAAGCATAAGCAATACCTTCAAATTATTGTTGACGGCAAGCTGTATGAGGTTTTCTTCCCACCGTCAACTGCATTTACACCCGACGCAAGAATTCAGCTTCTTGTTCGTCTTAACGCAGGTGAAAACAATATAACGCTATGTAACCCTGTTGTTACAAGAGCCGACTCTGCATATATACAATATCGCAGAATGGGCAGAGCCTTGGAGGAGGCAACAGCAGCTTGGGCAACATATACAAATACTCCCGAAAAGCCTATCACCTATTCAATTTGCGAATGGGGAGCAAACGCACCTTGGCAATGGGGCGCAAAGGCAGGAAATATGTGGAGAACAACGCACGATATAACGCCTCACTGGAAACGCATAGTAATGCTTTACGATCGAACAATTTCGCTTTATAAGTATGCCTCCCCCGGTCATATCAACGACCCCGATATGCTTGAGGTAGGAAACGGAAAGCTGAATGCCGAGGAAAACCGTTCGCATTTCTCGCTGTGGTGTATGATGGCGGCTCCTCTTGTTTTGGGAAACGATATCCGCAAGCTTGAGGACAATTCCAAAAAGAGCGCCGTTCTTCTTAATATACTAACAAACCGTGAGCTTATAGACATCGACCAGGACCCGCTTGTAAAGCCTGCAAAGCGCATCAAAAGGCAGGGACTCGTAGATATTATCGCCCGTCCTTTATATAACGGAGATGTTGCCGTTTGCTTCTTTAACAAGGGCAAAAAGAAAAAGGATGTCGAGCTTGAGCTCGCGGCGCTGAAGGAGGAAAAGTATCTTGCACTGACAAGAACAAACTCCGCAGAAATTCACGATTTGTGGACGGACGAACGCTTCCACAGAGATACCATCAAGGCTTCCGTTGCACCTCACGGTGTAAAGGTTTACAGAATTTCATTGATGAATATGTACGAATAGTTAAAATATAGCGTAGCCTAAAAGAAAAAGAGCAAGCATAACGCTTGCTCTTTTCTCGCTGAAACTTGCTGCCGTTTCAACAGGAGTAAAATTTATATAAAATCTAAAAAGGCTATATATAAAAAGGCTGAGAAATTAATCTGCAACCTTGATTGCTTCAAGCTCTGTAAAATCGCCGTTGTTAATCACTTCAAATGCGTTTGAATTGATATTGAGCTGTGAAGGGTTGAAGTCGCTTGGAATTCTGTTTTTGAGCATTGCACCCTTTATCATAAAGAAGGCTACATCTTTGCTGATTGAAGCATAATCGACATCAAGTATCTTTGACGAAACCTTCTTTGAAAAGAAGTTTACCAACGGTCCCATCATAAACGCTGTAATAATTGTTCCGACGCCGATATTTTCAATTCTGCCAAGGCCACCGTTTACAGCAGCGCTGACGCCAATGCCTATACCGATTACAGCCAAATCCGTTGCCACTCTAATCCATTTGTAGGAAACGCCTGTTCTTTGGCTGATGTAGAAATCTATCGAATCGTAAGGTCCCACACCGATATTAGCCGTGAAAAACAGAGAGCAGGA
This sequence comes from Eubacterium sp., assembly GCA_051881135.1. GTDB lineage: Bacteria > Bacillota > Clostridia > Oscillospirales > Acutalibacteraceae > Eubacterium_R. The sequence continues at coordinate 5,287 of JBJEPH010000033.1, forward strand.
AAAGCATAGAACAATTATGCCTACCGCAAGAAGACATATGCGAACTGCAAGGCTTGCTCCGTATGGCGCAATAGCCGGAGAAATGATTTTCTCAAACATTTCGCAGGAATAGCCGACGCCTATCATATTAAACAATGTTCCGACTCCGATCAGTCCTCTGTGAGCGAAAATCACAACAAACAGAATAATAAAAGCATTGACTATCATTTGATATGTTCCATACCCTATGCCCAGACTTGAGGATATATTCATGTTCATTGATGTAAAGGGGTCAACACCAAATCCCGACACGGAAAAAAGAGAAATTCCGAAGCCCATAATGAATACTGCTATAACAGTAAATATTACTCGCTTAACCATATTGTGCTGTACAAACATATCTCTAATATATCCATACGCTTCCTTCTCAAACTTTTTCATGGAATACACCTCGAATCCACACGAACACTACTTCCGTTCGCCCATATTTCCTCTCTCTTGAGCACATTATATTCCTATGAGTGAAAAAGTCAACAATTTTGTTATAAGTTCTAAAATTTATTCAGTATTAACAACTTGCTTTACTATTTTTTGTATATATTGCACAATTATTACTCCATTTGTTTTCCTAAGAAAGAGGCGGCAACCTGAATTAATTTTATATCTGCTTCGCTTGGAAGCTCACCGCTTTCATCATCAAACAGCGCAACAGCACCGCTTACATCTCCGCCGTATATAATGGGATATACAACCTGTGCCTCTCTGTCGAAGCCCTCAATGGCTTTAATTGACGGAACATTTTTTGTTTTTATATGAACCTGCCTGTTTTCCATAAGCTCTTCAATATTTTTTGTTACCCTGCGCTCAAGCACCTCTCTTTTGCTGATGCCCGAAGCAGCAATAACATGGTCGTTGTCCATAATTGCAATGGGCAAGCCTGCGTCCTTGTTTAATACCTCTGCGTACTGACCTGCAAAATTTGACAGCTCCCCTATCGGCGAATACTTTTTAAATATAACCTCTCCCTCGGAATCGGTATATATTTCCAAAGGGTCGCCCTCCTTAATGCGAAACGAACGGCGAATTTCCTTTGGAATAACAATTCGTCCCAAATCATCAATTCTTCTGACAATTCCTGTTGCTTTCATAAATACATTCTCCCTTGCAAAATTTGTATGTTTTACTGTAATATTTTGCACCGACGAAGGTTTTATATACCAAAACAAAAATTGGAATTTTTTGTTGATTGCCCGCTTAAATATTGACTTATATTTTCGTGTTTGATAAAATGTAATAAAATATACAAATAAGGAGAATTGTTATGATTTGTAATTTTTGCAGAAACGAAATTGACGACGCTTCAACCGTGTGCCCTTATTGCGGTCAGCCGGTGACACCTGTTCAACCGCAGACACAGGATTACGATAACAGCTTTAGCCAACCCGAGCAGGAGCCTGCTCCTCAGGATACTGCATATTATCACCTGCCCGAACAGCAGGAATTCAATAAGCAGGGCGAATATACTGCACCAAATCAACCACAGCAGAATACAGATCAGGGATACTATCAACCGCAGTATTATCAACAGCAACAGTATCAGTATCAACAGCAATATCAGCAGCCGAACAACGGCTACTATTATCAGGGAACCGATATCCGCAAGGAAATTGAAAATTCTAAAATTTTAGGAATTGTTTCTATTTTAGTGGGAATTTTTATTTCGGGTATTGCAGGAATAATCTGCGGTGCAATAGGGCTCTCAAAGGTTAACCCGTTTTATCATTCCTATCCTATGGATCCCGAGATTAAGAACGCAAGAAGCCTTAACAAATGGGGCATCGGTCTGTCGGCAGGTCTTAGAATAGGTTGCTTCATTATTATAATGATTGTATCGGTTATACTTGCCTTTACAGGATACGGCAACGATTTCGGAATGTTATACTAAACGGGGTGACGCAATGCACGAATCCGGAGAAATGTATCTTGAAACGATATATATTTTGTATCAGAAAAGCAAGGATGTCAGGTCGGTGGATGTTGCGGAATATATGGGCTTTTCCAAGCCGAGCGTAAGCCGAGGCGTAAGCATACTAAAGCGTGACGGATATTTAACCGTAGATGCAAACGGCTATTTAGAGCTGACCGATTCAGGCACGGACCTTGCAAAAAAAATCTACGAACGGCACACTATACTTACAAAAATGCTCACAATGCTCGGAGTAGGTAAAGAAGCCGCAGAGGATGACGCCTGCAAGATGGAGCATGTTATCAGCGATGAAACATTTACGGCTATAAAAAATCATCTCAACAGAATTGACAGGTAGCACAGAAGACAGTAAAGAAATTTACTGTCTTTTTATTATTAATAGTTTTTTTATTGTTTTTTCGGTTAATATAATATATAATATAAAGGATTATAGTTAATAGAAACGGTGTTAATTTGAGAATAATAGCAATAGGAGATATAGTATCAGGTCAGGGCTGTGAATATTTAAGACAGACTCTACCGATGCTTAAAAGAGAATTAAAGGCAGATATAGTTATTGCAAACGGAGAAAATTCGGCTGTCGGCAACGGCATAATTCCAAAAAGCGCGGAGCATATCTTCCAAAGCGGAGTTGATGTAATTACGCTTGGTAACCACTCTTTGAAGCGACCTGAAATACTTAATTATCTCGACGAAAACGAATTTATTATAAGGCCCTGCAACTATCACCCGTCTGCAAACGGCAGAGGTATGGTTATACTTGATACAAGATTTTGCCGTGTTGCAGTAATTAATCTTCAGGGCTCTGTTTATCTTGACGCAATAGAAAATCCGTTTGACGCGATAGACAGAGAAATCAAAAAAGCGCAGGAGCAGAATGCAAGAGTAATCATAATAGATTTTCACGCGGAGGCAAGCGGTGAAAAGCGGGGTATGGGATTTTATGTTGACGGCAGAGTCTCTGCTATCTTCGGCACACACACCCATGTTCAAACCTCGGACGAACAGATTTTGCCCAACGGTACGGGCTATATTACCGATTTGGGAATGACCGGTCCGTATTATTCCGTTCTCGGCGTTGAGCCCGAGCTTGCAATACAAAAAATGAAAACAAATCTTCCCGTAAAATTTGCAAATCCCGACGGTCCCTGCACTATGGAGGGAATTGTGCTTGATATAGACGAAAAAACAGGAAAGACAACTCATATAGAAAGGTTTAGAAAATGACAAAAAAAGTATTGTCAATTATACTATCAGCACTGCTGTTAGCGGCAATATTCGGCGGATGTCAAAAAAGCGAAAAAAACGAAAGCGGACCTGTTTTAATAACCGAGCAGGCTCACAAGGTTTCAACAGATACAACCTCGTTTAAGCTCAGCTATTCGCAATCTGACTCGCTAAACCCATACAAATCGCAAACATTAAATAATCAGGTTGTACAGGATTTGGTTTTTGAATCGCTTTTCACACTGGATGAAAACTTCAATGCCGTTCCCTGTATTGCAACCTCATACACATATACGGATTCAACAACCCTGCGTGTTACAATGCCAAAGGGCATAACCTTCTCCGACGGAAGCAGGCTGACAGCCACAAGCGTTGTAAACGCCTTTGAGGAGGCGCAGAAATCGCCGAGATGGAAAAACAATCTTGCGCCGATATCATCTGCTTCAAAGGTGAGCGACACAGAAATAGACTTTCATCTAAAATATGCCAACCCATTGGCGCATCAGCTTTTGAATTTTGCCGTTTCCAAAACAAAGGACGGCGAAAAATATCCTATCGGAAGCGGCAGATACAAGCTCGGCGAGGGCGACGGCAAGGTTTATCTTGAGCTAAACGAAAATTACAGGGAGGAGTTTTCTCCCTCGTTCAGCCAAATAAGGCTTATTAATATCACCACCACGGAATCCATCGACAATGCCCTGAACATCGGCAACATCTCCTTTGCGTATCGTGATTTGGCGCAGGGCACACCGACAGGGCTTGAATGTAACAAAAAGCCCGTAAATATAAACAACCTTGTTTATCTCGGACTTAACAGCAATAACGGTATAACGGCAAACGAGGATATCCGCCGTGCAATTTCCTTGGCTATTGACCGTGATACAATAGTTAAAAGCGCATATCAGGGCTACGGAAAAAGCGCAATATCGGTTTACAGCCCTGTTTCCAAAATAGGCAGAGAAACACAAATGTTTACTCCAGAAGCCGACACAAATGCCGCCAAGCAGGCTGTGGCAAAAAGCTCAATTGCACAGAATAAGCTGAAGCTTCGGCTTATCGTAAACAAAAATCCAAATCGTGTCGGCGCCGCAAAATTCATAAAGCAACAGCTTGAAGCTGCAGGCTTTACCGTTGAAATTAAAAGCCTGAGCGAAAAGGCTTTTAAGGATGAATTAAAATACAATAATTATAATATCTATATCGGAGAAACAAAAATTCCGAGCGATATGAGATTAACAAGCTTCTTCTCAAAAAAGGGAGCGACAAATTTCGGTATCAACCAAAAGGGTAAAAGCGCGCAAAGCTATACAGACTATTTAAACGGCAAGGCAAAGCTCGGTAAGTTTGCAATAAGCTTCACAGAGGAAATACCGTTTGTTCCGCTTCTTTACAGACAGGGTATGATATGCTATTCCAAGGCGATGCACGGCGATGTGCACAGCTATGCAGGAAGCTATTTTGCAAATATTGAAGATTGGTATTATAACTGATTACGGAGGGAAATATATGATTAAGTACGAAAACGAAAACGGTTATATTGAAATAACAAATAACTATTTCGCAAAGCTTATCGGTAACGCGGCTCAAAGCTGCTTCGGCGTTACCAGAATGGTTAATTCAAATCCATACCAAAGCATTAAATCGGTAATAAAGAACAAGGCGCAGAATATGACCATAGACAACTCAAATCAGGGTGTCAGCGTCAAGAGCGAAAACGGCGCCTTGATTGTTGATTTGTTTATCGCTGTTTCCTACGGCGTAAATATTAACGCAATTACCGACAGCATTATGAACAAGGTAAGATACACGGTTGAGTCTGCGACGGGCTTAAAGGTTTCTCAAGTAAACGTTCATATCAACGGACTAAATTAATCGGGGGATAATAATGATTACAGGACTTATGTTTCGTAACGGAGTTATCTCCGGTGCAAATAATATTTCAAACAGCAGACAGGCTGTTGACGCTTTAAATATTTTCCCTGTTCCCGACGGCGACACAGGCACAAATATGTCAATGACCATCAGTGCGGCGGCAAAGGAAATGGCAGAGCTTCCGGATGATTGCACAATAGCAGAGGCGTCAAAGAAGGCCGCTTCTGCGTTGCTGCGCGGCGCAAGAGGAAATTCGGGCGTAATTTTATCTTTAATATTCAGAGGCTTTTCAAAGGCATTTAAGGATATAAGCGAGGCTTCGGGCAAGGATATTGCAAGGGCGTTTCGCGCAGGCACGGACGCCGCATACAAGGCTGTTATGAAGCCTACCGAGGGCACTATTCTTACGGTTGTTCGCTGTGCCGCAGAGGCAGCCGAGCAAATGGCAGAAATGCAGGACGACCCTATTGAAGTGAGCTTTGCCGCTTTGCAGGCAGCAAAGGAGGCGCTTGCAAAAACTCCCGAACAGCTTCCGGTTCTTAAAAAAGCAGGGGTTGTTGACGCAGGCGGACAGGGCTTTGTGCTTATACTTCAGGGCTTTGAGAGCGTTTTTGAAAACGGAGCTATTGTAAGCCCTGTCGGCGAGGAGCTTAAAACAGAAAAAAAGGAAGCCGTAGCACAGGCTGATGAGGAAATCAAATTCGGCTATTGCTCGGAATTTTTAATTCAAAAGGAAAAGGGTGCAAAGGAAAGCGACCCTGTAAAGCTGAGAGCATTTTTGGAATCCGTCGGCGACTGCGTTGTTGTGGTTGACGACAATGATATTATTAAAGTGCATGTTCATTCAAACTGTCCGGGTACTGTTATTCAAACAGCATTAAAATACGGTCAGCTTATAAACATCAAAATCGACAATATGCGCCAACAGCATAAGGAGGTCGAGCAGGCTAAGCAGAGCGAAAGCGACGCAACGGTTATCGCAAATCCCGAAAACGATTACGGCTTTGTTGCCGTATGCGCAGGTGACGGATTAACGGAGTTTTTCAAGGACCTCGGCGCAGATGTTGTTGTAAGCGGCGGTCAAACAATGAACCCGTCAACCGACGATATTGTTAAGGCAGTGCTTGCCGTTCCGGCTAAGGTTGTATATGTGCTTCCTAACAACAAAAACATCATAATGGCGGCGCAGGTTGCAAAGGACGAGGTTGAAGACAGAGAAATCATCGTGCTTGAAACAAAAACCATTCCGCAGGGCATCACGGCGATGCTAAACTTCGACGAGAGCGAGGATAAGGAAGCAAACAAAGAGCAGATGATGGAGGCTTCCTCAAGCACTCAAACCGTTACCGTAACTTTTGCCGCAAGGGACAGCGAGGTTGACGGAAAGCCTATCACCGAGGGACAGATTATGGGGCTCTGCAACGGAGCCATCAAATTTGTAGGCGAGGATAAGGAAAAAATCGCATTTGACGCTGTTGACGAGCTGTATGATGAGGATATGACCTCTCTTGTAACCATTATCTACGGCGAGGGTGTAAGCGAAGAGGATGCGCAGAAAATTGAAGCAATGCTTAATGAAAAATATCCAAACGGTGCAGAGGTTAGCATCGTAAACGGCGGTCAGCCGATTTACTACTACATTATTTCGGTGGAATAATATGGATTACAGTGAATTCGATATACAATACATCAAAGGCGTAGGCGAAAAAAGAGCCCAACTTTTTCACAAGTTGGGCATTTTCACTATTGATAATTTAATCCACTACTACCCTCGAAAATATATCGATTGGAGCAAAACCCTAACTGTTAAGCAGGCAGAAGCCGACAGGCCGGTTTTCATTAAGGCAACAATGATAACGCCCGTCAGAGAATCAAAAATCCGAAAGGGTATGACGCTTTATAAATGCAATTTTACCGACGGGGAAACAGTTATTCACGTAACCATTTTCAACAATAAATATCAGGCAAAGGCGCTTCGCACCTTTGATGATTACATACTTTACGGAAAGCTTGAAAAAAGCTTAACCGCCGCATCTATGTCGTCACCTCAAATTGAGCGTGCCGACTCAGGACAGGGCATACAGCCTATATATCCTGCAACCGAAAAGCTTAATTCCAAGGGAATTGCAAAAATTGTAAAATCCGCATTGGAAAAGATAGGCACGGTTAAGGAAACCCTGCCCGATGAAATCAGAAAAAAATATAATCTTTGCACGCTTGATTTTGCCGTTAAGGAAATACATTTTCCGAGCGATGAGAAAAATATCGAAATTGCTCGAAAACGCCTGATTTTTGAAGAATTGCTTACTCTCCAGCTCGGCTTACTCAAGCTCAAATCAAAAAAGAGCAAAAAGAACGGAATAAAGGCAGACAGGGATTTTACAAAGGAATTTTATTCGCTTCTGCCCTTTGAGCCGACAAATGCACAAAAAAATGCGGTTGCCGACTGCATAAGAGATATACAAAGCGACAAGGCTATGAACCGACTGATACAGGGCGATGTCGGCTCCGGAAAAACAGCAGTTGCAGGCGCAGTGATGCATACCGTAATCAAAAACGGCTATCAGGCGGCTATGATGGCGCCTACGGAAATTTTGGCAAGCCAGCATTTTGACTCGCTTTCAAGGTTGTTTGAAAACACGGGCATACGGGTTGCCCTGCTGACAGGCTCAACAAAGGCGAAGGAAAAGAAGGAAATAAAATCGGCTCTTATTGACGGAGAGATTGATTTAATTGTTGGCACTCACGCGCTTATACAAAACGATGTGGAATTTAAAAATCTTGCGCTTGTTGTAACCGACGAGCAGCATCGCTTCGGCGTTGAGCAAAGGGCAAACCTTGCTATGAAGGGCACAAATCCGCATCTTATGGTAATGAGTGCAACCCCAATTCCGAGAACTCTCGGGCTGATTATTTACGGCGATTTGGATATCAGCATACTAAACGAGCTTCCACCCGGCAGGCAGGAAATACGCACGGATGTGGTTACCACCGCCTACCATAACAGGATTTACAGCTTTATCAAAAAGAATGTTGACCAAGGCAGGCAGGCATACATTGTTTGCCCCCTTGTTGACGAAAACGAAAGCGAGCTGATTTCGGCAAAGGAATATGCCGAGGAGCTGCAAACAAATATTTTTGAAGGCTACACCCTGGGACTTCTTCACGGCAAAATGAAGGCAAAGGAAAAGGAAGCCGTAATGGACGCCTTTGCAGGAAACGACATTCAAATTCTTGTTTCCACAACGGTTGTAGAGGTTGGTGTTGATGTGCCTAACGCAACAATTATGCTTATCGAAAACGCAGACCGCTTCGGTCTTTCACAGCTTCATCAGCTTAGAGGCAGAGTAGGTCGCGGGACGGAAAAAAGCTTTTGCATACTTGTGAGCGACAACGACAGCGAGGGCGTAAGAGAGCGCTTGGGTATTATGAAAAGCACCTCAGACGGCTTTAAAATTGCCGACTTCGATTTAAAAACAAGAGGCCCCGGCGATTTCTTCGGTAAGCTTCAGCACGGACTGCCCAAGCTGCAAATTGCCGATATGCTTGAGGATATGGATACTCTCACAGAATGTCAAGCCTGCGCAAAGGATATGCTTGCCGATGACCCGAAGCTTGATAAATATCCCGAATTGTGTCGAAGGATAAATAATATGTTTAGAAAGACGGAATACTAAATGGAATATAAATATGAAACTCACACGCACACTGGTCCTGTTTCAATGTGTGGCAGAGTTGATGTTAAGGAAATAGTTAGGCTTTATCTTGATAAGGGCTTCAGCGGTATCGTTTTAACCGACCATTACAGTCCGCTTACCTGGTGGAATCATAATTATTTTGCACCACAAAATAATATAGATTTTTATCTTTACTCATACAGGGAGATGAAAAAAATTGCGCCGAGCGACTTTACCGTTATGTTTGGTATGGAGCTTCGTCATTACGGCACCTCAAACGACTACCTTATCTACGGTATGGACGACAAATGGCTTGAAAAGCAGGGCAACCTTATGGCTGTTTGGGAAAAGGGTGTTTATGAAATGATGCACAAGGAGGGCTATCTTGTTTATGAGGCTCACCCCTTTAGACCGGGCAGAACGAGATGCAACACAAAATATATTGACGGTGTTGAAATATATAACGGAAAAACAGAGAAAAAATATAACGACAAGGCTGAAAAATGGGCAAAGGAAAAAGGGCTTCTTGCCGTGTCCGGCTCCGACTTTCACAAGCCCGAGCATACAGGCAGGGGCGGAATAATCACACAAAAGCCTATTACAAGCAATGCCGACCTTGTTTCAACTCTAAAATCAATGGATTTTCAAATGATAAAAACCTACTAAAACCGAGAGCCTTGCTCTCGGTTTAGACTGTCGATAAAATGGTCTGAAACACGCTGAAATAAAATCAAATAAACCTATTAATCCTCACTTGTTAAAGGGTGCGTTTTATCAAACTCGGAGGGATTACAATGAAATCATTATATGAAGAAATGAACGGGAGTTATTTTGAGGCTGGAGATGTTAAAGTTCCTGCTCTTGTATCGGCAGATACAAATTATGAAATAGGCTTTTGGGGACAAAGGCACAAAAAATATCTAAAACAAAATCATAGAGTAATTTATTACAATTTGCTCACTCAAGGTAAACTTAATTCATATTTACACAAGATTGATATTAGAGCAAAATAACAATATGATTTATTAGTTAAACAGTTTGCTGAAAGTCAAGGCGTTAATGAACAACTCAAAGCCGATAATCAGCTGTTATGGGTACAGAAAATGAATAACATAGCAAATCAAGCAAGAGAAGTAATATATAATGAAATAATTTACAATTATTGAAATTTTGAGGCAGAATTTTCCTGCCTCATTCTTATATGCCATTGTTAGTGGAAAAATTCCATAAAAGTGTGAATTTCTGCATTTATGCCATATTATTGTACATTTTGGTAAAACCTCTTGACAAAATATTTTCAATGTTCTTTAATTAAATTAGAATATTTTATCACAAAAACAAAATTGTAAGGGATATAGTATTATGAAAACATTTATATATAACCAAGTAATTTAAAGCAAGGAGAATATTTTGATAAAATTCGAACAAAAAAGCAAGAGTACAGGTGCTTCAAC
>JBJEPH010000034.1:0-3687 GCA_051881135.1 Eubacterium sp.
CGCACAAAAAGCACTCCTCTTTTTTGAATAAAATATACAAAAATTGCGCAAAAAAGCACTTGCTTATGCAAGTGCTTTTAGTTTGTTTATTTGTTTATCAGAAATCAACCTCTGTGTCGTAGTAGCAGCATTTGAGGAGTCTTTCCATCTCTTCAACGCTGGGCTGACGAGGGTTAGAGCCTGTGCAAGCGTCTGCAACGGCGTTCTTGGCAATTTCGGGAAGTCTTTCAAGGAAAATTTCCTCGGAAACGAAGCCGTTTTCTGTGGGATAGCTGTCAAGACCGTAGTGCTTAATGCACTGGGGAATTCTGAGCGCATCATTCATACCGCGAAGGAACTTGATAAGGTTTGCAACCTTTTCGTCGTCATTGCTTCCGCCGAGGTTCATGTAATCAGCAATCTGTCCGTAACGCTTTTTAGCTGTTTCGTCCTTAGCGTTGAAAGCGATAACCTTGGGAAGATACATAGCGTTGGCAGCACCGTGAATGATGTGCGCGCCCTGATCTGCAAATATTGCGCCTGTCTTATGAGCCATGGAGTGAACGATACCGAGAAGAGCGTTGGAGAACGCCATGCCTGCAAGGCACTGAGCGTTGTGCATGGAAGCTCTCTTTGTCATATCGCCGTTATAGGAGTCAACGAGGTCTTCCTGAATCATCTTAATAGCGAAGATAGCAAGCGGGTCTGTAAACTCGCAGTTAGCCGTGGAAACGTAAGCCTCGATTGCGTGAGTCATAGCGTCCATACCTGTGTGAGCAACGAGCTTTGTAGGCATCGTTTCAGCAAGGTCGGGGTCAACTATTGCAACGTCGGGAGTAATCTCGAAGTCAGCAAGAGGATACTTGATACCCTTTTCGTAGTCTGTGATTACGGAGAATGCCGTAACCTCTGTTGCAGTACCCGATGTAGAGGGGATAGCGCAGAATTTAGCCTTTTTACGAAGCTCGGGGATACCGAATACTACGCACATCTGCTCGAATGTGATTTCAGGATATTCGTACTTAATCCACATAGCCTTTGCTGCATCAATGGGAGAACCTCCGCCGATTGCAACAATCCAGTCGGGCTGGAATTTAGCCATAGCCTCTGCACCGCGCATAACGGTGTCAACGGAAGGGTCGGGCTCAATTCCTTCAAAAATCTCAACTTCCATTCCTGCTTCCTTAAGGTTTGAAACAACCTTGTCAAGGAATCCGAAACGCTTCATAGCGCCGCCGCCAACGCAAACCATTGCGCGCTCGCCTTTGAAGGATTTCAAAGCATCAATAGAGCCTTTGCCGTGATAAAGATCACGAGGGAGAGTAAAGCGTGCCATAATAATTGACCTCCAAAAAATAATTTTTTTAACAACTTGTTTATAAAGCCCTCGGTTTTCTGCACTTTGCACGCACCCGAGAACAATAATTTGAGGAAAGAATCTACGGAAATATTCAAATTAAAACTGCCGTATTTCCCATTCCGTAAGTATTATATCACATTGATAAATTTTTGTCAATAGTCTTTGTTAAAAAAATAACAAATATTTTGCGCTCCTTTTTAGTGTAAAATTCACAAAAATGAAATTAATTTTTATTTTGTTCCAACGCTACTATCTTTCCTTTTTTCTTCTTCTGTCAAAGATGAAAAATCCACAAGGTCGTGATGCATCTTAGCCAAGTCGTTTCGACTAATCTTGTCCGTCGAACCACTGAAAATATATCCCTCAGCACGCATGTATGCGTTCCAACGTTTGTGCTCCAAGACTTCAATAATATTCTTTTCTTCCGGAGTCAATTCTTCGGTGCTTTTTTCTGCTCCGGGAATACCACACTTCACTCTTGCTTTCATATGTATAGCCGAAGCTGTGGACGACCTGTAATTATATTCATAATTCCAAAAATCAGTCTCTTCGCCCCATTTCAGATGGTGCTGCAATGCATCTTCTTCAAGTTCAGAATCAATGATTACATCCACGACATAAATGGACTCTCTATCTCCAATGAAATCTATATCATAATTCTGACCTTTAAAGTTTTTTACACCTTCCAATGCGCGTTTTTGTTGAGAATTGTAAACAATTGCTTGAATTACAGGATGTATCTTCATTCTTTCAAAGTACATTCTCAAATTCACTGCTGCCTTGATATTTGCCTCGTCATCACCCAACGCAACGAGGACGTAGGTTGCATTTTTGATTTTAGAAATTTCCTCAGCGAACGAAACCGTCTCAACGTCAAAGCCAGAGTGAATTGTTATCTTGTAACGAGCTTCCCCGTCCACAATAACACCGTTGTATTCATCGGACATCAGCTCGGGAGCCAAGGCAACAAACTTTTCTTCTGCCAAAGGATCTTTATCAAATGCATTGATTTCCAAATTATAGCCGTCCATCTGTCCAAACCAGGCGAGCGCTTTAACCATTTCAATGCCGTGACGTCCCATACCAATGACCACGGCGGATATATCTTTGGTGCCTTCATCATTCTCATGTGCAGAATCAAAAATGATTTCTCCACTCTCATAAAGAATTCGATTTATCAAGGACTGCACTTCGTTTATTCTACGAACCTTAACCAAGCTTTGATCTGTTGAAGACAAAAGCAACTGACTTCCGGCATTCGTTGAAAAGACATACAGATTGGTATTGTCCCTATTCTTATATCTCTCAACCAATTTCAATCCCAGATTCAAGTTTTCGGTTTCATTTATTCCTATCGCAAAAAAGGAAATTGTTTTCTTTGCAGAGTGTCTTTTGAAATTGACAACCAATATGCCATTCTTAAAACAAATCGCTCTTAATTTCTTTGCCTCTTCGATTAATTCAAATGAGCTTTTTTCATTTTTCTCAAACGCGTCGGTAAAAACGATTACTGCCTTCTTGTTTTTGGATTTTATATCTTTGGCAAGCACAATAGAGCGCTCATTAAGTTCTGAAAATACGTAAATATCTTTAAAGTAAGCAGTGATATACTGCGCATTCGCTGACAAATTTTTGAACAGTGACAACACAAATCCAAAAGTGAATATGGGAGCCAAAACAAACAGAGTTGCTGCCCAAATCTGATATAGCATATCAAGCCCATTGGGGCAAAACGCTAAACCTTCCTTTACAACTGCAAATTCGCAACCACCGGCAAATATTTGCATTGAATTAAAAATCGAAAGGAGTATAGCTCTCCATATACCTAATGCAGTAGATTCTTCCAATGAATAATGCACAGGATAGAACATCACTATAGCAGCAACAAAAACCCCTGCAAACAACGCATTGAACAAGCTAAATCTATGTTTCTTAGTATAATTGCTATTGTTAATAGCAACAGAGATTGCCCCCATAAAAATCAGAGCACCGATTGAAATTATTAAACCTGCTAACCACATAAAAAACTTCCTCTTCTTTCAAACAAATCTTATAGAGCTGAATTAATTTAATTATACCACAGATAAAATCTACCGTCAATAGCAAGATTGGGATTTGTTGCATCCGCAAAATTGAGGAAAAAGAGAAAAGCACTTGCGAAGCAAGTGCTTTTTTGAGGTAATGTTACAGAAGGGAACCTTAAATCAAAAATACACAAATACCTCTTCACTATTCACTCTTACTCATTACCTGAAATCCTGAATGCGAATTTAGTGAAAAGTGAAAAGGTAATAGTGAAAAAGTAAAAATCCTGAACGCATTCGCATTCAGGATTTTTTTGGCTCCCC
>JBJEPH010000035.1:0-46756 GCA_051881135.1 Eubacterium sp.
GGTAACAAAACAAAATGTCTTAACAGCTTTTACTGTTAAGACATTTTTTATATGTAGTATTGTGATTGAGCCGTCCATAGCTTATAGTATTTGCCGTTCTCGTCCTGCACAAGCTCATCGTGCGAGCCCTGCTGAACAATTCTGCCGTCATCAAACACGAGAATGTTATTACAAAATCTGCAGGAGGACAAACGGTGCGAAATATATATAGCCGTCTTGTCACCTACAAAGGAATTAAAACGCTGATAAATTTCAAATTCGGATATCGGGTCAAGTGCAGATGTCGGTTCATCAAGGATTACAAAGGGTGCGTCCTTATAAAGTGCTCTGGCAAGTGCAATTTTCTGTGCCTCGCCTCCTGATATTTCAATGCCGTTTTCGTCAAAATCCTTATATACTACGCTGTTTTCTCTATCGGGCATCTGTTCAACCCGTTCCTTAATACCTGCCTTGTCAAGGCAGTCATAAAGCTTGGCTTTGTCATATTCAAGCGAGGTTGTAACATTTTGCGAAAGGGGAACGGAGAATAGCTGAAAATCCTGAAACACAACCGAAAACAGGCTCATATATTCGTTGAGGTCATATTTCTTTATGTTAATTCCGTTTAGAGTTATTTCACCGTCGGTCACATCGTAAAGACGGCAAAGCAGCTTTATAAATGTTGTTTTACCTGAGCCGTTTTTGCCCACAACCGCCATATGCTGACCTATTTCAAGCTTTGCGTTAAAATCCTTTAACACATAATTATCTGTTCCCGGATATTTGAAGGACACATTTTTGAATTCGATATTATATTTGTTATCGTTTCTTTTTTCAACAGGAAGGGTGCCGACATGCTTTCTTGCCGGTGCTTCAACAATTTGCTTTAGGTACGAAATATGCTCTGCCGAAAAGCCTAACAGCTGTGAAATTTGACCAATCAGATTTATTCCTTCGGCAATTTGGAGGGACGCTCCCAGAAAAAGCACAAAGGAGCCTATACTAAATGCTCCCGCATACGCCTTCAGCGCAACAAACAGATAAAAGCAGCCTACCAAAATCATTTGCAGTATATTAAGAATGCTTGCGTATTTAGCCACAATGTTGTTGGCATTTCGGCTCAGCTTAATAATGGAATTGTCCATTGAAAGCTGTCGCTTTTTTAGTATCATTTCGGCGGCGTTATATATCCTTATTTCCTTGCCGTTTTGATATTTTTCAGGGAAGGTAAACCAGTATTCAAATATCCCGAATTCTGTATTAAAGGACAAATTTGATTTTATTATTTCACGGGAATATCTGTTGCCGATAAACGACATTGTGACGCCGAGAACAACTATTACCGCAAGCAGAACAAGTAAAAACTTATATGATGTAAAAAATGAAGAATTGTCAAACGAAAAGCATTTTATAATCGTAGGCCACACAAGTATAAGCGATAAAATCAAAGATAAAATACCGGTTATAAAGTTGGTTGCATAAAACCACATATTGTAGTATATACCGGAATTGTTTTGGTAAACCGTTTTATATGCCTTTACAGCCTTTTGGAAATTTGCGTCCTCAAGCATTTCAAAATCCTTGCCGGTAATGCTTTGCTCAAAAACCTTGCCTTCAAAAATGTGCAGTACGTCAATCCTGTTATGTAGTGCTCTTTCAAACAAGTGCCTGCCTAACTCAAAACCAGCTGTCATAACCGCCATTAAAACGGCATATCCTATCAGCCTTTGCACATCCTTTTCTCCTGTCAGCTCGTCCACTATTTTTGCAGAAAAGAATGTAGGTATAAGCGGAGAAACGGCACAGCATATACTTTTGAGCACGGCAAAAATATATACGCCCTTTGAATGACCCTTGCAAAGCTTCATTGCAAAGGAAAGACAGTTCAGCTTTTCTTTAAAAGTCATAAATCTTCTCCTCCTTATAATAATAGCTTTGCATTTCATACATTCTGAAATAATCGCCCTTCATCGCCATAAGCTCCTCGTGTGTACCGCATTCCGTAATTTTACCGTTTTTCAGGTACAAAATACGGTCACAAAAACGGGTGGAGGATAGACGGTGAGATATGTAAAAGGATGTTTTGTTCTCGGTTAATTCGTTAAATTTGATATACAAATCATTTTCCGCGATAGGGTCAAGAGCAGAGGTTGGCTCGTCAAGAATGATAATAGGTGCGTCCTTATATAGCGCTCTTGCAAGAAAAAGCTTTTGCTTTTCACCGCCCGATAGGTCAACGCCGTCCTTCATAAGCTCTTTTTCAAGGGGAGTCTTCACGCCCTTTTCAAGATTGCCTATTTTGTCTGTCAGCCCTGCCTTTTTAATAACATCGTTTATCCTGGTTGCATCAGGCTCGGTTGAAAGAGAAATGTTTTCATCTATTCCTGCCGCAATATAAAATGCGTCCTGAAAAACGGCAGAAAACAGTGAAAACTGTTGGCTCAGCGGCATATCCGATGTATTCACCGAGTTAATCAGTATTTCGCCGCCGTCGGGTGAGTATAACCCTGTAAGCAACTTCATACAGGTGGTTTTGCCTGCACCGTTTTCACCCACGAGTGCAATCTTTTCTCCACTGTTTACGCAAAAGGAAATATTGCTTATAACTGTCTTTTTCTTGTCGTAGGAAAAGGAAACATTTTTAAACTCTACCGTACAGGGCTTGCTTAAATCAATGGGAACAGACGGCTTTTTGTTGTCCTGCGGTATTTCCTGCTCAACAAAAATACGGTAGTCGTCACAGCCCAGTGACAGTATCTTTATGTCTGCCAAATCAAGAGCCATACCTCTCATCCATATTGAAAACGCATTCAGCAGACCGAAATAAAAGGCAAAGTCGCTGACAGATATTTTGCCGTTGAGTACATTACTTATCAGAAAATACAATGTTGCACCCTCGCGCACAAGTACAAGAAGCATTTCTGCAAGCCTGTTTTTTGTATATACCTTAAAGCATCGTTTTACAATATCCGCTCTGTCACCCATAAGAATATCTAAAAGAGGTGAAAACCAGGAGGATATATTAAAAAGCCTGATGTCCTTTGCCGCCTTAATTTCAGTGGGTTTGCCCAAGGTAAGATATGTTACCTTTTTCTCGTTAGGTATTCTTTCGTTGTGAAACGCCTTGTCCTCATCTGCTATGTTTGAATAAACAAAATAGGTACATATACCCACAACTAAAAGCAGTAGGGCCATTCTGAAATCAACATAAAGGAAAAGTGCACAGGCGGAAAACACACCCAGAAAATCCATAAAAAGCTTTGCAAATTTAAATATAATAGTTTGTGCGCCTCTGTTAGAGCTTTCCACAAAGGTCTGTGCCTTTTCAAGAAGCCTTCGCTTTTCTCTGCTTTCAATATTTTCGTATGAAACAGCCATGCTCTGCTTTAAAATTTTTTCTTCATAAACAGATCTCAAATTAAAGGCTCTTATTTCCATCCTTGTGTCAAGAACACTTTTCAGAACCATAAATAATGCGGATAATGCACAGAATATGCCTACTGATATAAAGATTTCTTTCAGCTCACCACCGTCTTCAAGAATACCCAAAAGCATTTTCAAAAGCAGTGCCGACATCAGCGTGGTGCCTATGCTTGACAATGAATGCATAGCCATTAACGGCATTGATAATTTGTCATTATCCCATACGCTTTTAAGCATATATTTTGAATTTTCCCATACGGAATACTTTGTCCTTTGTTTCATCTTCTCACCTCGCCTTTATGATAGCAGAAAAAATTTAAGAAAAGAAAATTCACGCACGAACGGTATTGATTCGTGCGTGAATGGTTAAAGTGCAATCATAATTTCTGTTGCAAAAACATCTGTCTCGTCCTGTCTGTTTATGTAACCGCCGTATTTTGAAACGATTTTATCTATTCGTTTCAGTCCGAAGCCGTGATTTTCGTTTTTTGTGCTAAAATAAGTTTTGCCTTGCTTTTTTATTTCGCCGCCTACGGAATTTGAAACGGAAATGTAAAGTTGATTTTTTAACAGACCTATATAAATTCGTATAAATCTTTTATCGCAGTCTTCAAGCTTAACGCAAGCCTCTATTGCATTGTCAAGCAGATTGCCGATAATAACACAGATATCCGTATCGCTGACCCTGATTTTTTCAGGTACAGAAGCGGTGGCATCAACAGAAATATTTTTAGATTGTGCCAGTGAGATTTTACTGTTTAGTATGGCGTCAACCATAACATTTCCTGTTTTGAGCACGGTATCAACAGTGGTTAAATCCCTGTTAAGCTCATTTAGATAATTGCCGAGTAATTCATAATTGCCCTGCTCAAGATGAATTTTCATAGTAGCAATATGGTTTTTGTAGTCGTGACGCCAGCCTCTCATCTGGCGGTACATATTCTCAACCTCGGTATAATGCTTTTCAAGCAAATCGTTTTGATAGCTTTCAAGCTTTTTCTCCGAATATCGCTTTATTGCAAATCTTATCAAAACAGTCAATAAGACTGCCAAAAGTAAAACGGCAATAATACTGATTACTATTATTTTAGTTTCCATTTAGTATATTTATCTCCTGTAAAATGTAATGAACGCATTGTTAAAATCATTATAAAGTCGTCTGCTTACGGGTACCGATAAGCCGTTGTCCGTAACAGCATCATATTTTTTAATTGAATTAATGTGCTTTATATTAACGATATACGAACGATGGCATTTGTAAAAATCACTGCCCAGCCTCTTCTCAATACTGCTAATGCTTTCATTAGTAAAAAACTCTTTGTTGATAAGTACAACCTTTGTCTTGTGCGAAAAAGCCTCTAAATAAATTATATCATCAATCGTAACGGCGGTACTGCTTTGCTCACTTTCAAGAATAATCCGTTTTTTATCAGGTGCTTTTTTTAGAGCGGTGTTCAGGCATTCAAACAGCTTGGCCTCATCAACAGGTTTTAATAAATATTGAATTGCACCTACATCATATCCGTCAAAAACATAATCCGATACCGCGGTGATAAAGATAATTGATGCATTGTCATTAAAGCCGCGTATTCTTTTTGCCAGCGAAATACCGTTTTCTCCCTCCATTTGAATATCAAGAAGCAGAACATCAAAGCAACCGGGAGTATAATCGAAAAGCAGCTTATCAGCATTTGTAAATAATGAAATAATGGCTTTTTCTCCCGATATACTGCTCCATTTTTCTGCAAGGCTGTTAATATATTTAAGCTGTACCGAATCATCATCGCATATTGCAATTTTCATACAATCATTCCTTTACAAGTCTATTTAGATAGTAGCACAAAAACAAAAATCAATCAACATAAATTAATTATTACCGCTATACTATGTAAAAAATAAAACCGCTTATATAGGCATACTTGCCGTGTAAGCGATTTTATATTTGCTTTGTGCTATGATAATGTTACATATTGCTTTCGCAAAATTCAAGAGCACCGTTAATTGCCTTTTGACCGCTTTGAGAAAACGGATCAAGCACGCTGAATACATGTGGAAGCTTCTTTGAATTTTCGTCCTTGCCGAAATCAACAATTTCGCACTTTATTCCTTTTTCGTTAAACAAATCGTATGCTCTGTGCGTTTGCCCGTTTGCAAGGCTGTCACCCGAGCTTGTAATGAAATATGTAGGAGGCATATTTTGGGCATAATCAATTATTTCGCTTAAATCCATATATCCGTATAATTCGCTGTTCTTGTAGCTTGTGCCCCAAAGAGTTTTTGTGTAAACTCCCATAAAGCCTGCGGTTTTCATATATGACACAGGGGAGGTGAGAATAAGTGCATTTATGTCGAGCAAAGGATTAACCGTGCCGAATTTATCCCTTAATTCGCCGCTTTGCGAAAGCACCGTGTTGTATAATGCAAGCATACCGCCTGCCGAGTCGCCTGTTAAAATAACCTTGCCGTTAGTATTGTATTCCTCTAAATGCTCGCTGATATATGCCAGTGCCTGCGCCGTATCCTGAATTTGCTCGGGCACGGTAACATCGGGTGCAAGCCTGTAACTGATGCTGAAAACAATATAACCCTTGCTTGCCAGCTCTCTGCAATAGTATTCGTTTAAGTCCTTTGTAGCATACATCCATCCGCCGCCGTGAATGTCAATAATTACAGGCAGCTTTTCCGTGTTGTTCTTCGGTTGAAAAACATCAAGCAGGTGATAGGGATTTGCATCGTTGATATATGGTATGTCCTTTTGCATATCAACCTCGGGCGGAACCTGACTTTCGTGCGTCTTTTTGTCGGACGAGTCACAACTTATCCATACAAGCTGTAATATCTTTAATATAAGATTTTTCTCCATTCCCTCACTTGCGTCGCTCTTGTAGTCGATTGTGTCGGATACCAACAATCCGCCGACGGGAACAGCCTTATCACTGCTGTCGCTGACAGGCCTAACCAAAAAATTAATAATACCAACCCCTATAATAACAATTATTGCAATTATTGCTATAATAATGCCTACTGCTTTTAATGCTTTTCTTTTTGCAGGGCTTTTTTCTTTAACCTGTGCTTCCATAGTAAACAGTTATCCTCCAATGAATTATACCTTCATTTTACTAATACTTATTTGCATTGTCAAGAAGTTATTCTTTACACTTAGCGACACAAGGCAACAGCGAAAGCGACAAATATCGCTTTAATACTGCATTTTTGACGGGTTCGAATTATTACTGTTACCCTAGATATATTTCTGCATAGTATGTATAAACAGGAAATGGGGTGATTTTTTGTATTATAAGATAAAGGTAGGCTCTGTAACAAACGCCCAGCGCGGTGCACGAATACTGCGCGCAAACGGCTTTAGGCCTACCGTTTCAAGAATAGAAAATCCAAGCGCAAATGACGGATGCGGTTTTGTTATAAATGTTTTCGGCGATATTGATAAAGCGTTAGAGCTTCTTAAAAAGCAGGGGGTACGCATATTAGAGGTGTATGACGGATGATATATTTTGATAACAGCGCCATAACCTACCCAAAGCCTCAGTCGGTTTTTCGCTCAACCGTTAATGCCTATAATTGTTTTTCCTTTAACAGTGGTAGGGGAGGCTATATCCAGAGCATTAACACTGCCGAAGCCATTTACGATGTAAGAGAAAAGGTAGCCGATATGTTCGGCGCTTCTCCCGAAAGAATCGTCTTCACAAAAAACTGTACAGAGGCGCTTAATATAGCTATAAAGGGAAGTGTCAAAAAGGGCGACCATGTTGTTATTTCGTCGCTTGAGCATAACAGCGTAAGCCGAGTTGTCCATAGACTTTCCAAGGACGGCATTATTACCTATGACATTGCCGATTACAGCTTTGACGACGATGAAACGGTAAAGAATTTTGAAAATGCACTCAACGGTAATACTTCACTTGTTGTCTGTATGCATTCAAGCAATGTATTCGGCGTAACCTTTCCCATAAAGCGCATAGGCGAAATGTGCAGAAGGCATAATATCAGATTTATCGTTGATGCGGCACAGGGAGCAGGAGTGGAGGATATAAATATGGTAAGGGACTGCATAGATATTCTGTGCGCTCCCGGACACAAATGCCTTTTTTCCTCTATGGGAATAGGCTTTATGGCTGTTGATGAAAATACGGAGCTTTGCGAGCTTATGCAGGGCGGAACGGGAAGCTCTTCATTATACTTGGAGCAGCCCGATTTTATGCCGGATAAATTTGAGTCGGGCACCTTGAATAATATAGGTATTATTTCACTCGGAAGCGGCATAGATTTTATTAATTCCGTAGGCAGAGAAAATATTTATGCCCACGAAATGCGCCTTGCTCAAGGACTTTACAGGTCTTTCTCCAATATAGACGGGCTCAGGCTTTACACTCCGCCGCCTGTAATTCATAAATCAATGCCGATTATATCCTTTAACCTTAAGGATTATACAAGCGAAAGGGTTGCAAATGAGCTTGCAAAGCATAATATTTGTACCCGAGCAGGCTTTCATTGCAGTCCTCTTGCACATAAGCATTTTAAAACCGATGATACAGGCACCGTAAGAATCAGTGTTGGTTGCTTCAATACGCAGGCAGAATGTAACAAATTAATTAATCTTGTAAAAAAATTGTGAAACACTTTATTTATTTAATTAAATATGTTATTATATATATAATCTAAAAATAGGGATGGAAAAAATGTTTGATATTGTAACAGCGGAATTCAAATTTCGGTATTTAAAGAATTTGATAAACAGCATAATCGAATTTTTCAGTCAGGTCAAAGGCTTGTTCGGCACCTTTGGTTTTATTGATGTTATAGATATTTTATTCGTAGCAGTAGTATTGTATATGGTTATCCGTATCATAAGAGAAACAAGGGCATTTCAGCTTATCAAGGGCTTTGTTCTTCTTGCACTTGTATATTTTGCCGTAACCTTCTTCAGAATGGACGCCTCAAGCTATATTATGAGGCTGATATTCTCAAATATCCTTATTATTGTAGTTATCCTGTTCGGCCCCGAAATTCGTAATATTTTGGAGCAAATGGGTAAGGGTACGGCAAGAAACAGCTTAAAAACCATCTTCAATTCAGGCGTTGCCGTAGATTTGGCGGAAATGAATAAAACCATTGACGCAACCTGTAAGGCTTGCGCAGATATGGCTGACGACAAGGTAGGCGCGCTGATTGTATTTGAAAATGAAACTCTGTTGGGAGATATCATATCAACGGGAACCGTTGTCGATGCCGCCGCCTCCAAGGAGCTGATACAAAACATTTTCTATCCAAAGTCACCGCTTCACGACGGCGCTATGATTGTGAGAGGCGACAAGGTATATGCAGCAGGCTGCATACTTCCCTTAACTAAAAATAATGATATTTCCTCCGATTTGGGCACAAGACACAGAGCCGCTATCGGAATTAGCGAAATCAGCGACGCAATTGTATTTGTTGTAAGTGAGGAAAACGGATGCATTTCCTGTGCCGTAAACGGAGCCTTACAGCGCAATATATCAACCGGTGATATGCGTGACATTCTCACAAAGCAGTATATTCCAAACGGCGATTCATCGGACGAAAAAATTATATCAAGGTTAGTAAGGAGGTTTAAAAAGTAATGGAAAACAAATCCGTAAAAAACAAAAAATTCTCCTTAAACAGCCTTATATATAACGACAAATATCTTATGGTGGTATCCCTGCTTTTAGCTATACTTGTATGGATAGGCACCTCCTTAAATATGGGCACGGACGAAAACAAAACCATAACCTTCACCGTTCCCGTTTCTCTCGGCGACCAGGTTTCCGAGCAGCTCGGCGTACAGTTCTATCCCTTGCAGGATACCGTAGAGCTTAATGTAACCATATCGGGCGCAAAATATATTATAGGTCAAATCAAGCAGGAGGATTTAAGCGTCAAGTTTGACACCTCAAGCGTTAAGCGTACAGGCGCACAGAATGTTCCCATCATCGTTACCAATAAATCAAAGTATCTCGATTATACGGTATCCTCCGTATCTCCAAGCTCCATAGAGTGCTATTTTGATGTTAATTCGTCAAAGTCGCTTGATGTGGATGTTTTGTATGACGAGGATAATGTTGCAGACGGCTATATGTTTGCAACGCCCGTTTTATCCGAGGACAGAATATATGTCACAGGTCCGAAAACCTATATTGACAGAATAGAAAGCGCCTATGTTCAAATGAACTTCGGCGATGCCGTTGATTTAACCGAGCCTGTAAACCAAAAATGCTCTATTTTATTTAAGGGTACGGGAATTGATACAAATTATATTGATGTTCGCAGCAGTGCAGAGGACGAAAAAACTCTTTCTGATATTTCAGTAACACTGCCTGTTTTAAAGGTTCAAACCCTGCCTGTCACTACCTCGTTTGTAGGTAAACCGCAGGAGCTTGCAGATGACATCATTGATATTAAGTATTCCGTTAATGAGCTTAAGGGAGGTATTCTCGACTCTGCAAATATCAGCAAGGCGGATATCGGCACAATAGACTTTTCAAAGCTCAGGGTAGGCGAAAACACCTTTACCTTTGAAGCCGCAAACGCAAGCGGTATTGCAGTTATTGATTCTGTCGAGTATGTAACGGCAACGGTTACCGTCAGCGACAGCTATAAGGAATTCGTAATTCCGATATCATCACGAAATGTAAAGATTGAAGGCTTGCCCGACGGAAAGAAGGCAACAATTGACGGCGTATCTCAAACCTATGTAACCGTTGTTGCCCCTGCAAATTCCGTTATTGCAAAAAATAATATCGTTATCAAATGTGACCTTACGGATAAAACCGAATCGGGCACATACGATATGCAGATTTCAGTTGCAAACAACAAAACGGCATGGGTTTACGGAAGCTATACCTGCGCTGTCACAATAAAATAATATAGTGATAAAAAGTCCTGTTATTTACAGGACTTTTTGTAATTATATGTTGATATTTATTTTTATATTTGATAATATTAGTTTAGTAAATTTTAGGAGAGCTTTATGGAAAAGGATTTTGCGCTCCCTGCCGTTTCAAAGCAGGGGAAATACTTGTTTTGCTATTTTTTGGGCAATGAGCCCGATGAGGAACGCATTTGCCTTGCTGTATCGGAGGACGGGTATCATTTTAAACCCCTTAATTCAAATAAGCCCGTTGTAAAGCAAACCAAGGGCACCCTTTGTATGAGAGACCCGTTTCTGTTGAGAGGAAAGGATTGCTTTTATATCGTTGCTACCGATATGAAATCAAGCGACGGCTGGTGTTCAAATCACGGCATAATAAGCTGGAAATCAGACGATTTAATTAACTGGTACGATGAAGCTGCTGTGGATTTTCACGATTTTGAAGCCACAAAAGCTGCCGATAAAATATGGGCGCCCGAAGCAATTTGGGATAGCGAAAGGCAGGCATATATGGTTTATTTTTCCGTATATAATGTCGGTGGCGAGCTCCCCTTATCAATATGGTATTCATATACAAAGGATTTTAAATCCTACACAACACCAATGCCGCTTTTTTCTCCGTCAAGCGGTCTTGATGCAATAGATGCCGACATCATAGAAAAAAACGGCAAATATTATATGTACTATAAGGATGAATGTGCAAAAACAGTATGCTGTGTAGTTGCCGACAGGCTGACAGGTCCTTATAGAGAGTATGACGATAATGTTGTTGCCTGCACCGACAGAAATGTTGAGGGAAATTGTATGTACAATATTCTCGGCACCGATACCTATGTTATGATTATGGATATGTATTCGGACGGAAGATATTTTATGCAGCAAACCGATGATATGCTCCGTTTTAAGCCGGTAAGCGATAAGGATTTCAGCTTGGACTTTCATCCCCGTCACGGCTCAATGCTTCACATTTCGGACGAGGAATATAACAGATTGGTAAAACATTTTGGCTTTTAGGAGGAATATATGAAGGCGAAAATCACACTTGCAAAGGAATTTAAAATAGGCGAAATAGACAACCGTATTTACGGCTCGTTCATTGAGCATCTCGGAAGAGCCGTTTACGGCGGTATCTACGAGCCCGACCATCCCCTTGCAGACGAGCAGGGCTTTCGCAGGGATGTAATTGATTTGGTAAAACAGCTAAATGTTCCGATAGTAAGATATCCGGGTGGAAATTTTGTGTCCGGCTATAATTGGGAGGACGGCATCGGCGATGTGTCAAAGCGTCCAAAGCGTCTTGATTTGGCTTGGGGAACAACGGAGCCTAATTATGTAGGCTTAAACGAGTTTATGAATTGGTGCAAAAAGGCAAACACCGAATGTATGATGGCTGTTAATCTCGGTACACGCTCAGCCGAGGAAGCCAGAAATATTGTTGAATATACAAACCATAAGGGCGGTACATATTGGTCGGATTTGAGAAAATCCCACGGATACAGCGAGCCTTGGGATGTCAAGCTCTGGTGCCTCGGAAACGAGATGGACGGCGCTTGGCAAATGGGTGCTAAAACTGCCTCCGACTACGGCAAGCTTGCTAACGAAGCGTCAAAAATGATGAAATGGACCGATGACAGAATTGAAACCGTGCTATGCGGAAGCTCGTCAAGAAATTCAAAAACCTTCGGTCAGTGGGAGCAAACCTCTCTTGAAATTGCATACGACTCAATAGATTATGTGTCGCTTCATCAGTATTATGACAACAAGGCAGACGACACTCCGTCATTCTTGGCTAAAACACTCGAGCTTGAGGAATTCATCTATTCCGTTATCTGCGTTTGCGACTATGTAAAGGCAAAGAAGCGCACAAAGAAAACCATTAACCTCTCCTTTGACGAATGGAACGTGTGGTATCACAGCAATAACGCACCGTTTGAACGCTGGAGTATGTCGCCTCATATTCTTGAGGATATCTATAATTTTGAGGACGCTCTGCTCATAGGCTCTATGATGATTACTCTGCTTCGCCACTGCGACAGAATAAAGATAGCCTGCCTTGCACAGCTTGTTAATGTTATCGCACCTATTTTTACCGAAAACGGCGGCAGAATTTTTAAGCAAACCATTTTTTATCCATTTGAGCATCTGTCAAACTTCGGCAGGGGAGTGGCATTAAATCCCATTATAGATTGCCCAAGGTATGATTGTAGGGAATTTACCGATGTTCCTTATATTGAATCCATCGCAACAATGGATGAAGAAAACGAAAGCCTGACCGTTTTTGCAGTTAACAAATCGCAGGACGAGAGTGTTAATCTGGATATCAATTTGATGGACTTTGAGGGCTATAAGCCTGTTCAATTTATATCTATGGACGGCTACGATAAAAAGGCTGAAAACGGCTTTGATGCAGAAAATGTCAAGCCGCATAAAAACGAGTTGCC
Source organism: Eubacterium sp. (assembly GCA_051881135.1). Classification (GTDB taxonomy): domain Bacteria; phylum Bacillota; class Clostridia; order Oscillospirales; family Acutalibacteraceae; genus Eubacterium_R. Next base: position 12,751 of record JBJEPH010000035.1, read on the forward strand.
TTTAGCCGACGGCAATATAATTACCGCCGAGCTTAAGCCGTTTTCGTGGAATGTAATTCGCTTTTCAAAATAGTATAGAATAAAAAACATCCATAAGGCTAAGCACCTTATGGATATTTTTTATAGTCCCATAGATATGGATATTGCCTCGTTTACCTTTGTCATATCGGTGTTCGGAAGCGAACCCATTTTCTCCTTTAGTCGTCTTTTATCAATTGTTCTAACCTGTTCAAGCAAAACCACACTGTCCTTTGCAAGACCGCAATTTCTTGCGTCAACCTCTATATGCGTCGGAAGATTTGTTTTTCCCTGCTGGCTCGTAATTGCCGCAGCAATAACAGTGGGCGAAAACTTATTTCCAACATCGTTTTGAACAATTAATACAGGTCGTACTCCTCCTTGCTCACTTCCCACAACAGGACTTAAGTCTGCGTAGTAGATGTCGCCTCGTTTAATAACCATTTTATTTCACCCTTTGAGATTTTTCTTTCATATATATATTTACCTAATTCTTACTTTTTTAAACATCTATTTCATAATATTCAAAAATTATGTTTTTGTCGAAAAAGGAGTTTAAGTTATTATCATAATTTCAATATTTTGGTAAATTATAATTTTATGAATATTTTTATCTCAAAGAATCGTGTAATTAATCCCTTATCAATTCCTGTTTCCTGCACGGCATTTGCCGCTTTTTTGCTCTGCATTTTATCCCTATTTCTGCCTAACACAGATTACGGCTTAATAATAAGCCTTATGTTTTCTGCTTTGTGTACGGTATTTATAACGCTTTATTATACAAATGACAGCAAGCTTTCTGCCTGCCTTTGCTCCTGCGTGGTATTGTCGGATATCCTTTTTTACACCCTTTGCTCAACCTATTTCGGCATTGGGTTTATAACCCTGTATGCTGTTGCATTGGCTTTAGGCTTCAAAAAAACCGAGCTTGAGTATTCCTTTATAGGCGCATCGGTTATTGCCGTTGCTTTGCCCGTATTGCTTTATTTGTTAAAAGCACCCGTTAATGCACTGATGTCCCTGCTTGCCGCAACCCTTGCACAAAAGCCCACGCTTTTCGGCGCTGTTAATAACGCATATTCTATGATGTTTGACGGCAGGTTAGGGGAAATGATTTATTTTAAAGGCTATTCCGGCTCATATCTTATAAATAACGAAATCGTATCGGGTGTAATAAATTCATTTTTGTCAAGACCTGATAATCCGCCGAAATCCACTTCCGAATTTCTTACCGGTCAGTATTATGCAAACTTGTTTTTGCCTGTCGGTATTTATATCGCACTCTTTTCACGAATTAAGAATAATTTCATATTACCCTTTACGCTTACTCTTGCTCTGTCCGTTATTTTCGGAAGCAATGTGCTTTTCTGCGTGCTATTATTTTTTTATAATCCCTTTATTTATTTCGGATATCTCCTTGCAGTTGCCGTCGGATATCTTGTGCCCCGATTTATGCACCTTGCCGTAGGCTTTGAACGAAGCGCTTCCATAATTGAGCTTTTCAAATACGCTGATTCCCGGCTTTATTTTATTCTTATCGGCGTAGTGCTTGTTGTTATGATGTATTTTATCTGCATTCTCATTCTGTCAAAATACGACCTTGCTTCAAAGCGCTATTATCCCAAGGAGGTTCGTTATTTAATAAATGCGCTTGGCGGGGAAAGAAATATAATTAATATCGAAAACGCAAAGCTGTATGTATCAAATCCCAATTTGATAAATGTTTTAAAGGTGGATTGCGAAATTAAAGGCAACGAAGTAACGCTGATAGATAATGACCTTGAGCTTTTATACGATTATTTTTCTTGATTAGCCCTATGCATTATGCTATTATTTTTATATGGAGCTAAGAGAAGAATTATTTTTAAATCAGGATTTGGAATATAGGGAATTTCACAAAAGACTCGTTCCCACCGTAAGCGAGGAAAAAATAATCGGTGTGCGTGTGCCTGTTATGCGCAAAATTGCGAAGCGAGCCTTTGTTGAAAATTTATATAATCCCTGCAAATATTATGAGGAGCGAATGATTAAGGGCTTTACTCTGTCTATGAAAAAATGCACGGCGGAGGAGCATAAAAGCGATATCGGGGATTTTGTAAAATATATTGATAATTGGGGCATATGCGACAGCTTTTGCTCGTCACTCAAGTTTGTCAAAAGTGATTTATCGGAGTATTACGACTTTGCGTTATCGCTAAACAACGGCGAGGAGTATTCAACCCGCCTTGCCGTCGTTATGCTGATGGATTACTATCTTGTTGACGACTATATCGACAGAGTGTTAGACTTTTTTATTGGCATTAAAAGCGATTATTACTATGTCAATATGGCTGTTGCGTGGGCGCTGTCATTTGCGTATATAAAATTTTCTCAAAAAACAGAGGAAATATTTAAACTCGGTGTTCTTTCCCCTTGGATACAAAACAAGGCTATTCAAAAAATCCGTGAGTCTAATCGTATCGATAAAGGAACAAAGGATTACCTTCTAAGGTACAAATATTAATAATTAAAAGATGCAGAGAAATGATTTGTTTCTCTGCATCTTTTGATGTCGTGTCGTTTATAAATCCTTATACATTGCTATATGCTCAATGGTGTCCTCCATATAGGTGTCGCCGTATGCCTTATAGCCAATGCTTTCATAAAATCCCTTTGCCTGTGTTTGCGCCGAAATGTATGCCTTGTCACCGCCGAGCTTCTTTATTTCCGCTTCGGCAATTTCAAGCAATTCTCTGCCTAATCCCGTGCCTCGTCTTTCCCTTGAAACACAAATTCTGCCTATATGCCACATATTTTCGCTCTCAAGATAAAATCTTGCAGTAGCCACAGGCGTTTCGCCGTCATATAACACAATATGCTTTGCCTTGCCTGCTTGATCCTTATCGTCTATTTCAAGCTCGACAGGAACCCTTTGCTCGTTTACAAAAATCTCAATTCGCAATGCCTTGGAATCATCCGTGGCAAAGTCGGATATCTTATATTCCATCATTTTTAGTTTTCTCTTTCTTCCTTTTCTTTCAGCCTTTTGCACATCATTCTTGCAACCTTATATACGTCTCCGCAGCCTAAGGTAATAACCAAATCGCCGTCCTGCGCATTTTCGCAAACATAGTCGCAGATTTCCTCAAAGGTGTCAAGCTGAACTGAATTAGGAACTCTTTCGGACAAATCCGTTGCCTTTATGCCTATTGTGTTTACCTCGCGTGAGCCCATAATTTCACTTATTACGCATTTGTCTGCAATTTGCAAAACCTCGGCAAAATCGTCAAGCAGCAGGGAGGTTCTTGTGTATGTGAACGGCTGATGAACCGCCCATACATTTTTATATCCCATCTTTTTTGCCGCTTCAAGCGTTACCTTAATCTCGGCAGGATGGTGTGCGTAGTCGTCGGCAAAGGTAACACCGCAGTATGTTCCGAGCCTTTCAAACCTTCTTGCCGCACCGCCGAAATCCTTTAAGCCTTTGATAATGCTTTGAGTGTCGGCTCCGCTTTCATAGGCGGCAACAAATGCACAAAGGGAATTTAGTATATTATGCTCACCCGGTACCGATAACTCAATATGTGTAACAAATTCGCCTTTATGATATGCGTCATATTCGCTGTGGAAGCCTCCGGGAACATTTATGTTTTTGGCAACCCATTCGTTGCTGTCGCCTCTGCCCACGGAAATAAGCCTTCTTCCCTCAATGCCCCTAACCGTGTCAATCGTGTTTTCGTCGTCACCGTTATATATGATTATCCTTGTTGTCTTTTCACAGAATTCTCTAAACGACTTTTTTATATTTTCCAAATTACCGAAGAAATCCAAATGGTCCTCGTCAATGTTAAGCACAACGGTAACATCCGGATTCATATGGAGGAAGGTGTTGTTAAATTCACAGCTTTCGCAAACAAAGTTTTCGCTCTTGCCGTATCTGCCGTATGCGTTAATAAGCGGAAGCTTTCCTCCTATTACTGCCGACGGGTCCAGACCTGCCTGCATTAAAATCTGTGTTGTCATAGATGAGGTTGTGGTTTTTCCGTGCGTTCCGCAGATTCCGATACAGTTTGAAAAGACTCTTGAAAGTGCGCCCAAAATCTCTGCTCTTTCAAAGCAGGGGAAATTAGCCTTGGCGTACTCAAGCTCCTCGTTGCCTTTAAGTATTGCGTTTGTATAGATAACAAGCTCGGTATCATCACTGATGTTTTCTTTCCTTTGCCCGAGAAAAACCTTTGCACCCTCTTTTTCAACTCTCCTGAATGTTTCCGTATCATTATTGTCAGAGCCGGTCAGCTCATATCCGAGAGAAAGCAGAATTTCTGCAATGGGGCACATACCCGCTCCGCCGATTCCTATAAAGTGAATTTTTTTTGCTGTTTTAAGCAATGTATCAATATCCTTCAAGGCTATCCTCCTAATCAGAATTATACTAAACTTTATTATACTACTTTTTATATAAAAAATAAACACCCTTTTTGGCTTTGCTTCATAAAATGTAAAAGGTGATACAATTATGACAAAGTTTTTTCTACCTGAAACAACCGATAAGCGTATTGTATATTCTTGTGAATACCTTGAAAAAAGGGGATTTTCAAGGGTTAATTGTTTAAATAATGCCGACTTTGTTTTGCTTGGTGTTAATCCTAAAAATTTTACCGATTATAACGAAATTCCCGTTTTTGCAGGCAATGTTTGTTCAAATAATGTATTCGATTATACAAAAAACGAAGCTTTTGCCCTGCAAAATGCCTACTTAACTGCAGAGGGCGCCGTAGCCCTTGCCTGCCAAAGCAGTGACATAAGCCTTGTCGGCTCAAACATATTGATAATCGGATACGGAAGAATTGCAAAGGCGCTTCACAAATATTTAAGCGTGTTTACATCCGATATAACCGTTTGTGCAAGAGATATAAATGCCAGAGCCCTTGCTCAGTGCAATAACGCAAATACCATAGACATTGCAAAGCTTAAAAACAAAAATTCCTATGATTTTGTGTTTAATACCGTTCCTCATCCCGTTATAAACGAGGCAGAGCTTCGTTCAATGAAGGACGGCGTGACAGTTTTGGATTTGGCGTCCTTTCCCGGCGGAGTTGACACTCATTTTGCAAAAAGCCTTAATATAAATCTTGTTATTGCACGGGGGCTTCCTGCCAAATTCTCACCGAAATCGGCAGGCATCATTGTAGGCAGGGCAGTGGAAAATATGATACACGCAAAGGAGTAATTTTATGAATATCGGCTACTGTTTAACAGGCTCGTTTTGTACCTTTTCAAAAGGCCTAAAGGCCATAGAGGAAATAACCGATAAAGGACATAATGTTATTCCTATTATGTCCGAAAATGCATATAATACCGATACAAGATTCGGCAAATCCGAGGATTTCAGAGATAAGCTGATACAGCTTACAAATAACGATATTATTCATACCATCGTGCAGGCTGAGCCCATCGGTCCTGCAAAAATGTTTGATGTTTTGATTGTTGCACCCTGTACGGGAAACACGCTTGCAAAGCTTGCAAACGGAATAACCGACACCTGCGTCACAATGGCTGTAAAGTCGCATCTTAGAAATTCCAAGCCTGTCGTTATAGGCGTTTCAACAAATGATGCCTTAGGCGCCGCCGCAAAAAATATCGGTATGCTGATGAATTATAAAAACTATTATTTTGTACCTATGTCAATGGATGACCCGTCAAAAAAGCCAAAGTCGATTGTATGCGATTTTACAAGGGTTTTGGAAACCGCAGAGCTTGCCGTTGCCGGCAAATCCGTTGATAAAAAAATATTCTGACTTTTTAAATATGCAAGCATATATACGAGGCAGGTAATTCCACCTGCCTTATTTTATTTGGAATTTTTGTCTAAAACTGTTGACTTTATATTATAAAAATTATATATTTACTTTAATGCGGTATGATATTATCGTAAATCGTGAGGGGTTAAAATCCTGCAATAAAGAGGAAGTGCATAATTGAACAAGAAGATTATTGATTTGAAGAATATTAAGGCAGCGTACGGCGATAATGTCGTGCTTGAAAATTTGAATTTATACATTAACGAAAAAGAGTTCATAACACTCCTCGGTCCCTCAGGATGCGGTAAAACCACAACCCTGCGTGCAATAGCAGGCTTTGTTAAGCCTTTGGAGGGCGATATTATATTCGAGGGTAAGAGAATTAATGATGTTCCTCCGCATAAGCGCAAGGTGAACACCATTTTCCAGCGTTATGCTCTTTTTTCTCATTTAAATGTGTATGAAAATATAGCATTCGGACCTCAGCTTCAAAAAATGCCAAAGTCCGAAATCCGCAAAACCGTTGCGGATATGCTTGAGCTTGTTAATCTCAAGGGCTTTGAAAAAAGAAGCATCGATTCGCTTTCGGGCGGTCAACAGCAGAGAGTGGCAATCGCTCGAGCTTTGGCAAACAAGCCGCATATTTTGCTTTTGGACGAGCCGCTCGGCGCTCTCGATTTAAAGCTTCGCAAGGATATGCAAAGAGAATTGAAAAATATTCAAAAGGAGCTTGGCATCACCTTTATATATGTAACTCACGATCAGGAGGAGGCTCTTTCAATGTCCGATACGGTTGTGGTTATGGATAAGGGCAAAATTCAGCAAATCGGCACTCCCGAGGATATCTACAACGAGCCTGTTAATGCGTTTGTTGCAGATTTTATCGGCGAATCAAATATTGTTGACGCAATTATGCTCGACGATTATCTTGTTACCTTCGGAGGCGTAAAGTTTAAATGTCTTGATAAGGGCTTTGAAAAAAATGAATTTGTAGAAGCCGTTGTTCGTCCCGAGGATATCCGTATAGTTGAGCCGGGCGCAAGCGCATCCCTAACAGGAAAAATAACAAGCGTAACCTTTAAGGGTGTGCATTTTGAAATTCTTGTTGATGTCGGCGGCTTTATTTGGATGATTCAAACCACACAGGAAAATTTGAAGGTTGGGGACACCATCGGTATGTATATCGAGCCTGACGCTATTCATATTATGAAGAGAAGCGAGTATTCGGGCGAATTCGGCGACTATTCAACCTTCTCGGACGAAATGGACCATATTTCCGACGCTTCATATAATTGGGAGGAAGAAAATGACGACTAATCTCCCTAAAAAGCTTCTTGATAAGCCATATCTCGTTTGGTCCCTTTTGTTTATTATCGCACCGTTGATAATGGTTGCATATTATGCCTTCACGGATAAATCGGGTGCGTTTACATTAAATAATTTTGCAGATATAAAGGATTATGTTCCCACAATTCTGCTGTCGATTTTATACGGCTTGCTTGCAACGGTCATTTGTCTTGCTTTAGGCTATCCCTTTGCTTATTTTCTATCAAAGCATACTGCAAGAACCCAAAGGACCATTGTTTTGCTCGTTATGCTTCCTATGTGGATGAATTTCCTTATAAGAACATACAGCCTTATGACAATTCTCGGCGACAGCGGCGTTATAAACACGCTTCTCACAAGCATAGGTCTTAAGCCGGTTCATATGCTAAACACGGGCGGGGCAGTCATTTTAGGTATGGTGTATAATTTTCTGCCGTATATGATTTTGCCCATTTATTCCGTTTTGTCAAAAATGGATAACTCTCTTGTAGAGGCGGCGCAGGACCTCGGCTCAAACAGATTTCAAACATTAAAAAGGGTTATTCTTCCCGTGTCTGTTCCCGGCCTTTTAAGCGGTATAACTATGGTTTTTGTGCCCTGCGTATCAACCTTCTATATCACTCAAAAGCTCGGCGGCGGTCAAATTGTGCTTATCGGCGATGTTATTGAAACCCAGTTCCAGTCTGCCAATAATTATAATCTCGGCGCGGCATTAAGCTTTGTGCTGATGATATTGATTTTTATTTGCCTCGGCATTATGAACTATTTTGACGACGGAACCGAAGACGGAGGTGTTGTAATATGAAAAAACGCACATCTCCTGTTTCTAAGCTTTATATGGCGCTTATCTTTCTGTTTTTGTACGCTCCTATTGCCGTTATGATGGTGTTTTCGTTCAATTCGTCAACAAGCACATATATTATGGACGGCATATCTACTTATTGGTGGAAGGAAATGTTTCACGACAGAGCCGCTATGGATGCACTCAAGAATACCGTCATTCTTGCGTTTGCAACCGCAGGCGTCTCCACGCTTCTCGGCATTACGGCAAGCGTCGGACTTTTTATGTCAAAAAACAAGCTTTACAAAAAATCAATGATGATGGCAACAAATATACCTATGATGAATCCCGAAATCGTAACGGGTATATCTATGATGCTTCTTTTTGTATTTGCCGGCACAATGGTAAAGAGAGCGGAGGTTTTGGGCTTTTCAACCTTGCTGATTGCTCACGTAACCTTTTGCCTGCCCTATGTCGTGCTTAATGTTATGCCTAAGCTTCGTCAGTTTGATATGAATGTTTACGAGGCGGCGGTGGACTTGGGATGTAAGCCGTTTCCTGCGTTTATGAAGGTAGTTTTACCGGAAATAATGACAGGAATTATTACAGGCTGTGTTATGTCCTTTACGCTTTCTCTTGATGACTTCATTATATCGTATTTTACAAACGGACCGTCCTTCCAAACGCTTCCTATCTATATTTTCTCACTAACCAAAAAGCGAGTAAAGCCGGATATGTTTGCGCTGTCAACCCTGATGTTTGCAGTTATCCTTGTGCTTCTTGTGCTTATGAATATTGCGCAGAGCAGGGCAGATAAAAAGGAGGCTAAAAAATGAAATATTTTAAAAAATCATTAGCCTTCATATTGTCTCTTGTGCTTTGTCTTTCGGGTATGAGCATTGTTGCCCTTGCAGATGAAGATTATTTCAGTGACGAGCAAAAAAAGTATTACGCTTCATTGGGGCTTCAGGGCACAACCGTTAACGTCTATAACTGGGGAGAATATATTTCCGACGGCTCGGACGGCTCTATGGATGTTGTTAAGGAGTTTGAAAGGCTGACAGGCGCAAAGGTTAATTATACAAATTTTGAATCAAACGAAAATATGTATTCAAAGCTTGCAGGCGGCGGCGTTTCATATGATGTTATTGTACCGTCCGATTATATGGTAGAACGCCTTATAAGCGAAAATATGCTCTTGGAGCTTGATTATAACAATATCCCTAATATGAAATATATTCGCGAAGACTGCAAAAATCTCTATTTTGACCCATATCAAAAATATACAGTGTGCTTTAACACAGGCTACACTATTCTTCTCTATAACAAAACGCTCGTAAAGGAAAAACCGGATTCGTGGTCGGTTTTGTGGGATGAACAGTATCGCGGTAAGGTTTTGATGTTTAACAACAGCCGTGATGCTTTTGCTATTGCACAGCTTATGCTCGGTCAAAGCCTTAATACAGACGACAGGCAGGACTGGATAAACGCCGCAAATCTGCTTGCCGAGCAAAAGGATAAGGTTAATCCCGTATATGTTATGGACGAGGTGTTCAACCTTATGGAGTCAGGCGAATATGCATTTGCAACCTATTATGCAGGCGACTATGCTATTATGAAAGAAAACAATGAGGATATAGGCTTTGCATACCCCAAGGAGGGCGTAAATGCTTTTTATGATGCATTCTGCGTTCCTGTATGTGCACAGAATAAAAAGGGCGCTGAAGCCTTTATAAACTTTATGCACGAGCCCGAGGTGGCGTTTGAAAATGAGGAATATATCTATTACGCTTCGGCTAACAAAACAGTAGAGGAAAATGAGGAATCATCACTTTACGGCAATGAGGCGGTATATCCAAAGCAAGCACCTGCTTTTCAAACCTTTTCAAACCTGCCGCAAAATATTCTTGAGCTTCAAAACAATCTTTGGTCCAAGGTTAAAAGCGGTCAAATCAGTGCCGACAGTAAAGCAAGGGACAGAAGGATTTATATTGAATCCGCCTGCGTTGCAGGCTTTGCGGTTGTTGTTTTAGCCTGGACCTTTGTAAAAAAGCAAATGAAAAAGAAAGAACAGGATTTGAGTGATTTATATGATTAAATGCGCTTTGTTTGACCTTGACGGAACATTAATTAATACTATTGACGACCTTGCCAATGCCTGCAATATACTTCTCAAAAAATACGGCTACGATGCTTCGTGGACTACGGACGACTATAAAAAATTTGTGGGCAACGGCGCTAAAAGGCTTGTTGCAAGAGCCTTTGAAAATTCTCTCGATGAGGATACCTTAAGCGCTCGTTATGAGGAATTTAAGCCCTTGTATGACAGTATAAAATTAGATAATGCACACGCATATGACGGCATCACCGAACAGCTTGATATTTTAAAGGAAAAGGGAATTAAGCTTTGCGTTATCACAAATAAGCCCGATAAGGCGGCAAAGGGTATGGTTGAGCATATCTTCGGAAAAGGATATTTCGATTATGTTGTCGGCTGTGTTGACGGCGTTCCCACTAAGCCCGACCCTACAACAACGCTTATGGCGCTTAAGGCTGTCGGCTGTAAGCCGAGCGAGGCAATCTATTTCGGCGACAGTGAGGTTGATGTCAGAACAGCCAAAAATGCCGATATAGAAATCATTGCGTGCTCCTGGGGATTTAGAAGCTTTGAAGCGCTTTTCAGCGAAAATCCCGATGCAATTATCGATTCACCAAAATATATATCATCTCTATTCTAAAAAAGTGTAAAAAACTGTTGACATTCGGATAATATTCTGTTATAATCTATACCGTTGAGCGAGAGTGGCGGAATCGGCAGACGCGCACGTTTGAGGGGCGTGTGGGGCGACTCGTACGGGTTCAAGTCCCGTCTCTCGCACCAAAAATAGGCAATACCCATTTGGGTGTTGCCTATTTTTTATGCAAACGACAGTCTCACTTTATCTGTATTTTTAAAAAATCCAGCGACGGATACTTGTACCGTCGCTGAAAGGAGAAACGTATGAAGTGTTTATTATACCTTTGTCTGCAAAGGTATTCAAACACGAAATGCGTTTTGACGCGTCCCGTCTCTCGCACAACTAAACAATACCCATTTGGGTGTTGCCTATTTTTTATGCAAACGACAGCAATATTGTAAGGTTTGTATATTCCTACTTATAAGCCTGTTTCCTTAAATAAAAAACCTCAACGGCAAAGCGATGAGCTTAACCGTTGAGGCTTTATTTTGTTTTAGCTTGAATATTTATTATGCTTCGGTGCTTTCCATAACCTTCTGGCGTCTTTCCTCAAGCTCCTTCTGTGCATTTTCCTTTGTTTTGCCGGTATAATTGTTAAACAGCATAGGAATGATTGTGAGCAGGAAGCCTACTGCCGGAATGATTGTTACAAGAGCCAAAAGCATCTTTTGAGTTTCGGGGGACTGCTGGAAGAAAATCTGTCTGCCCTCAATATCAACAAGAGATTTGTCAACTGCCTTGAAATCGCTCTTTCCGAGAATTTGACCGAAAACAAAGGTTGCAATGGCTGCATTAACCTTTGAAAGGAAGGTCTGGAACGAGAAGCAAACACCCTCGTGTCTTTCTCCTGTTTTCCATTCCATATAATCAACGGAGTCGGCAATCAAAGCATAGGTGATTACATTGTAAATTCCAAGCGGAAGTCCCATTAAGAACAGGAATACCCAAAGGATATAGATGTTAACATTTGAAACATCACCCTGGAATACAACATAGCAAAGAGCGTGAACAATAAGTCCGAATGCGGCAGAACCGATGTAGATTTGCTTTAAGCTGAGCTTCTTGCGAAGAATAGGGAATATTGCCATTGCAGGAACCATACCTACGCCGATTGCTACCGTAAGTGTTGTTACGATAGTTCCTCTCGGAATCCAAAAATCATATGCTGCAGCGGCGTCAACATTTGGTATCAGCTTGCCTGCCGCGTCAAAAATTTGACTGAAATCAGTATAGTTTTGAATGATAATATAGTTGCCTATGTAGTCTGCACACTGATTAGCCGTTACCATAGTTGAGCCAAGAAGCGCTGCAAAAATAACTATGATGAGCAGTCTGTCCTTGCCGAGAACAACAAAGGTTTCCTTGAAGGACGGAGTGTGGTCCATCTTCGGTACTCTTTCCTTTGAAACAAAGAAGATAAGAATTGAAAGACCGCTTCCGAGAATTGCAAAAATTACTGCGCTGATAAAGAAGCCCTTTGAATAGCCCATATTGCTCTGATATAAAATCGGAACTAATAATGCAGGTAAAATACCTCCAAAGGTTGAGCCGAGTCTTGCTGTTGAAAGGAAAGATGTTCTTTCGCTTTCAAGCGGTGTAATAACGGAGGAAAGTCCCCAGAAAGGAACATCCTGAACCGTAAATGCTACACCCCAAAGAATGTATGTAACAAGAGCCCATACAAATGCGGCTGTTGAACCGTCCTTAAACGGCGCAGAGAAAAGCAAAATTGTGCATATAGCAATGGGAACGGGGGAGAAGAGAAGATAAGGTCTCATCTTGCCCCATTTTGATTTTGTTCTGTCAACAAGCATACCCATAAGCGGGTCGTTGAGAGCGTCGAATATTCTGCCTATAAGAATGATTGTAGTACCCTGTGAAAGTGAAAGACCTGCTCCGTTTTGGAAGAATACAAGCGTAAACATTGACATAAGTGTATATATGCCGGATCGTCCGAATGCGCCTAATGTGAAGCAAATTCTTTCCTTCATAGTTAAATATTTCTTTTGTTCCATTTATTTTTTCCTCGCTTTCAAAGCAGGTAGAATTACCGGGCGTTCCTCGCCGGCATTTACCATTTGTTCTATGAGCAAATACTTTAGCTCCTGTCTAACCTTTGCATATCTGCTGTCCTTGATAAGATTATTCTTTTCGTTAGGGTCTTTTTCAAGGTCATACAAATAGTCTTCAAAATAAGCCCTTGCGCTGTGATGAGCATAACCCGTAACAGCAATATCTCTAACGGCATACTTAAATCTGTCGGTTCTTATTGCCCTCGAATTTGATGCCTCACTGATTTGCATAAATACGCAATCGCGCTTGATTTCGGGATTATCAACCTGCTTTGTTAAATCTACACCCATATAGCTGTCGGGGATAGGTATTCCTGCAAGCGACAGTAACGTAGGCGGAATATCAATAAGAGAAGATAAGCGTTCCTCTTTTTTGCCGCCCTCAAAGACTCCGCCTTTAATAATAAGAGGCGTGTGTGTTGCACTTTCGTGGCAGGAGCGCTTGTATTCGGGATTTCTCGTCTTAAAATGAGAACCGTGGTCGCTTGTGTAAATGATGATTGTGTCATCGTAAATTCCAAGCTCCTTGAGCTTATCAACAAGCCTTCCCACATTATAGTCAAGACGGTTAATTGCCGACATATAATCGGGATACATCTCCTTGTAGTCGCCCTTTAGGAAGGACAAATCCTCAGGAATGGGATAATCCTTATAATTATCTATCGTTTCCTTATAGCCCTCATAGCAGTGATGGTCGTTTTGATGGTGTGGCTCAAGCTGACTTATAAACATAAAGAATGGCTTTTCCTTATCCCTGTTTTCAAGGAATTCAAGAGCAAAGTCGTTTATACAGTCTGCTCTGTATCCCGTAAAATCAATTTTGTTGCCTTCTCCGTCAAACACAAAGCCGTCATAGCCGTGAGAGGTGAATTCCAAAACATCGGCCCCGCGCCAGTATTGATATTCTCCCTGCTTATCCTTGGGGACTGCTGTTTTTTCACAATGATAGCCGATGCCCGGCAATCTGTCCGAGGCTAAATGCCACTTTCCTATGTATGCGGTTTGATATCCCGACTCGTTAAAATAATGAGCCAGAGGAGTGATGTCCTTCGGAAGCGGAATTCCGTTCCAATAGCATCCGCATTGCGTTGCGTACACACCTGTTTGAAGGCATGCACGGGCAGGTCCGCATACAGGCTGACAGGTGAAGTTGTTTTCAAACTTAACACCCTCGCTCGCCAGCTTCATAATATTAGGCGTAACCTCATCGTTTACTGTATCCCATCTCTGCTGGTCGCTGAAATAGAATATGATGTTTTTCTTTGACATAGATTATCTCCTTTGGATAAAATCCGTTGTAAACTAACCGTCGTCTATGCTGTAAATCCTATTACGGCATTGTAAATGTTTATTATAACAACAAAGGCAAGAGTAATGCTGAATACCTTTGTAATTACCTTATTAGAGCATTTTCTGTTTAATTTTGAGCCGATAATACCGCCTATTACCGATACTGCCATTGCAATCAAAATAATTGGCCAATATTGTAAATAAGGCTTAAATTGGTTGTTTATAAATATGGTAATAAGCTGACTTAGCTGACTGAAAAAAATTATCGCAACCGAATAAACCGCGCTTTCCTTTACGGTAAAGGAAAACAAAAGCACAAGGAACGCTGTGTTTATCGGTCCTCCTCCGATGCCCAAAAATGCGCTCATTAATCCCAAAAACAGACCTGTTGCAAGTATCGCCGCAGGATTATGCAGCTTAAAGGTTTTGAGATTCATATTAACATAGAATATAACGAATATTAAAAAGGCTGCAATTATAACTGCCTGAATGCCCTTTACGATATCGGAATTAAACCTTTCAAATACCGCATCAAATATTTCGTTTCCCACAATACCGCCGATAATTGAGCCGAGCGAAACGAGCAAAACTATCTTTGGCTGCATTTCGGTTTTCGCCTTTATGTGCTTAACCGATGAACTGATGCTCATTGCAAATACCGCACAGGTTGAAAAGAAGCCAACCACCTCAACCGTGTGATATCCCATCAAATCAAGCACCGGCTTTATTATTACTCCGCCGCCCATTCCTACCAATGCTCCGATGATAGTGGCGACAAATATCACAATGGAATATAAAAATGTAATCAATTTTTCTTCCTCTTGTTTTACGCTTTATACAAATATTAACTTATCTTTCACAAATAAGTATGTTATAACAGATTTATTATACTATAAAACGCTCATTAAATCAAGTAATTATAATTCATATAACGGCAATTTATTTGGAATAAATTAATCACATATTTTTTTGGTAATTTGTTTTTTGCAACAAATACTAATCTTGGTGATTTTATGGAAGCTTTATATGTACTTGCCTTGTCCTTGGGCTCCTATGTTGTTTTATTTATTTTGGCAAAAATAATGGGATACCGCGAGCTGTCCGAATTGTCATTTTTAGATTATGTTGTAGGAATTACGATAGGCTCAATAGGCGCAGAAATGGCAACAAATGTAGATAAGAATTGGTGGCGCGGCGTTGTTGCTATGACAACATTTGCACTGATGGAAATTTTTCTTGCATTCATTTCAAGAAAAAGCAACAAAATCAGAGCCTTTGTTATGGGCAAGCCGATAATTATAATGGAGCAGGGAAATATCGATAGAAAAGCGCTCAAAAAAGCGCAAATAGATATTAACGACATCTTAACACAGGCGAGGGAACAGGGATATTTTGATTTATCCGATATTGATTGCGCCATTATGGAGGATAACGGAAAAATATCATTTTTGCCAAAGCCGCTGAAAAGACCTTTAAATCCAAAGGATTTCAACCTTTCTCCTTCTCGTTCGGGAATTTGCACAAACCTAATTGTTGACGGAATTGTTATGGAGGAAAATCTTATTTCTGCAAAGGTTAGCCGAAAACAGCTTAATAAGATATTATCCCAGCGCAATTTAAAGGCTGAGGAGGTTTTACTGTTAACTATGGACGAATCCGGTCAAATTCAGGTTTTCAAAAATAATAATATGCCAAAATAATTTTACTCAAGCGCAAAATTTTGCTTTATTGTTTGATGCATTTATGCTATAATGTTTTTCGGTAAAATTTATTTATTGTTACGGAGAAGATATTATGGTATATAATAATGTGCTTGAGGCTTTGGGGCACACCCCGATGATTAAGCTTAATAAAATGGTAGATGAGGATTCAGCCGATATTTTAGTTAAGTTTGAAGGCTTAAATGTGGGAGGCTCTATTAAAACAAGAACTGCCTATAATATGATTTGCGATGCTGAGAAAAAGGGCCTGATTAATGAAAACACAATTATTGTCGAACCCACCTCGGGAAATCAGGGCATAGGACTTGCACTTGTCGGTGCCGTAAGAGGCTACAAAACCGTAATCATTATGCCCGACTCTGTTTCTCACGAAAGAAGAATGCTTGTTGAGCATTACGGCGCAAAGGTTATCTTAATTCACGACGCAGGCAATATAGGAGACTGTATCGAGGAATGTCTTGCAACAGCCATCAAAATGAGAGAAAACGACCCGAATGTTTATATACCGCAGCAGTTTGAAAATCCTGCTAATCCTATGGTCCACAGACACCACACGGGGCTTGAAATACTTGAACAGGTAGCAGGGAATATCGACGGCTTCTGTTCGGGCATCGGCACAGGCGGAACAATTACAGGCATCGGTGAGGTTTTAAAGGCACAAAATCCAAGCATTACAATTTGGGCAGTTGAACCCGAAAATGCCGCAATCCTTGCAGGCGGTACGGTTGGCACACATAATCAAATGGGCATCGGTGACGGAGTAATACCCGAAATACTTAATCAGCAAATTTATGAGGATATTTGCATCATAACCGACGAGGAGGCAATTCAAACCTCAAAGGATTTGGCAAGGCTTGAGGGCATTATGTGCGGCATCAGCAGCGGTACAAATGTTGCCGCCGCAAGAAAGCTTGCAAAAATGCTCGGCAAGGGCAAAACGGTTGTAACCGTTCTTCCCGATACAGCCGAAAGGTATTTCTCAACTCCTCTGTTTGAAAACGACTCCGAATAAAACAACATCCCCGCAATACTTGTGTATTGTGGGGACGTTTTTATGCTGTTACCCTATACAAATTTACCATTCGCTCTTTGTATAAGAACGGATAATGTTTGTAACAATATTATCTCTTTTGAAGCCCTTACCCTTGCCGCCTTTAATCTGGTCCTGTATTTTTCCGGCACGGATAGTAATAAAATCAGCCTTGTCAATTATTTTGTCAATAGGCGGAATTTCACCGAAGCTGTAATTCTCTTCAACCGTATCGGTTAGCCTTGTGGCTAAATATGTGTTTGAGAATTTTTTAACCGCCGTCATTGCCAAAATAACAACCTTGTTTTCCTCGGGGAGTGTTATCGCCTTACAGCCACGCACATCAATTTCGTACAGGAAGAAATATGCTCGGCCGTTTGCAATATTACCCTCGGGATGATGCGTGTGAGTAAATTCAAGTCCCACAGTGGCGTCCTTAACCCTTGCCACCTGATCGAGTCCTGCCATATCCCATTGACCGACAGGCTCTCTCATAGAATGTACGGTAACAGGTCTTTCCTTATTATCAGCCATAATAACTATATCCTTGTCGCCTATAACGCTTGCGGCAAGCATATAAAGCTTTGTAGAGCCTTTAGGTATGGAAATTTCCTGTCCTCTCGGTATAAGAACATTTTTGTCCATTTCGGCATTAGGCATCTTAAATGTAATGCCGTGGACCGTTAGCGCTTTCGGTATAAGCTCGTCGGGAAGCGAACAACCGCTCGCCTGCAAAATACAGTTAACCTTGTAGCTGTCACTTGTAATACCAGATGTGTTATATTCCAAATCAAGCTTCTTATAGTTTTCCTGCGCCTTGTTTTTCTCACAGCTTAGCTTTAACTTAAAGGTTTTTACCTCAAAGGGCTTTATGTTAAAGCTTATTGCTCCGTCGGTAATTTTTATATTCTTAATTACTTCCTCGCTTGCATAGCATTCCTGCGCCTCGGTTATTTCGCCGAACAGCTTTATGCCAACGCCCCTGTGCTCCTTGCCGACACCCTCATTAACTCTAATAATGATGCTGTCGTCATCCATAGCCTTCTTAACCGCTCTTACAATAACACCGGGAGTGCTGATATTCATAAATGTAAATTCACTGCCCAATGCTCCCTCGCGCTTTGAGGATGTTCTAAATGCAACCATCTTCTGATTAAACATCTGAGCCTCAAGCTGTGTAGCAGAGCCTATTACGCCCTTGTGGCTGAAAATACCGAAGGAGAATATGTTTCTTCCGATATCCTGCAAATCCTGACGCGCGTCCTTTGTAAAGGCTCCTGCAGGAGTGTGAATACAGGTTAAACGCAGTGTGCAGTCGTCCGGCTTATCCCAGCCGTATTTGCAATCACTGAATATGCTCACGCCGAATCTGTTATACTCGTCGGTCAAATCTGCCCATTTCTGTGCAGGCACCTCATACAGATTTTCAGTATTTGTGCCTCTTGTGATATATCCGAGTCCGAGGTCGTAGCTTGCATTGTCGTTTGTACAGCTCAAATGGAACTGTGCCTTCATCAGCGTTCTTCTCGAGAGCCAGTCAATATAGTTGTCAACTCTGATAACCTCGCCGTTTGCCTCCATTGATACAACCTGCTCAACCTTGCTGTATTCGGCTTCTCTTGTAACCTTAACTGCTATTCTTGCCGGTCCGTCCTCAAGAATTTCAAAGCTCGGTGTGTTTGCATAGCAGTAAGGATTAGCGTCAAGGTCCTCCTTCCTCATCTCCCATGAGGGATAATTAAGCTCGCCTATATCGTGGTATAAGCCAAGCTTAATAGGAGCAGACAAAAGCTGTACCTTTAGCTTTTTGTCAATAATTGAGCCTATATCGCCGTTCTTGTTAAACATCAGCCTGTATTTGCTGTTTTCCAAGGTGTGCTCGGTAACCTTAAGGTCCGTTTTGCCGCCGTATTTTTTATCGGCACCCTGTACATCGTAAACCTTGTAGCCCATAGAGCTGAAGCTCGCAAGGAAAATGATATCAAATTCCTTGCCCTGCTTTCTGACAACCTGACTCGGAACCTCCTTGCCGTTGCTGTCCAAAACCTTGATATAGCGTGCGTTTCTGCTCAGCTTAACTCTTGCTTCAACAGCACCCTTGCGCTTTGTCGGTACAGGATTGTTTACTATAACGGCACAGTCCTTGCACCAGGAGGTGTCAAGCTCATTTGCTATTGCACCTACTGACGCTTCATATTCGCACTTAAACTGCGACAGCGATACAAAATAATCATTCCAGCTGTCGTTGTACTGGAGCATTGTAGATGTGCCCGGAATATCGTCGTGGAACTGATGTGCGATAACCTTTTTCCAAGCGCTGTCAATTATTTCGCTCGGATATTTGTATGATGTCAAAAGGCTTGCAGTAAGCGCAGATTTTTCACAGTAGTCTGCAAGCACCTCGTTTTGCGCATTAAGTCTTTTGCTCATTGCCCTTGAGGTGTATCCGCCTGCACCGTGCGAGCGCATAACCAGCTCGTTATCCCAAACAGGCAAGCCCTCCTTTTCGCTCTTAGGAAGCCTGTCAAGCTCAATAAACATTTCATCCGAGGATGCAGAAATAACCTTTGTATGCTCGTCGTTTTTATTATTGTATTGGCTTGCATTAACTGCCTTTACGCTTTCCTCCGTGGGCGCACCGCCCCAATCGCCCGTGCCGTAATAGTTCATAACCCACGGCAGACCGATATTGAGTCCGTTATTTGCAAGCTTATCTATAATTTCTCTGTCGCCTCGAACATCACCGTCAAACTTGTATCTGTATGAAAGGGGATTTAAGCAGGCGTAAATCTCACTGCCGTCAACGCCCCTCCAAATTCCTATATCAAACGGACGCTGATAGGCACCGCCCCAGCCGAGCTTCTGTGTGGAAAAGCCAAGCAGATTTGCATGCTTTGCAATGCTCGGAAGCGCATAGCCAAAGCCAAAGCAGTCGGGCAGAAAAATATCCTTTGACTCCTTGTTGAACTTGGTTTTAAAGTAGTGATTACCGTAAAGAAAATTTCTGAATAATGCTTCGGGTGAGGGGATGTTTACATCACCGTTTTCATATGCAGAGCCCGATACGCACCATCTGCCCTGCTTAACATATTCTTTGATTTTCTCAAATGCCTGAGGATAGTATTCCTCAATAAGCTCATATCTGTAAGTGCCCTCAAAATTAAATCTGTAATTGGGGTATGCTTCAAGCAAATCAAAGTTTTTGTTAAAGGTGTCCGGCAGAAATTCTTCTATTGTCTTTGCAAGCTCCCATCTCCAAACAGTATCAAGATGCGATGTTGCAACAGTAAAAATCTTGTTTTCCGACATATTTATCTCACTTTATTTTTCAATAATTTCGTATGTGAACTCATACTTTTCCTGTAATTTTTTAACCTTGTCCTCGTTGTCCTCTATAAAGGTCGGTGTATAAACGCTCTTGCCGTCAACGGAATAATCCGTAACGATTTTGTTGAGCGCCTCCCACGCCTCCTTTTCAAGCGGATAACCGTCCTCAAATTTGATTAAAAATTCTCTGTGCTTAGGCAGTCTTACCTTCATTGCTGTAACTCCTTTAATTTATATATTATGCTTTTTATTATATACACATTATAGCATTATTTCAAGTGCGTTTACCACTTTTTCGTAAAGAATTTCGACAGGACTTTCCATCGCTTCTTCAACGGAGGTATCCTTGTCAACCAGGCTTATTTGCACATCTGCAAGCCTAACATTGTCAATTTCTCCGCTGAATAATACACATCTTTTTCCGTGCCTTTTGCAAAGCTCGGAAATTTTAAAGGGAAGCTTTCCCATCAATGTCTGAGCGTCGGTTTTGCCTTCTCCCGTAATAACTATATCACTGCTTTTGATTTCTTCCTCAAGATTATTAAAATCAGCCAAAATATCAAATCCCGATTTTATTTCACCGCCGTATAGTGAATACAGGGCACCGCAAATACCTCCTGCGGCGCCTGCACCCTTAACCCTGCCTATGTCGTTTTTGAAAAATGCATTCAGCCGTTTTAAGCCTTCGTCAAGCGCCTCAACATCTGTTTTGCCTGCACCCTTTTGAGGTGCAAAAATATAAGCCGCGCCGTTTTTGCCAAAATATTCATTGTTTACATCACAGGCAAATGTAAAGCGAATATCCTTTACAACATTTTTGAGGTTAACTCCATAAATAAAGTTTAAATCATTTCCTTTAGGAAAGGGGATAGCGTTCCAGCATTCGTCATAAAAAACTCCTCCGAGTGCCGCAAGACATCCTGCGCCGCCGTCACAACAGCCTGTACCGCCAAGCCCGAGTATTATATTTCGAAAGCCCTTTGTCCTTGCGTCCTTTATAAGCTCGCCCGTGCCGTATGAGCTTGCCTGCATAACTCTTTTTATGGGCAAAATTCCGCTTGCCGCAGCACTTTCTATTACTGCCGTATCGCCAAAGCCTATATAATTTGCCGTTATTTTCTGTCCGTATATGTTGTGACATTCGGCAGAAATCGTTTCTCCGTTTGTTGCCTGCTTAAATGCGTCGGTAAAGCCTTCACCTCCGTCTGCAAAGGGAATTGCCTTTACATCTAAATCACTGCGGTTTTTCGTTATGGCTTTTTTAATCGTGTCGCAAACCTGCTTTGATGTCATACTTCCCTTAAACGAATCGGGTACAATTAAAATTTTCATATCCATCACCTAAAAAATTACCGGGCAAACTGAGTAAATTTGCCCGGAGTTGTTTTATCATTCATATTTATTTTTGATTTTTTCCACTCTGTCAACAACCAATTTTGCCGCAAAGCCCATAAGCAAGCCTGTCAGCATACCCGAAATAAGCAGTACAGGTAAAAAGTACGCAATTCTTGTAGTGTCGGTCAATATAACAGCAACTGCAAGCTGTCCGATGTTGTGACAAATACCGCCGAGCATACTAACGCCCATCATAGACAGCTTGGTCTTTTTTGCAAGCCACATAACAAGCAGGCTGAGCATACCGCCTGCGAAGCTGTATGCAATTGTCATCGGGTTTCCAAACAGCAGTCCTGCAAGCAATATTCTTATTACGGCAATAAAAAATGCATCCTTGAGCTTCATAGTGTATAGCGCAAACATAACAACTATGTTGGCAAAGCCGAGCTTTACGCCGGGGATAGGTATTAAAGCCTCAATGGGTATGAAGCTTTCAAGATAGCTTAAAATAAATGCCAATGCTATCATTATTCCGTAAAAAGCTATGTTTTTAACCTTGTTTTTCTTCATAATCGTCCTATGCCACTGCGTCTATTTCGTCATCTGAGCCTTGTTCGTTTATTACAGTTACAACAAATTTATGCGGCAGGCAAATGATGGATTCACCTGACCGTCTTATAGGCATATGATTAACGCATATACCGTCGGGACAGTTAGCCTGCGTAACGCTTGCCTTTCCGTCCTTAATAACAAGAGTGTTTGTTTTGCCGTCAATATCGTATTGCTTTTCAAAATCCTCATTCAGCTTCACGGTTTCAACTGCTTTGCCGTTTATTTCTACCTGAACATAGCTTCCGCTGTCACCGTTGACATAATAAAGGAAAAATGCCAATATACCTACTATTGCCAAAACAACGCCTATAATAATTAAATCTGCTTTTTTCATATTATTTCACAAGATTAGCCTTTACATATTCCTGTGCATTATTAACGCCGTCAATAACTGCCTGTGAGGAAATTGTACTCTTTGCAATTATATCAACATTTGAACCCTTGCTTAAGCTTGAAGAGCTTTTAACCGGAAGCTTTCTTCCCTTGAATTGATTTTTAAAGTCGTCCTGCTGAATTCTTACGCCGAGATATTCCGTTTCCTCCTGCTTCAAAATTTCGATAGAGCAAATTACGCTTGCGTCCTTTGTAATTGTAGAAGCCATTTCTATCGGAACCTCTTGATTGTATCCCGTTACCTGATGCTTTATGATGTATGCCACCGAGTTGCCCTGCGCGTCGTACGCTTCCTCAACTCCCGTAACTCCAAGCTCGTTGTTAATAACGGGAAGCGCTCTTGTTGATGCGATAGAAAAATCAACCTCAACACTCTGACTGTTTTTTTCATTTACTGCCTTGCTGATAGCCTGTGTGCCGAAAATAACGCCGATGCTCAAGGCAAGCATAATTGCAAGGGAAATAAGCCAGCGCAGTGACTTTGGGTTATAATGTGCATTTTTACTCATTTTTATATCTCCTTAATCGTTATCAATATATTGTTCAAATCCGCTTGAAAAGGTTGTGTTATAATCCTTGTCAACCCATACGGCTTCAACATTGTCTATCTTTTCTACAAGCGCCCTTCCGTCCTCAATGCTCATATTAAACAGAGTGGTTGACAGGGCATCACCGAGAGCAGAATCACCGCAGATAACCGATACGCTCGCCATATATTCGCTCGGCATCAGTGTTTGCGGATTTATGATGTGACAGTATTTTTTGCCGTCAACAACATAGTATCTTTGATAGTCACCGCTTGTAACAACGGATAAATCCGTTATGTTAACCATAAGCAGATAATCGTCAGCTGTCAAATCCGGATTTTCAATTCCGATTTTCCAAAGCGTTTTGCCGTCGTTATTTTTAAATCCGTAGGTAGTAACATTTCCGCCTATGCTCAATGCCGCACTGTCCCATAGATTACGCTGTGACCATTTTGCAATTTTCTCAACTGCATAGCCCTTTGCAATAGCGCCGACATCAAGCTTCATATCAGGGTCTTTAAAGAATACCGTGCGTTCTTCCTTGTCTATTATCAAATCATCTATGTCGGTATGCTTTGACGCTTCCTCCAGTGCTTTTTTGTCGGGAAGCCTTGCGTCCCGGCTGTTTTCCTTTGCAAGCTCACGCTCGGTATGCCAAAGAGAAAGTACAGACCCGAAGCAGATGTTTGTATTACCGTTGCTCAGCTTGTAAATTGCCTTTCCGTATTCAAGAAGCTCTATAATATCGGAGCTTACTTTAACAGGAGCTTCGGCGGCGTTCTTATTAACCGTGTAAAGATTATTTATGCCTTCATACGGATGATATATGTCAAACAAATGGTCGTATCTTTCAAGCTCATTATGAAATTTTTCATAATTTTCATCAAACCGTTCCTGACTTACATCATAGGCAATTATGGTGGAGGCAGTGTCAAAAAGGTCTAAGAAGCTTGCCGTAAATTTTTCCTTTTTTACACTATTGCTACCGCAGGCTGTACAGCATATTGCGATAGCGATAGTCATAATAATACATAATAATTTTTTCATAATGAGATTATAGCAGATTATTATAATTCTTTCAATATATATTATAAAATTATATATTATATAAAATAAAAAAAGGAGTCAAAAGACTCCTTTTTTGAAAACTTTACTTACAGAGTAGCTGCAGCAGCCGCATTGTTTGCGATTGAAACGATAGTGATTGTGCATCCTGCTGAAAGGTCAGCATCCTTTGACTTCATATCGTCGCCTACGCAAGCCTTAATTTCATCAGCTGTCTTGCCAACGCACCATTGCTCGAAAGCAGCAGCCTGCTCGTACCATTCCTTACCGATTGGAGAAGCGGGCTTCATCTTGTATTCGTCGCCAAGCTCCTTCTTAGACTTATAAGCACCCTTTTCAACTGTGAACTTACCGTCAGCGATTGAGCATTTAGCCTGTGAAGCATCAATGATGCAGGAAGTAACCTTACCCTCGGCATTGAGTGTTACAATAGCATAATCCGAGTCGTATTGAAGGTTAGTTTCGTTGCTCTCATAGTACTTTTGAGTTGTAACCGAAAGACCTAACTTGTCAGTTGCGCTTGCACCGAGCTCCTTAGCATCTGCCATAGCCTGTGCAACAACTGAAGCAAAGCCGTTTGCATACATTGTGCAGCCTGCCTTTAGGTCAGCATCTGAAGCATAACCGTCTTCGCCGATACCGGCTTTGATTTGCTCAGCAGTCTTGCCCTTTGCCCAAGCCTCAAATGCAGCGATTTGCTCATACCATTCCTTACCGATTGGAGAAGCTGGAGCCATACCGTAATCGCCCTGCTTAGCAAGCTTTGTTCTAAGGTCGGCTACATCACCGTTGTCCTTTTTCAAGTCAGGCTTTGTCTGAGCTTCATCAATTTTTACATCGATAAGCTTGCCCTCAGCATCAACCAAAACTGCGGCACAAACCGAATCAATTTCAAGAGCTGTTTCGGATTTGTTGTACTCGTCTTCCTTGATTTCGCTGTAAATAGCGTAGCCTGTTTTTGCAGCAGCTGCTTCGTTGCCTGCGTCTTCTCCCTTTGCGTCTGAGCCACCGTTGCTGCAAGCGGCAAAACCGATTGCAAGTACACCGGCAAGTCCGAGAGCCAGGAATTTCTTCATTTTAGTCATAGTTTTCCTCTCCTTTACTTGTTAAAATATTAACAACTATGATTTACACAAGTATAATATATTAAATAGAGCATAAAGTCAAGAATTTGTTAAAACATTATCAAAAAAATTTTTTATTGATAAACCTTTATTATCTTTCTCGGACATTTTTCAACACAAAGACCGCAGCTGTTACATTTTTCATAATCAATTTTAGCAACATTATCAATTACCTGAATTGCACCGTTAGGACAGTTCTTTTCACATATTTTACAGGAAATACAGCCTGCCGTACAGGCGTCGCGCACATCCTTGCCCTTAACGTGAGAAGAGCATTGAACTCTGTTCTTTGCATCTGCAGGCACAAGCTCAATTAGCTGATGCGGACAAATTTTTAAGCATTTTCCGCAGGCAACGCAAAGCTCCTCGTCAACTACGGCTTTTTTATTGATGATACGGATTGCTCTCTGTGGGCAAGCCTTAGCACAGGAGCCAAAGCCTAAGCAACCGTATTTGCAGGAATACGGGCTTGAGCCCGGCATCATAGATGCGTATAAACAGCTGTCTATTCCTATATAATTGTAATCTGTTGCCCTTTTGTCACTGTTGCCGTCACACTTAACATATGCAACCATTCTTTTCATCTCGCCGATTTCCTGACCGAGAATTCCAGCGATTTGCTCAGCAACCTCCTGACCGCCGACAGGACAGCCTGATGCAGGTGCCTTGCCGTTAGCGATAGCATTTGCCATAGCGTCACAGCCTGCATATCCGCATCCTCCGCAGTTGCTTCCGGGAAGCGCCTCTCTGATTGCTGTTTCCGTCTCATTAACATCAACATGAAAGATTTTTTCTGCAATTCCCAAAACGATGCCTATCACAAGGCTTATAGCGCATACTATGCCGACAGCAGTAATAATTTCATTTATATTCATATCACTACCTCCTATGCAAATGCGTTAAATCCGTAAAAAGCGATGGACATTAAGCAAGCGGTCATCAATACGGCGGGGGTTCCCTTAAAGCAACCGAGATAATCGTTGTTTTCGGTTTTTTCACGAACGCCTGCCATAATCACTATTGCAATGGTAAAGCCAACAGCAGTACCAAAGCCTGTTACAACGCTTGTAAGAATATCGTTTGACTGTTGAACATTAGTAAGTGCAGTACCGAGCACGGCACAGTTTGTAGTAATAAGCGGAAGATATACGCCCAGACTCTTATACAGAGACGGTATTGTTTTCTTCAAAAATACTTCAACAAGCTGTACCAAAAACGCAATTACAATAATAAATACTATTGTGGTTAAATACTGCAGATTTAGCTTTTCAAGCACAAATTTATAAAGAATGCTTGAAACAAGTGAAGAAAGGGTAATAACAAATACTACCGCACCGCCCATGCCTGCGGCTGTTTTTGTGGATTTTGATACGCCGAGAAAAGGACATATACCAAGAAACTGACTTAATACAACATTGTTTATAAGAGCAGTTGTAATAAGAACGAGAAATAGTTTTCCTGCCATTATTTACCCTCCTTTTCTGCTGACGGACAGCTTGCACAGTTGCCGTTGCATTTCTTTTCCTGAGCCTTTGATACCTTCAGCTTGTTCATCAATGCGCACAGAAGCGATAAAACAAGAAATGCACCCGGCGCAAGAATGAATATTGAAATAGGCTCAAAGGCTTGAGGCATAATCTGCTTTCCGAATATTGTACCGTTACCGAGAAGCTCTCTGACTATGCCTATTGAGGTTAAGCCGATTGTAAATCCGATACCTATTCCGATACCGTCAAAGATTGATAAAACTACGCTGTTTTTTGATGCGTAAGCCTCGGCTCTGCCGAGAATGATGCAGTTTACAACTATAAGCGGAATAAATATTCCCAAGCTGTTATACAACGGGGTAACATAAGCATGCATAAGCATTTCCACAATAGTTACAAACGATGCAATAATTATAATATATACAGGAACTCTAACTCCGTCGGGAATAATTTTGCGAAGCAGAGAAATTATCATATTGGACATAATAAGTACAGCCATAGTAGCCACACCCATACCAAGTCCGTTTAATGCACTTGTTGTTACGGCAAGCGTGGGGCACATACCCAGCATTAATACGAAGGTCGGATTTTCCTTTATGATACCGTTATTTAATCTTTCTAAAATACCCTTCAAAAAAATCACTCTCCCTTCGTTACTGTGTAGCGCCGGCAGCTATGTCGGCGTTTGCATCGGCTAAAGCGTTTTTGTCTATGCTGACATTGCCATCGCCTAAATTTGTCTGATAAAAGATTATTGCCGAGTTAACGGCATTTGTAATACCGTTAGTTGTGAAGGTTGCTCCGCTTATTGCGTCAATGTCGTCGGAGGTCATAACATCGGCAGATTTGCCCGCAAACTGACCTGCAAACGGCTCCTCTGCGCAGGCGGCGCCGTAGCCCTCTGTTTCCATATGGTTAACAACTGTGTATCCTGTAAGCTTGCCGTCCTTGATGCCTATTGCAATCTGAATAGGCGCCGCTTTGGCAAAGCCTATACCGGTTGAAGAAATTACATATCCTTCACCGCCGTTTACAGCCTTAATTTCCTCGATGGTACAGCTATTAAGCCCGTATTCCGCAAGAAGCTTTTCGGACTCGCTTATCATAGCCTCTGCATTTTCAACATCGGCAAATTCGGTAGCACCCGGATAAGCCTGCTTATAGAACTCAGTAAGGTCGGGCTTTTCAATTTCCTGAACTCCGCCGCCGAAATTAGCCTGATAGAAAACGACAGCAGCATTAACAGCTTCCGTTACGGCGTTTGTGGTTATTGTGGCGCCGCTTATAGCGTCAATTTCCGTATCGGAGGAAGCACCCGATTTTGTATAAGAAAGAATTGCGGCAGCCTTGTCTTTAAACTGATTTGCAAATTCCGGCTCCGTGCATTTTGAACCGAGACCTGCGGTTTCGCTGCTTTTAATGGCTGTAAAGCCGGTAATCTTTTCGTCCTTAATACCGATAGCCACCTGAATTTCACCGCCGTATCCGTTGGGCGATGTTGAAGCAATTATATATCCCTCGGTTGCTCCCGATGAGCCTTTAACACCGAGCACATCAATAATTGTACAGCCCTTGAAGCCGTTATCGACAAGTAGCTGGGCAGATTCCTCAATCATATTTTCAACGCCTTCGATTTCCTCAAATTCGCTTGCGTCGGGATATACAACCTTGTATGCCTCTGCCTTCATATTAACCTCTGCCTGTGCGATAGGCTCTGCTGTAATTTGGTTTACAACAGCGAGTGCCGTGATAGCCACAAATGTAACTATAACCAGCACTAAGGTATTGGTAAAAATATTTGATTTCTTTTTTGCCATTATTTTGCATCTCCTTTCGCTTTTTCACAGCCGAAAGGCTTTGGTACTGTAATCTTTTCTATTGCCGGAACAAGCAGGTTGCAGATGATGATTGCATAGGAAACGCCCTCTGCAGACGAGCCTATTACTCTGAACAGAGCCGTCAGCAGTCCGAGAACAATACCGTAAAGAATCTGTCCCTTTGGTGTTATAGGACTTGTTGCATAGTCGGTTGCCATAAAGAATGCACCTACAAGAAGTCCTCCTGCCATAGCTTCGCCGAGCAGGTAATTTGCTGTAACCTCATCACCGTTTATCAAACGGATTACAGCAATAAATACAACGGTTGAAAGGATGTATGTTACGGGAATTCTTGCCGAAATAACCTTCTTTGCAATCAGGTAAATTCCGCCTATCAAAATTGCAAGCACGGAAACCTCGCCTATTGTGCCGCCGTGCAGGCCTAGAAACAGTGACATCAAATCTATGTCGCCGCCCTCGCTCAAAGCTACAAGAGGGGTTGCTCCCGAAACCGCATCAATTGCCGCTTCGGAATTTCCTGCAAGCAAAGCAAGACAATCCTTAATTTTGCCCTCCTTAAACAGTGCGGCAGGTCCTGCGTTATATACGCCGTACATCGCAAAGTCGTTCATTTTTGATGTGAATGAAATCAAAAGGAAGCATCTTGCCGCAAGAGCAGGGTTCATAAAGTTTTGACCGAGTCCTCCGAACAGCATCTTAACAATAATTATTGCAAATGCACCGCCCATTACAGGTATGTACCAGGGCACGCTTGCGGGCAAATTAATAGCTAAAATAAGACCGGTTACAAGCGCACTGTTATCAAAAATTGTAACAGGTCTTTTTGTAATAAGCTCAAACAGAAGCTCGCTCAGTACGCTTGAAAGCACACAGAGCACTGTAACCGTCAGAGCAGGAAAGCCAAAATGATAAACACCGAAGGCAAGTATCGGAAGCGTTGCAATAGCAACATCCCGCATTATTGACTTTGTGGTGTTTTGCGATCTCAAATGAGGAGATACCGAAACATTATACATCAATCTTCCTCCTTACTTAGCTTGTGCTTTTTTCTTATTTCTGCCTTGCCGAGATTAAACATATGCGTCAGCGGAATTCGTGCAGGGCAGGTGTATGAACAGCATCCGCATTGTACACATTCCATTCCGCCCAATGCTTCAAACCTGTCAAAATCGTCCGACTTAACAGCCTTTGCCATCATTTGCGGAACAAGGTTTTGAGGACAAACCGACAGACAGCGTCCGCAGTGGATACAGTTAGACTGCTCAAGCGCCGCAACATCGTCGTATGTGAAGCACAGAATGGATGATGATGTTTTTTGTACAGGAACATTAAGCGTGCTCATAGCAAAGCCTGTCATAGGGCCGCCTGAAATAATTTTGCAAACGCCCTCCTTAAGTCCTCCGCAGGCGTCAACAACAGCTTGGTGGTCTATGCCGATGGGCACTTCAAGATTGTTGCATCTTTCAACACCCTCGCCCGTTATCGTAATAAATCTGTTTATAAGCGGAGTGCTTTCAAACAATGCCTGATAAATCGAATAGCAGGTCGATGTGTTAATTACCAAGCATTTTGCATCGGCAGGAAGCATTCTTGAATTTATTCTTCTGCCTGTTACTGCATAAATAAGCGAACGCTCACCGCCCTGAGGATATTTTGTTTTCAGTGACATAATTTCCATTCTGTCCTCAGGCTTAATAAAGCCCTTGATTACCTTAATAGAGTCTGCTTTGTTATCCTCAACACCGAAAAAGGCTTTAGCATTAGGAAATAATCTTAAAATCTCTCTAACAGCCTTTACTATTTGCTCGCCCTTTTCTACCATAACACGATAGTCGGTGGTAAGATAAGGCTCACACTCACAGCCGTTTATGATGAGCGTGTCAATTTCGTCGGCATTTTTAGGGGAAAGCTTCACATGGGTAGGGAAGCCTGCGCCGCCTAATCCTACTATGCCTGCATTTTTAATTATTTCTATGATTTCTTCCTTTGTGAGCGCCTGAGCATCTCTCTTTTCTCCCAAGCCCTCAACAGCCTCGTCCAATCCGTCATTTTCAATTATGATGGAGTCCTTACGGTATCCGTTTAGCGTTAAATGCTTGTCAATAGCCTTTACCGTACCCGATACAGAGCTGTGTATAGGCACGGAAATTAAGCCGTCAGCCTCAGCGATAACCTGACCCTTTAATACTCTGTCGCCAACCTTTACAACAGGTACGGATGGGTTTCCGATGTGCTGACTCAGCGGATAAACCATAACAGGAGAAGCATTAATGGTAGTGATAGGGAAGTCCTTTGAGAGCTCCTTGCCCTCATACAGATGCAATCCCTTTTTTAATGCTTTCTTTTGCTTCATTAAACTACATCCTTTCATACGGTGTAACTAAAAAAATACACACTTTGTTAGAATATATATTAGCATATTATAATATTAATTACAATGATAAAAAGTTTACATTATTGTAACTATTTTCATCTGTTTTCAATTAAAATTCTAAAAACATCAATCATCAAATTTTTTAAAAAAAGTTTGATGCACTTCTTGACATTAGCGCTTTAATGCGATAAAATAAGCACTATTAAAGCAATTATCAATAATTAATGAAAGGAACCGATTATTATGCAGGAAAAGAAAATTCCCTACAAAATCTATCTTGATGAAAGCGAAATGCCTAAGGCTTGGTATAATCTGAGAGCGGATATGATTAACAAGCCTGCACCGTTGCTTAATCCTGCAACTCTTAAGCCTATGACGGCGGAGGAGCTT
The DNA here is from genome assembly GCA_051881135.1 of Eubacterium sp. Taxonomy (GTDB): domain Bacteria; phylum Bacillota; class Clostridia; order Oscillospirales; family Acutalibacteraceae; genus Eubacterium_R. The sequence continues at coordinate 43,979 of JBJEPH010000035.1, forward strand.
GCGCCTGTTTTCTGTGAGGAGCTTGTTGCACAGGAATTAGATAATGATACTCCTTATATACCCATTCCAAAGGAAATTTTGGATTTCTATAAAATGTACCGTCCGTCACCGCTTGTAAGAGCGTATTGTCTTGAAGAAAAGCTTGGCACACCGGCTAAAATCTATTACAAATTCGAGGGCAATAATACATCCGGCTCGCATAAGCTTAACTCCTCCATTGCACAGGCATATTATGCCAAAAAGCAGGGATTAAAGGGCGTAACCACGGAAACAGGAGCAGGTCAGTGGGGAACAGCGCTTTCAATGGCTTGCTCATATTTCAACCTTGATTGTAAGGTGTATATGGTAAAATGCTCATACGAGCAAAAGCCTTTTAGACGAGAGGTTATGAGAACCTACGGCGCAAGCGTAACGCCTTCTCCGTCTATGGAAACAAAGATAGGTCAAAAAATCAATGCAGAGCATCCGGGCACAACAGGCTCATTGGGCTGTGCAATTTCAGAGGCTGTTGAGGTGGCAACAACAACGCAGGGATACAGATATGTTCTCGGAAGCGTGCTTAATCAGGTTTTGCTTCATCAGTCTGTTATCGGTCTTGAAACAAAGGCTGCATTGGATAAATACGGCGTTAAGGCAGATATTGTTATCGGCTGTGCAGGCGGCGGTTCAAATCTCGGCGGCCTGATTGCACCGTTTATGGGACAAAAAATTAAGGGCGAGGCCGATTACAGAATTATAGCAGTTGAGCCTGCCTCCTGCCCAAGCTTCACAAGAGGTAAGTATGCATATGATTTCTGCGATACGGGTATGGTATGTCCTCTCGCAAAGATGTACACGCTCGGCTCCGATTTCATTCCCGCACCTAACCACGCAGGAGGCTTGAGATATCACGGTATGAGCTCCATTTTGTCACAGCTTTATGACGACGGCTTGATGGAGGCAGTTTCCGTAAAGCAAACCGAGGTGTTTGAAGCAGCAGAATATTTTGCAAGGGTAGAGGGCATTCTTCCTGCTCCCGAAAGCAGTCACGCAATTAAGGTTGCAATAGACGAAGCCAAAAAATGCATCGAAACAGGAGAGGAGAAAACCATTGTATTCGGACTTACGGGTACAGGCTATTTTGATATGTATGCTTACGAAAGCTTTCACGACGGCACAATGAAGGACTATATCCCTACCGATGAAGAACTGGAAAAAAGCCTTTCAAAGCTTCCTAAGGTTGAATAAAAAAGAGTGGGTATAACCTATAATGTATGATAAAAATACAGAAGAGTTAAAAATCAGCTCTTCTGTATTTTTTGTTTAGTTAAATTTTGGTAAATAGTTGCCGTGTGCCTCTATCAGCTCATCAACCATTCTTTTGATTGTGTCTGTATCAAGCTCACTGCCTGTATGCGGGTCAAGCATTGCCGCCTGATAAATATGCTCCCTTTTGCCTGTAACAGCCGCTTCGATGGTAAGAAGCTGAACATTGATGTTTGTCATATTCATAGCCGCACATTGCACGGGCAAAGGACCTACATTACAGGGCATAATTCCGTATCCGTTAACAAGACAGGGCACCTCAACACAGGCTTCCTCCGGCAGATTTGTAATTAAGTGACCTGTATTAAGCACATTGCCACCGATTTGAAATGGATTTCCGGTCACCATAGCCTCCATAATTCTTGAAGCATATTCATTTGAGCGTTCGTGCTCCTTGACACCCGTCTTTAGCATTTCGTCATAATCAATCTTCCATTTTTCCATTTGCTCTATGCATCTGCGGGGATATTCGTCAAGAGGTATGTTATTTTTTCAATCAACTCGGGGTATTTGGATTTTATATAAAACATATTGTATTCTGCATTATGCTCGCTTGATTCTGTTACATAATATCCAAAGTTTTTTATGTATTCCATTCTGACCTTATCATCTGCATCAGTCTCTGCCATATAAGCGTCAACCCTCGACTTAATCTCGGGATAAAGGTCAACTCCGTTTTTATCCCTAATATCAAGCAACCAAGCCATATGGTTAATTCCTGCAATAAGCTCCTTCCTGCCGTCAAGCTTATCCTCCATATGAAGCTTTTTTAACAACCACTCCGAACAGCCCTGAACGCTGTGGCACAGTCCCACCGTTTTTATGGGAGTATAGCGTTGCATATAACCCGAAAGCATAGCCATAGGGTTTACATAATTCAAAAACCAAGCCTGCGGACAAACCTCCTGCATATCATCTGCAAAATCCTGCAATACGGGTATGGTGCGAAGCGCACGCATAATTCCGCCGATTCCGAGCGTGTCACCGATTGTTTGCCTTAATCCGTATTTTTTAGGTATTTCAAAATCAATAATTGTGCAAGGGTCGTAAAAGCCTACCTGAATTGCATTAATAACAAAGCTTGCACCGCGCAGAGCGTCCTTTCTGCTTTCAACACCGAGATAGCATTCAATTTTGCCGTAGCCACCCTTTGCCTTTCTCATCGCCTCAAGTATAATTCGGCTTTGCTTAAGCCTTTGCGCATCAATATCATAAAGAGCAAAAGTGCTGTCACGAAGCGCCTCGGTAGACATACAGTCCCCAATAACATTTCTTGCAAAAACAGTGCTTCCTGCACCCATAAATGTAATTTTCATTGAACCCCTCCTTTTATATACATTTCATTATATAATAAAACGGTATAACTGATTATAACTTTTTTCACACCCAAAGTTCAATACATTTTTAAATCCAATATACCAAATTACAACAAAAAAGACACCATAAAGGTGTCTTTTCGTTGTGGTTGCGGGG
>JBJEPH010000036.1:0-3560 GCA_051881135.1 Eubacterium sp.
CCCATTTCCTCGTGCTTTTTATGTGCCGCCTCAAAGTCATCGGCACGGAAAGCCAAATGGAATTCACACTCGCCTAAATCATAAGGTTGCGGATGCTCCTTTAACCAAGTCAGTTCAAGCTCAAAATCGCTTGTATCACTTGTCAAATACACGATGATAAAATCGTCCGTTGTCTTTCTTCTCACCTCGAATAAGCCGAGTGCATTGTTGTAAAATTTGATTGACCTGTCGAGGTCGGAAACATTGTAGTTTTCGTGAATCATTTTGAAGCTCATAGTTTTTCTCCTTTTGTTATTTCTGTGTTTTTAATTGTTGATTTATATTCGGGATATTCGCTGATGAATTTGTTTATTATATCAGGCTCGTTCCAATAGTGCATAGGGTAAACGGCATTGCAATCAACGGTTTTAAGAAAATAAAGCATACCGTCAGCGTAATGGCTCTCTTGCCTTGGGTCAAGCGGCACAAACGCAACATCAATATGTGTATTCTTCAACTTGTCAATTTCTGCTCTGTATCTTGATGTCATTTGCTTGTTGTCTTGGTCAGGCTCGCCCTCCCAATACCAATCGTTTAAATCTCCTGCGTGATAAATCGTACCCTCGCTTGTTTTTACGATAAACGCAATACCGCTGTCCGTGGATAGCAGAGTGTTAATCTCCGTGCCGTTATCAAGCAGATAAGATTCGTCATGATAAGCCGTTGTAACCTTTGTGTCGGCAGGATATTTTCTTTTGCTTATATCCTTTGCCAAAACCGCCTGATATTTCATATCCATATTGTTCAGCATTTCAAATATTTTCGGATTGAAATGGTCTTGATGAAAATGACTGCAAAGCACAACAACACTCTTGCTTTTATCAAGAGTCGACAAATCACCCTTGTAGTAATCGAAAATGTAATAGCAGTCCTCGGTTTTAACCAAAAATCCGCTGTGGTTAATGTAGGTTATTTTCATAAGGTTACTCCTATAAGTTTGGCTTTTCCAACAGGTCTTCAATATCACAGCCAAGAACTCGTGACAGCTGATATAGGGTTTTAGCCTGTGCCTTATCTATGTCATTGTTCCTTTGCTCATACATTTGAATTGACCTAAGGCTGACGCCCGATTCTTCCGCAAGCCTTACCTGTGACAAGCCACTTGCTTCACGAATTTTTTTAAGCCTTGTTTCCGATTGAACGCTATTCATTTTTTCATTCATAGCATCATAGAACTGATGAATATCCATTTCGTGATATAGCGAATACATACTGACTATTTCGCTCATTTTGACCTTTTCAAAAATGTCCTTAAAGCGATAAGCACTGTACCATTGATAATCTGCCAATGCCCAGCCTGCCCAGTATTCAGGCGACTTTTCCATAGGCTGTGTTGCTTCGCTAAATGAGCTTTCCCGATAAATATCGGCAATAATGCTTCTCGCAAGTTCAACGCCCGACATACCCATAATGATAGCAGGATTGCCTGTTTCAAACTGCTTTGCTTTTCCGGATTTGATGAACAGTTCGGCAAACCAATCAATATCATATTTGCAATCGTTTACTGCATAATCAAGCATTGTGCCAAGCGTAATTTTTGCTTTGCTTAGGCAATCTTTATCGTAAGCGTGGGTCATCATTTTTCATCCCCTGTCTAATAATATCCATAACGAAAATATCGTCAGGTTTCAACAGCTTATGCGATAATTCGTTTCTGTATTTTTCTCTTGCCATCTTATCCCTGCTATCAAATTTAGGATAATAAATGCTTTTGTCAACAGGAATTGCATCAACAAATTCAAGATTTTCAAATGCCCTTTCGGAAACAAGAGCAATCTGCTCGCCAAGCCTTCCAAGCCTAAGTGCAGAGGATAGGCTTTTTACGGGCAGACCGTTTGAGATAAATGATTCTGCATAGTTAAAATACGAATCGTCAGCTCTGTATCCCTTAACAACATCATAGGCAGAGGTGTCGATATAGAAATTATCAAGCAAATAATCTCTTGCCATTTTTGCGTAGTCGCTATCAAGATTAAAGGTTCTGTTTTTCAGCAAAACTGCTATCCAATTAAGGATTGATTTATAACTGCTGTTTAGGTCCAAAACCTTTAGATTTGATAAGTCAAAGTCATATATATTTACAAAGCCGTCGGTATTCTGCTTACAAGCCCATTCCTTTGCAAGCTCCGGATTTTCGGTACAGTATAAGCCTTGACCGTAATCGTTATTCTTTTTCCCAACCGATAACAACGGCTTTTTTATTATATGGTCAGAGCCGTGATAAAGAGTAATCTTGCCCATAATATCCCCCTATGTATTTTATGTAATATAACAGAAACTATCATTGCAATGTTACATTTTTAATATATCATCACAATGATACTTTGTCAATAGAATGATTTAGAAACAAATTTGATAAATAGTTGATATTGTTCCTATTTTGCGTTATAATATTCCCATAATCATTAAAAAAGGAATGATATTATGAATTACATTAAGGTATCACAGGTAGCAGAAAAATGGGGCTTGTCTGCAAGACGAGTTCGTATTCTCTGCCAAGAAAATAAAATAGAGGGCGTTATTCGCAAGGGCAATCTTTATATGATACCGGAGAGTGCCCAAAAGCCTGCTGACGGCAGAAGAAAGAAATCAAGACAAGCAATTTCCTTTGAAAGAATTGAGGAGTTAAAGACAAAGCTTGACACTCGCAGACCTCTTACTCAGGGTGAGCTTGAAAGGCTTAATGAGGAGTTTATGATTGAGTTTACCTACAATTCAAATGCCATTGAGGGTAACACCCTAACGCTTCAGGAAACTGCAATGGTGCTCGAGGGTATAACAATTGACCAAAAGCCTCTCAAAGACCATTGGGAAGCAGTCGGACATAAGGATGCGTTCTTGTATGTTCAGGATATTGTGAGCAATAAACTACCACTTACGGAATTTGTGATTAAGAACATACATTCCTTGGTTTTGATGAACAAGCCGGAGGATAAGGGCGTGTATAGACGGGTTCCGGTTAGAATTATGGGTGCTTACACAGAGCCTGTTCAGCCGTATATGATTGAGCCTAAAATCACAGAGCTGTTGGCTGAAAATGAAAAGAGAAAAGACACAATGAACATCATTGAGCGAATAGCAAGATTTCATCTTGAATTCGAAAGCATACACCCGTTCATTGACGGAAACGGAAGAACGGGAAGACTGCTGATGAATTTTGAGCTAATGCAAAACGGTTACCCACCGATTAATGTGAAGTTCACCGACAGAAAGCGTTATTACGATGCATTCGAAAGCTATTCAAGAAACCAAGACGCAAAACCAATGACAAACCTCATCGCAGAATATGTTGCCGAAAGGTTATATCAGTATTTGAGGGTTATTGATGTGAAGTAAGTGATTCTAATTTCAAAGTCCAAAAAAGTGAACAACAATAACATATAACTTGTTGTCATTAATTTTTTATGATATAATGATTATAATTATAATAACTACCTTTAAGACGGAAGAATTATGATAATGAAATGAGGTGCAAATATGCCCGACAAGAATTGGCAATTTGAACTTGATGAATATATAAG
>JBJEPH010000037.1:0-3551 GCA_051881135.1 Eubacterium sp.
GGCTATGGTCTTCATATACAGGGTTTACATAGTTGAAGCTTGAATTAGGCATTTTAAATGTAGTTACGGAAGATTGTCTATCGGTGAAATCAATTCCCCAACGATATTTTCCGCCGGCACCGTATGCACCTGACCAACAGTCGAAATGCTTACCTGAGGGAGCTTGGTCGGCAGTAACAGTTACCATTTCTCCCGGCAAATAATAGCCTGCACCTGATGCACCGGTAATATTTGCATAACAGAATTCAACCCTAATATAGATGCTTGTACCCAACTCACCTCTTTCATATTGAGATGTTGTAAGAGGAACGCCGTTAAATGTAATTTGCTTTACATCATTGATGTCAACATCATCTTCGCCGCCGCCTTCGTAAATTGGTCTAACGGCTAATTGAAGAGTATAATAGGTATTCGGCTCAACAACTGTAGCTGTAATTTTATTGCCGTTGCTGTCTTCCCAGTGTGTAGATGTGCTGTAAATTATCTCCCAATCGTAGCCATTGTTGTCTAAGCAATCAACTTTGAATGCTCCATCAGGTGCCTTAATGGATTTTCCAACAGGCAAGCCGTTAGTGGAATCCACGCTTGTTATTGCAAGCTCAATGTTAGGAAATTTTCCTGCCTGTGCCGTGAACGGAACGGCCATAAGGGTTGTTGCCAGCATTACAAATGCCAGCAGGGTGGATAATAGTTTTTTCATAATTTTTTCTCCTTTATATTTTTTTATTTTTTGAAAGGGCAGGGATCCCGCCCTTTCTTTTTTACTTTTTGGTTGTCACAGCCTTATACTTCGACCAGCTTGAGTAAATCTTTGTAGCCTTGCCGTTAATCTTAACGGTCTTGTAGGTGCGAACGCGAACATAGTACTTTTTCTTAGCCTTGAGCTTTGAAATTGTTTTTGATGTAGTGCTGTTCTTGCCTACTGTTACAGTCTTTGCATTTGTAAATTTGCTTGATGTGCTGTACTGAATTTGATAGCCTGTTGTCTGGGTGCTTTGCTTCTTCCACTTAACCGTGAAGCCCTTTGATTTTGCAGATACGCTTGAAATGCTTGTTGACTTTGGCTTAATTGTGAAATAGAGCGTCTTTGTTCCGCTGTATTTACCCTTAAATGTAATCTTAACGGCGTACTTGCCGACATTCTTTCTGCCCTTTGCATAGCTCACGGTATAATCTGTATTCTTCTTTAAGGTCTTACCCTTGCTGTCCTTAACCGTTACGGACGGGGTCTTAACCTTGCCGTTGTAGGTATAGCTTGTTGTTGAAAGCGAAATTGTCTTTGGATAATAGATTGTTGACTTTGACTTAACGGCACCGCATACAGTACACTTTGTTACAACAGAGCCGTTTTTGCTTGTTGTTGCCTTTGTAGTGTAGGTTTTGTAGCTATGGCCCTTTGCGGCTACGGTTGTCGGCGCAGTTATTATTTCGTTGCAAGCAGAGCACTTAACTCCCGAGGTTTTGCCGGCCTTTGTGCAGGTTGCGGCAACAGCCGGTATTTCAGTTACATTACTGTGACAGCATTCAATCTTGGCAGTAAAGGTTGAGCCGACAGGACCTTCAACATAAATACTGATATAGCTTCCCTTTGTTAAATCAAAGGTACCACCGGTTGTGTTTTCAATATACGGACCATATGTTAAATCCTCGTCAACAGTATCAAAACAGTAATAGTCAATATTAGAATCTATATTGCTGAGGGTAACATTATATTGACCGTCATTTTCAACAGGATAAATAACCCTTATCCATTTATTTTTTTGTGAGATTGTATAATCAGTGCTTTGGTTAAGAGCAATATCTGCTCTGTTTTCACTTCGCTCGCCACAGTCTTTGCAAATTCCGATAGCTGAGTAATAATGATTTAATTTCGGAGTAACGGCATTTTCTCCTGCCTGACCGCAGATAGCACATTTTGTTGACATTATGCCTTCTGCCTGACAGGTGGGAGCACTTACCACCTTATCGTTATAATACAGGTGGGAACATTCCTCGCCAACGCCTAAATCGATAGAAACAAACTCCATACCGTTTGCCTCTGCGTAGGTCTTTGCTGTTGACGGGTCGTGACCGCAAAGCTTCGTTGTTGAATTAGAAAATGCATTACTATCAATAACTGTTTCGGCGTTGTTTATAACAGCAGCCTGAAGATTATCACATCCACTAAATGCATTGGTATATATCTTTGTTACAGACGACGGAATATTGACTGAATAAATACCTGAATATCTGAATGCCCCATTTCCTATGGTTACAAGTGTATCCGGTAATTCTATGCTTATAAGCTTGATATCAGATGAGAAAACTCTTTCCCATATGGTTTTCAGTCCTTGACCTAAATCAATATTTTCAAGGTTAGAGCAGTACTGAAATGCATATGCACCGATGGTTTCAACTGAATCGGGCAGGGTAACAGAACTTAACTGTGAATAAGCAACCGCCATTTCCCCTATGCTTGTAACTCCGTCGGGAACAGTAAGACTGCCTGTTTTTGCCGGAGCGGATAATACTAATTTCGTACCGTCCTTTGTATAGAGGACATTATCTATTGCCTTATAGTAAGCATTTTCCTCAGCAACCGTTATAGCCGATAATTTTGAAGCACGATTAAATGCATATACATCTACAGAGCTTACTGTTGACGGAAGGTTAATGGACTCAATTTTTGTATTATTAAATGCATCCGGTTTGATTTTTTCTAAGCCCTCGTTAAATACAACACTTTCCAATTTAGTACAGTTGCCGAATGCACCGGTATTGATTAGCTTTACCGAGCCGGGAATTACAACAGATTTGATTGTATAGCATTCGTAAAAGGCGTCGTCTGAAATTTCCGTTACGGGAATACCGTCAATTTCGCTTTCAATAACAGCATTGCTTAATGACGGCAGTACATAACCGGTAACATGGTAAACATCTGTCGATACCCCGGCAATAGTCTCGGTGGTCTTTTCGTAAACAACATCGTTAATGACCTTGCCTTCAACCTTACCGATATTAACATTGAACGGCTTATCTGTAACTGTTTTGCTAAGATACCTAACTGCAAAGCAAATTTTCTCACCTGCGTTAAGGTAGTAGTTTATTGTGCAATCATATCTTGCGTCATCGTTATATGCAATAGCCTTGTCAGTATCAAGGTTATCGGGTGAAAGAAGATAACCGTATGCATCAACTGATGAGCCGCCGGCAACATCAGTTTTCTTAAAGGTATAATAGCCTGCCTCATCGGCAGTTACCATATAGAGAAGATAACCGCCCTTCTCGGTGATTACTACATTTTCATCAACATAGGGTGTTGCCCCTACCGATACATTTTCCTTAATGTCTGCGTCGGTAAATGTCTTTGCAAAAGCTGACAAATCAACAGCAAATATCGCTGTCAATATCATAACTATTGCAAGCATTGTTGATAATAGCTTTTTCATAGAATCTCTCCTTTATATATTTTTTCGAAAGGGCAGGGATCCCGCCCTTTCTTTTTTACTTTTTGGTTGTCACAGCCTTATACTTCGACCAGCTTGAGTAAATCTTTGTAGATTTGCCGTTAA
>JBJEPH010000038.1:0-45948 GCA_051881135.1 Eubacterium sp.
GTAAGGGCAATATCTGCCACGATAAACCGTGGTTCGAATTATTACCGTTACCCTACCCTAAGGAGACAGAATTTATGGCTCTATTTTCAAAAAAAGACAGCCCTAAGGCTAAAGACAGCTTTGATGTTTTGCCAAATCATTTGGGCATTATTATGGACGGAAACGGCAGATGGGCAAAAAAAAGAGGACTCCCGAGAACTGCAGGTCATAAGGAGGGCGCAGAGGTCTTTCGCAGAATTTCCAAGGAATGCTCAAGCCTCGGCATCAAATATGTAACCTTTTATGCTTTTTCAACTGAAAACTGGAGGCGCCCAAAGGAAGAGGTTGACGCTCTTATGCTTCTGTTTAAAAACTACCTGCTTGAAGCTAAGGCGGATTTTGAGCAGGCAGGGGATATTCGCTTAATGTTTATCGGTGAGCGAGAGGGCATTTCCGACGATTTGCTTACCCTTATGAACGAGGCAGAGCAGGAAACAGCCGACCACAAGGGCACAACGGTTTATCTTGCAATCAATTACGGCGGCAGGCAGGAAATAGTAGATGCCGTCAATAAGCTTATTAAGCAGGGCAAAACCGAAATTACGCAGGAGGATATTTCAAACAATATCTTTACCGTTCCCGAATGTGATTTGATTATACGCCCCTCAGGCGAGCAAAGATTATCAAATTTTCTTTTGTGGCAGGCGGCTTACAGCGAATTTTGGTACAGCGATGTCCTGTGGCCTGATTTTACAAATGACGATTTATATTCTGCACTTGCAGAGTTTGAAAAACGCAACCGTCGTTTCGGTGCATAACAGAGGAGATTTCATATGAAGCAAAGAGTTATCACAGCCATTGTGCTTCTTGCAGTTTTGGCAGTAGTTGTTTGGCAAATTAAAACGCCTGTTTTTATTATCGTTATCGCATTTCTGTCAGCAGTGGCAAGCAACGAAATTATGAGATGCGCAAAGGTTGAGAATAAGCTTGTTCTCACGGTGGGCACCATTGTTGCAGGATTCATTCCGTTTACATCATCAGCAACAATTATGGAGCCTTGGATTTCGCAGGATATTTGGTCTAAGGTGCTGTTATGCGTTCCTAATCCAACATTCATTTTAGCCATTGCGGTAATCATTACATATTTTTTAACTATGCTGAAGAATTACAGCACCATTAGATTTGAACAAATCGCTATTGCCGTTTTTGCAAGCGTAATTGTTCCGTACGGCTTTTCGATTTTCGGAATATTCCGTGATATAAACGGACTTGCTTGCCAATACGGCATTTACCTGATTTTTTACGCGCTTATCTGTGCGCTCGGTACGGATGTAGGCGCACAGCTCGGCGGTATGGCATTCGGCAAGCATAAAATGTCACCGAATATTTCACCGAAGAAAACCGTTGAGGGTGCCGTATGCGGAATTATTTTCAGCATAATACTAAATGTGACGGCAGTATTGCTTTATAACCATTTTGCAAATGCTCCGCTTGAAGCATACCAAATGGCTGTTTTGCTTGCCCTTTCTCCCGTAACCTCGTTCCTTGGTATGATGGGCGACCTTTCAGCCTCCGTATTAAAGAGAAATTTCGGCATAAAGGATTTCGGAAAGATTTTCCCCGGCCACGGCGGAGTTATGGACAGATTCGATTCAACACTTTTCACCTTACCTTTTACCTTCGTAATAGTAAGAATTATGCAGGCTTTTGTATAATACCTGAAAGCAGAGGGATTATCGTATGACAAAAAATATTTCATTGCTTGGCTCAACAGGCTCTATCGGAACCCAATCACTTGATGTTGCACGGCTTCAGGGCTACAATATCAAATGCCTAACTGCAAACTCAAGAGTTGATATAATTGAAAATCAGATAAGAGAATTTAAGCCTGAGCTTGTTTGTATGATGAATGAAAAATCTGCTAAAGAGCTTAAAGCACGTATAGCAGACACAAATACAAGAGTAGTTGCCGGTATGGACGGACTCATTGAATGTGCAACCTACAACGGCGCAGACACTGTGTTAAACAGCGTCGTAGGTATGGTTGGACTTCAACCCACCTTGGAGGCTATTAAGGCAAAAAAGACCATTGCTCTTGCAAATAAAGAAACTCTGGTAGCAGGCGGTCATCTTGTTACAAATCTCGCAAAGGAGATGGGTGTGGATATTTTGCCCGTTGACAGCGAGCATTCCGCTATCTTTCAGGCTATGCAGGGAAGTCCCTGCAAGCAGGCAGTAAAAAAGATTATTCTTACTGCGTCGGGAGGTCCGTTCTTCGGCAAAGCTCTCGATGAACTTAAAAATGTTACGGCACAGGACGCCCTTAAGCATCCTAATTGGGATATGGGCGCAAAAATCACCATAGATTCTGCTACTATGATGAATAAGGGCTTGGAATTCATTGAAGCAAAATGGCTTTTCGATATGCCAAACGATGATATCGAAATTGTTGTTCACCGTGAAAGCGTTGTACATTCCGCCATTGTTTATCAGGACAATTCGATGATAGCACAGCTTGGCGTTCCCGATATGAGAATTCCCATTCAGTACGCGCTCACCTATCCCGAGCGTGTTCAAAGTCCTGTTAAGGAGCTATCCCTTGCCGATTACGGTAAGCTTACCTTCTTTGAGCCTGATTACGAAACCTTTAAATGCATCAATGTTTGCAAGCAGGCTATTGAGCTCGGCGGTCTTCATCCTGCCGCCGCAAACGGTGCAAACGAGGAAAGCGTAAGATTGTTCCTTAACGGTAAAATTAAATTCACGGATATTGCATATCTTAATAATGAGGCAATGAAAAATGCCCCTGATAAAAAAGACTTCACCCTGCAGGATGTGCTTGATGCAGATTCTGCGGCAAGAAATTATGTATTGGAGACGGTTAATTAATGTCTAATGTTTGGCATACAGTTTATCCTATTATCATCGCCATACTGTTTTTTGAGCTTATAATTCTCGTTCACGAGGGCGGTCACTTCTTTGCGGCAAGGCTTATGAAAATTCGTGTAAATGAATTTTCCGTAGGTATGGGACCAAAGCTTGTACAGTTTAAAAAGGGCGAAACAAAATATACGCTTCGCCTTATCCTTTTCGGCGGCTATTGCGCTATGGAGGGAGAGGATGAGGACAGCGACGATTCTGCGGCTTTTTCCAACAAAAAGGTTATCCAAAGAATATTTGTGGTTGTCGCAGGCGCACTGATGAATTTGATATTAGGCCTGCTGATTATCTCTGTTATGGTGTCAACGCAGGACTTAATAGGTACAACAACCGTCGCAAAGTTTGACGAAAAGGCAGTAAGCGCTTCAACCCTGCAGGCAGGCGATACAATAAAGGCTATCGACGGTATGCGTGTATATACTGCGACGGATGTCACAACAGGACTTTCCCGTTCGCTTGATGACACTCTTGAAATGGATGTTGTCAGGGACGGAAAAAATAAAAAGATTAATGTAAAATTCGATATGCAGGAGTATGAGGGCAAGCAGTATATTGCTATGGACTTTTGGCTCTACGGAAAGGATAAAACCTTTTCGGGAGTTGTTAAGGAAAGCCTGATGCAGTTTGTTTCATTTACACGTATGGTTTTCCTTTCAGTCCACGATATGCTTGTAGGACGCTACGGAGTAAGTGATTTGAGCGGACCCGTCGGAGCTGTCGGCATTGTTTCAACTGCTGTTAAAACAAGCCTGCCGTCAGTGCTTCGCATTATGGCTTTGCTAACCGTAAATATCGGCTTATTCAACTTGTTTCCCATACCTGCTCTTGACGGCTGGAGATTGTTTTTGCTTATATTTGAAGGGATATTCAAAAAGAAGCTTCCGTCAAAATTTGAGTGGGCAATTAATGCAGCAGGCTTGGTAATGCTTCTCGGCTTGATGTGTGTAGTAACCTTTTCGGATATAACAAAACTGTTTTAGAAAGGTAATTGTTTATGAGAAAATCAAAGAAGATAAAGATAGGCAACACCACTATGGGCGGTGATTCTCCCATACTTGTTCAGTCAATGCTTAATGTGCCGTCAACAAACATTGAAGGCTCTGTTGAACAGGCTGTTGAGCTTGAAAAGGCAGGCTGTCAGGTTATCCGCTTTGCCGTTCCCAACGAAGAAGCGCTTGCACTGATTGAGCCTATCAAAAAAGCAACAACCGTTCCCTTGGTTGCTGATATTCATTTCGATTACAGATTAGCGATAGGCGCCGCCGAGCGCGGTATTGATAAAATCAGAATAAATCCCGGAAACATCGGAAGCGAGGACAGAGTTAAGGCAGTTGCCGATATATGCAGGCAAAAGGGACTTCCTATCCGAATAGGCGTTAATTCCGGCTCACTTGAAAAGGATATTCTTGCCAAATACGGCTCACCTACACCGGAGGCAATGGTCGCTTCAGCGATGTATCACGCTTCACTTTTGGAAAAATTTGATTTCGACGATATAGTTATTTCAATTAAGTCGTCAAATGTAAATACGATGATTAGCGCATATGAGCTTGCCGCGCAAAAATGCAGTTATCCCTTGCATTTGGGTGTTACCGAAGCAGGAACACAGCGTATGGGAATTATAAAATCAGCTATCGGCATCGGATCGCTTTTAACGCACGGAATAGGCGACACAATAAGAGTAAGCCTTACCGATGCGCCTGTTAAAGAGGTTGACGCGGCATTTGACATATTAAAGGCTATCGGTCTTAAAACCGATTGTCCATATCTTATTTCCTGTCCAACCTGCGGCAGAACGAGAATAGATCTTGTCGGTCTTGCAAATCAGGTTGAGCAACGGCTCAGAGGCTGTAAAAAGCCTATTAAGGTTGCAGTTATGGGCTGTATAGTAAACGGTCCCGGCGAAGCAAAGGAAGCAGATGTCGGAATTGCAGGCGGTGACGGATGCGGACTCATATTTAAAAAGGGCGAGATTTTGCGCAAGGTTCCCGAAAACGAATTATTAGACGAATTGATGAAAGAGATAGATAAATTATAATGGCAAAGATATACAATGTTTTTTCACAGCTTTTAAGCGCTGATGTGCTTGAGGAAATAGGCAATGCGGAAATTACACGCTTTTGTGTTTATAAAGAAAAGCGTAGGGTTGAGCTTGGCATAAAATCAGACCGTATTGTAGATTACGATATCTTAAAGCAGGCGGGCGACTCCTTGAAAAAGGCGCTTGAGCTTAAGGACGCAAAAATCACAATTACATATCTTGAGTCGTTGTTTGAGCTTAAAAATATCGAACGCATTTTATCTCCTATCAGGGCAGAAAATCCTATCGTAAACGGATTTTTTGAAGGCGTTGAGGCAGAGCTCGAGGACGATACACTCACCATTTGCCTTAAAAACGGAGGCAAGGAGCTTCTTGAAAGTCAAAGCATTGATAAGGAAATTTCGCTTCTTATTTACAATCAATTCGGCTTGGATTATGATATATGCTTTTTAGAGGTTGCAACCTTTGATATGGAAAAGGCCGTAAGAGAGGCTATTGCCGCCAAGGAGGCAGAAAAGCAAAAGGAAAAAGCAAAAGAGGAAAGCTATGTGCCTCATATTCCTATGGGCGATTTGCCCTTGTATGAGGACTCAAGAAGGCTTATCAGCGGCAGAAAAATTAAAGAAATGCCTAAGCCTATAAAGGATGTAATGCCCGACGACGGCTTTATTACCGTTTGGGGAGATGTTTTAAAAAGCGAGGTTCGAGATACAAAGCGCGGAGATTCAAAAATCTTTTCCTTTGATATTTCCGATTATACCTCCTCGGTTTCCGTAAAAATTTTTGACAGCAATTCAACCGTTGAACCCATCATTAAGGCTGTTGAGTCCGCCGGAACGGTAATTCTCAACGGACCTTATCAGTACGATAAGTTTTCGGGCGAATATGTTTTAAGACCAAACAATATCGAAGCGGTTAAGAAAATTGAAAAAATGGATAACGCCGAGGAAAAGAGAGTGGAGCTTCATCTGCATACCTCTCTGTCTGAAATGGACGGTATGACTGCACCGAAAAAGCTTGTGGAAAGGGCAATTAAGTGGGGGCATAAGGCTATTGCCGTAACCGACCACGGTGTTGTGCAGGCGCTCCCAGAAGCATACGGAGTTGCCAAAAAAGCCGATATAAAGCTTATTTTAGGTATGGAGGGTTATCTTGTCGATGACGAAGCATTTCCAAGCTTTATGGAATTAAAAACAAGGGAATTCCGCCGTCATCATATTATTCTTCTTGTCAAGGAGGATACCTCGATGGACGAGAGCATACCTCCCGAGGAGCGCAAATACGGAAGAAAAAATCTGTATCGCTTAATTTCGCACAGCAATGTTAAAACCTTTAAGGGCAGACCGCTTATTCCTAAATCAATGCTTGCCCAAATGCGTGACGGCATAATTATAGGCTCTGCCTGTGAGCAGGGCGAGGTTATACAGGCAATTTTGAGAAATGAAAGCGAAGATACCATAGAAAAAATTGCTTCCTTTTATGACTATCTCGAAATTCAGCCAAACGGCAATAACGCATTTATGATTAATTCAACAAAGGAGCTTCACGAAAATATTAACAGCGAAGAAGACCTTATTAATCTTAATAAGCGTGTTGTTGAAATAGCGGACAGGCTCGGCAAGCCCGTTGTTGCAACAGGCGACGTTCATTTTCTTGACGAAAAGGATGCCAAGTTCAGAGCAATTCTTATGGCGTCACGAGGCTTTGAGGATGCCGATAATCAGGCACCGCTTTATTTCAAAACAACAGAGGAAATGCTTGATGACTTTGCGTGGGCAGGGGATAGAGCAAAGGAATTTGTTATAGATAATCCAAACAAAATCGCCGATATGGTGCAGGATAATATTCCTCCCATTCCTCCCGGAACCTTTCAGCCATATATCGAGGGCGCAGACGACGAGCTCACGGAGAAATGCTGGTCTATGGCAAAGGAGCTTTACGGCGACCCCGTGCCCGAATATGTTACATCAAGACTGCAAAGAGAGCTTGACTCTATTATTTCCAACGGCTACGGAGTGCTTTATGTTATTGCAAAGCGTCTTGTAGAGGAAAGCGAGCGAAACGGCTATCTTGTTGGCTCAAGAGGCTCGGTTGGCTCGTCACTTGCGGCGCATTTCGGCGGTATATCCGAGGTTAATCCTCTTGCACCGCACTATTATTGCAAGCAATGTAAGCACAGCGAATTCTTTTTAAACGGCGAGTACGGCTCGGGCTTTGACCTGCCGAAAAAGAATTGCCCTGTCTGCGGAGCGCCTATGAAGCGCGACGGACACGAAATTCCGTTTGAAACCTTCCTCGGCTTTAACGGTGATAAGGAGCCAGATATCGACCTTAATTTCTCGGGAGAGTATCAGTCCCGTTCACACAGATTTACGGAGGAGCTTTTCGGCAAGGAATATGTGTTTAAGGCAGGTACGATGGCTACCGTTGCCGATAAAACCGCATACGGCTATGTCAGAAAATATCTTGACGAAAGAGATTTAACAAACATTACCCCAAGAGCGGAAATTGACCGCCTTACAGCAGGCTGTACAGGCATTAAACGAACAACAGGTCAGCACCCCGGCGGTATGGTTGTTGTTCCCGATAAATACACAGTTGAGGATTTTACTCCTATTCAGTATCCGTCAAACGATGAAAAAAAGGGTACATACACAACTCATTTCGACTTTAAAAATTCGCTTCACGATACGCTTTTAAAGCTTGACGAGCTCGGACACGATAATCCTACGCTTTATAAGTATCTTGAAGACTCCACGGGCATACCCGTAATGGATGTCGATTTAAGCGACCCTAAGCTTTATGAGCTTATTACCTCCTGCGAGCCTCTGGGCATAAAGCCGGAGGATATCGACAACCC
This sequence comes from Eubacterium sp., assembly GCA_051881135.1. Classification (GTDB taxonomy): domain Bacteria; phylum Bacillota; class Clostridia; order Oscillospirales; family Acutalibacteraceae; genus Eubacterium_R. The sequence goes on from JBJEPH010000038.1 coordinate 7,821, forward strand.
GACAGGCACGCTTGCCATCCCCGAGATGGGAACTCCGTTTGTTATAGGAATGCTTATGGAGGCACAGCCTAAAACCTTCGCAGACCTTTTGCAGATTTCGGGACTGTCGCACGGCACTGATGTATGGCTTGGCAATGCGCAGGAGCTTATCCAAAACGGAACCTGCACAATTTCCGAGGTTATCGGATGCCGTGACGATATTATGACATATCTTATCCATAAGCTTGAGGCATACGAAAGGAAAACAGGTGAAAAATCTCCCCTGTCAAAAATGGATTGCTTCAAAATTATGGAATATACCCGTAAGGGCAAGGCAACAAAGGAGCTTCCGCCATATGAGGAAGCGATGAAAACCGTCGGCGTTGAGCAGTGGTATATTGATTCCTGCTATAAAATCAAGTATATGTTCCCTAAGGCTCACGCTGCCGCCTATGTTATTGCCGCCCTGCGTATTGCGTGGTATAAAATATACTATCCTATTGATTTTTACAGCGCATTCTTTACGGTACGAGGCGGAGCCATTGACGCCGTTGCCGCCGTTCAGGGCAAGGATGCCGTTAAACGCAAAATGCAGGAAATCAAGCTAAAGGGCAACGACGCAACCGCTAAGGAGGAATCACAGTATGTTGTTCTTCAAATAGTTATTGAAATGCTTGCACGCGGATATGAATTTTTGCCTGTCGATTTGTATAAATCCGATTGGCGTATTTATAAAATAGAGGACGGAAAAATAAGGCTTCCGTTTTCTGCTATTGACGGCGTAGGCGAAACCGCCGCACAAGCCATAGCACAGGCTGTAAAAAATAATCCCGACGGATTCATTGCATCCGACGACCTTGCAAACGAGCCGGGTGTAGGCAAGTCCGTTGTTGATGCCTTGCGTAAGGCAGGCGCTTTAGGTGATTTGCCCGAAACCACACAGATATCGTTGTTTTAATTTGGATAATTTAATTATTGACACAAACGCTTTCTTGTGGTAGCATAGTAACGCACTAAAGTGAAATATACGAAAGGAAGAATTTTAAGTCCTTAAAATTCAAGCTTGATATGAAAAGATATTCAAAAATTACACCCGAGGGCTCAAGGGATTATCTCTTTGAGGAATGTGACGACAGAAGAACCGTCGAGCACACTCTGTCCGATTTGTTTAAGCAAAACAACTATAAAAAGGTTATCACTCCTGCCATAGAGTTTTTTGATGTTTTCAAAAGCGACAACACAGGTATAGAGCCTGAGGAAATGTTTAAGCTGACGGATTCCAAGGGCAGAACAACCGTGCTTCGTCCCGATAATACGATGCCCATTGCAAGAATGGTTGCCACAAGGCTTTCAAACGAGGAGCTTCCCGTAAGGCTTTATTATAATCAGAGCGTCTATGTAAGAGGCAAGGATTTGGCAGGCAGACCAAACGAAATTGCACAAAGCGGAATTGAGCTTATAGGCGACGGCTCCCTTCAGGCAGATGTTGAGGTTATTGCTATGGCTGTCGAAAGCCTGAAGCGCTGTAACCTAAACAGCTTTAAAATCGAACTCGGAAATGCCGCCTTCTTTAATGCAATTCTAAACAAAATGGACATCACAGGCGAGGAAAAGGCAGATATATGCAACTTTATCGAAGCCAAAAATTATTCTGCCTTGGGTGATCTTTTGGATAAAATAGGGGATACCACCGAAACAAATGTAATAAAGAGGCTTCCGAGATTATTCGGTAATGACGAGGTTATCGAAACTGCAAAAAGGCTTTATTCCGACAAGGAGGCACAGCAGGCTCTCGAATACCTTAAAACAGTTTACGATAATCTTTGCAGGGCGGGACTTAAGGAGCATATTCTTATCGATCTTGGCATCGTGAACCGTTCAAATTACTACACGGGAGTTATTTTCCACGGATATGTTGAAGGCTCTGGACTTACGGTTCTGTCGGGCGGAAGATATGATAATTTGCTCGGCGAGTTCGGTATGCCTGCTCCTGCCATCGGCTTTGCCGTTGAGGTTTCCGCGCTTTGCGAGGCAATGCGTGAGATAATCAATGTTGAGCGCCCTATAAGAATTGCTCTTACAAAGGGCAGGCTTGAAAAGAAGTCGGTAGAGCTTTTCAAAAATATGGGACTTGATACAAGTGAGCTTGAAAACAAGGGCAGAAGACTTATTCTTCCTGTTGATAAATATGAGGCAGTATTGTCAAAAGCACCCGATGTTATTACCTATGTCGAGCATGGCGTATGCGATATCGGCATCGTTGGCAAGGACACTATTGCCGAGCACGGCTCATCTTTTTATGAGGTTATCGATTTAGGTATAGGCAAATGCAGATTTGCTCTTGCCTGCCCAAAAGGAACAGATTTCTTTACAGGCTACAAGAGAAAAACCGTTGCATCAAAATATCCTAAGGTAGCAAAGGATTTCTTTGAGTCGAAGGGTATGGATGTGGATATAATCAAAATTGAGGGAAGCGTTGAGCTTGCACCGCTTCTCGGCTTGGCTGACGGTATTGTTGATATCGTTGAAACAGGCTCAACCCTAAAGGAAAACGGCTTGGAGGTTGTTGAAGAAATATTTGATATCTCCGCAAGGGTTATTGTTAATATGGCGTCTATGAAGCTTCGCAAAAACGAGATTGAAGCGTTTTTGGCTGATTTAGAAAATGCCGGAAAGGTATATGATAGGGAATATATATGAAAATAACTAAAGCAAACGGTAAGGCAGAATATGCACTTATTGAAAACTTAAAAAAGCGTTCGGGCGAAGCCGACGCCAAAATTGTTGATATTGTAAAAAATATTATTCAAGAGGTAAAGGAAAACGGCGACGAGGCTGTTAGGGAATACACCGTTCGTTTTGACGGCGCAGTTCCTAAGAAGACGGTTATAGAAAAGGACGAGCTCAACGAATATCTTGATATGGTTGATGACGACTTTAAAAAAGCCATAATCAACGCAAAGGAAAATATCTATAATTTCCATCTTCGTCAGGCACAGCAGTCCTGGATGACTACAAACGAAAACGGCGTTATTATGGGACAAAGAGTGCGCGGACTTCACAGGGTAGGTATTTATGTACCCGGCGGAACAGCGGCATATCCAAGCTCTGTTCTTATGAATGCAATTCCTGCAAAAATTGCAGGCGTCGGAGAAATTATTATGGTAACACCGCCCGGCAGGGACGGAAATCCAAATCCCAATATTATGGCAGCCGCCGCTGTTGCAGGAGTTGACAGAGTATTTCTCGTAGGCGGCGCACAGGCTGTTGCAGCTTTGGCATACGGCACGGAAAAAATACCAAAGGTTGACAAAATTGTAGGACCGGGCAATATATTTGTTGCAACTGCCAAAAAGCTTTTATACGGCGTTGTTGATATAGATATGGTTGCAGGTCCGAGCGAAATATTAATTGTTGCCGACAAAACCGCAGATCCTGCATTTTTGGCGGCAGACCTGCTTTCACAGGCAGAGCACGACAAGCTTGCTTCTGCAATTCTTTTAACAACATCAAATGATATTGCAAGAGCAACCGTTCACGAAATTGAAAAGCAAATCAAAACCCTGCTTCGTCAGGAAATTATTGAGGAAGCGCTTAATAATTACGGCGAAATTATTGTATGCGAGAATTTAGAGCAGGCTATCGGCTTTGCAAACGAGCTTGCTCCGGAGCATTTGGAATTATGCGTTTTAGAGCCGTTAAAGTATATAGGCAAAATCGACAATGCAGGCTCGGTATTTCTCGGTAATTGGTCGCCCGAGCCACTCGGCGATTATTATGCAGGACCAAACCACGTGCTTCCGACCTCGGGTACTGCGAGATTTTTCTCACCTCTCGGTGTTGACAGCTTTATCAAAAAATCATCGTTTATTTATTACACGGCTGACGAGCTTCGCAAGGCAAAGGACGATATCGTAAATCTTGCCGAAACCGAGGGCTTAACGGCACACGCAAATTCTATTAAGGTAAGATTTGAATAGGAAAAGTTATGAGAAATTCGGTTATTGAAAGAAACACAAAGGAAACACAGATTAAAGCAGAGCTGAATCTTGACGGCGGCGAGGTTGAAATCAGCACAGGCATCGGCTTTTTTGACCATATGCTTACTGCCTTTGCCGTTCACGGCGGCTTTGGCTTAAAGCTAAAGGTAACAGGGGATTTAGAGGTTGATACTCACCACACGGTTGAGGACACGGGCATAGCTTTGGGTATGGCTTTTAAGAAAGCACTCGGAGATATGAGCGGTATCGAGCGTTACGGAAGCTTTTCCGTTCCCATGGACGAAAGTCTTGCACAGGTATGTCTTGATATCTCAAACCGTCCCTTCCTTGTTTTTAAAGCAAGCTTTGAGCAGGAGAAATGCGGCGATTATGAAAATTGCTGTACGGAGGAATTTTTCAGAGCCTTTGCTATGAATTCGGGAATTACGCTTCACATTATCGTGCCCTACGGCTCAAATGCTCATCACGAAGCAGAAGCCATTTTCAAGGCAACAGCACATGCTCTAAAGGCGGCTGTTAAAAGAAATTCCGACGGCTCCGTGCTGTCAACCAAAGGAGTTCTGTGATGATTATTTTTCCCGCTATTGATATTATCAACTCAAAGCCCGTTCGTCTTTATAAGGGCGATTTTGCCACTGCCGAGCAGGTTGCCGATGATGCGCTCGAAACAGCACAGAGCTTTGTTGACGCAGGTGCAAAATGGATACATATGGTCGATTTGGACGGCTCTCTGAAAAAAGAAAGAGTAAACCACGAAACATTTGTTGCCGTTGCAAATGAAACCGCCCTAAAGGTTGAAATAGGCGGCGGAATACGCACTATGAACGATATCGACTATTATGCAAGCCACGGCATAAGCCGTGTTATTCTCGGCTCCGTTGCCCTTAAAAATCCGAAGCTCGTAGAAGAAGCCGTTAAGGAGTTCGGCTCGCTCATTGCCGTAGGCATAGACGCCAAAAACGGATTTGTTGCCACGGAGGGCTGGACGGAGGGCTCCGATACCTTTTATATCGACCTTGCAAGGCAGATGGAGCAAATCGGCGTTGAAACAATAATTTATACGGATATATCAAAGGACGGCACATTGTCGGGACCTAATATTGAACAGCTTTCGAGGCTGAATGAAGCAGTATCCTGTAATATAACCGCGTCGGGCGGCGTTACAAATATTGACGATATTATAGATTTAAAAAATAAGAGCCTGTACGGTGCAATTTGCGGCAAATCCATTTATAAGGGAACCTTGGATTTAAAGCAGGCTATCGAGGTATGCAGATGACGGATTTGGAAAAATATTTCAAAAAGGCAGATTTAATTCCTGCCATAATTCAGGAGGACTCTACGGGCGAGGTGCTTATGCTTGCCTATATGAACAAAGACTCTATGCAAAAAACTCTTGAAACAGGCTACACTTGGTTTTGGTCACGCTCAAGACAGGAGCTTTGGAATAAGGGCGCAACCTCGGGACATCTCCAAAGGGTTGTCGATATTAAGGGCGACTGCGACGATGATACACTTCTTATTAAGGTTGTTCAAACCGGAGCCGCCTGTCATACGGGAAACCATACCTGTTTTTTCAATAATATAGATTTCAATAAAAAAGAGGACTGAATATATGGATTATATCAGAAACGATTACGAAACAATCCTTGCAAGAAAGCATGCAAACGAGGAGGGCTCCTACACCTGCTATCTTTTTGAACAGGGACTTGATAAAATATTAAAGAAGGTCGGCGAGGAAAGCACCGAAATGGTTATTGCCGCAAAAAACGGTGACAAGGACGAAACGGTTGGCGAGATTTGCGACCTTATCTATCATACGCTTGTTATGATGGTAAACGAAAATATATCCATTGAGGATGTTGAAGAGGTGTTAAAAAAGCGTGCCGAAAAGGCAGGCAACCTTAAAAAATTTCACAAGGTAGATAAGAATTCGTAATGTCAATTAAAAAATGGGTAGTGCGTGATGCAGACAAGGAAAGAGCGTCACAAATCAGCGAAAAATTCAATATTGACCCATTTGTTGCGTTTTTGATGGTATCAAGGGGAATTGTTAAGGATATAGATGTTTCAAATTTTGTGTCCGACAAATTTATTGCTCCGTCACCGCTAAACTTTGCCGATATGGACGAGGCGGTTTTTGCCGTAGGCGAAGCGATTGACGCAGGCTGTAAAATATGCGTTTACGGCGATTATGACTGCGACGGCGTAACGGCAACGGCTCTGCTGACGGATTTTCTCAAAAATGAGGGCGCAGATGTTTGCTATTATATCCCATCCCGTGAGGGTGAGGGCTACGGACTTAATAAATCTGCAATAGATACTATAAAATCATGGGGAGTCGGTATGATAATTACCGTTGACAACGGTATCGCCTCCTTTGATGAAGCAGAGTATATATATTCTCTGGGTATGATGCTTGTTGTAACCGACCACCATCAGCTATGTGACGGAAGACTGCCGAAGGCAGAAGCAGTTGTCAATCCGCACAGAACGGATAACGAACTTGATTTTTGTGATTATTGCGGAGTGGGAGTTGTGTTCAAGCTTGCCTGTGCAATGTATGAGGGCGAGCTTCAGGACCTCGTTGACAGATATATTGATTTAGTGGCTATCGGAACCATTGCCGATGTTATGCCTTTGATTGATGAAAACCGTTCCTTTGTCCGTGCAGGTCTTGATAAAATCAACAATAATCCGCGTACGGCTATTAAGGCATTTATTGCTTCAAACGGCGGTAAGGATTATTCCTCCACGGATATTGCTTTCCAAATATGCCCAAGAATTAACGCTATGGGCAGAATGGGTGACGCAGGCAGAGCAGTCGAATTTCTGCTTAGCGAAAATGAGGAGGAGGCAATACTTGCCTGCAACAGTCTTAATCAGGAAAATGCAAACCGTCAAAAAACGGAACAGGACATTCTAAATGATGTAGAAAATAAAATTGCCGCTAATCCGAAGCTAGCGGCAAATCATATTATAGTGGTAGCAGGTGAAGGCTATCATCACGGCGTTTTAGGCATTGTTGCGGCGCATTTGCTCGAAAAGTACGGCAAGCCTGCGTTTGTTATCGGCGTTGATGCCGACGGCATTGCAAGAGGCTCTGCAAGAAGCATTGATGGCTTTAACATCTATGAAGCGATAAGCGCCTGCAGTGACGACCTAATTCAGTACGGCGGTCATCCCTTAGCCGCAGGAATAACACTTTCTGCGGATATGACAGATAAATTCAGAAAAGATATAAATGATTATGCAGTAAAAACACATCCGGTTATGCCTGCCTCTGAGCTTCTGCTCGATTGCAAACTTTCGCCTGCGTATCTCAATTTGGATTTGGTAAACAGCCTTTCCGTTCTTGAACCCTACGGTGCAGGTAATCCGCCTGTTGTTTTTGCAGTAAACAAATTAACTTTGCTTGATGTCACACCCTTGAGTGACGGCAGGCATATAAAAATGGAGCTTGAAAAAAATTCCGTAAGAATTCGTGTTGTAAAATTCAACACTCCTTTTGACAGCTTCCCTTATTCACGGGGAGATATGCTCAATATTGCAGTAAAGGCTTCAAAAAATCTACATAATAATAAAATGTATTTATCCATACAAGCCGTTGATGTCAGGCTTTCATCGTTTGACGACGAAAAATATTTCAACGAGAAGGCTTGCTATGAGCTTTACCGTTCAACAGGCAGGGCAGATAAATCGCTTTATCCGAGCCGTGATATTTGCATAACGGTATATAAATATCTAAAGGCTAACAAGGGATATCGCTATTCGTTGGACGACTTGTATTTCAGATTGCAGGATAAGCTCACCTACGGACAGCTTATGTTTTCTCTAAAAGCATTTTCGCAGGCAGGACTTATAAAAATATCAAACAATATAGAACTAATCAATTCAGATAAAAAGGTAAGCCTTGAGGAAACACCCATTCTTAAAGGCTTGAAAGGAAGAATTGGAATTGAGTGAAACAATTAAGCTTGAGAATTATGACGACCGTTTTGATGATTTTTTTGATGAGGTCAAAAAGAATTCTCAGTATGACGCAAAGCTGATACAAGAAGCATATAATATTGCCTACGAGGCGCACAAGGACCAGCGCAGGCGCTCGGGAGAGCCATATATTATGCACCCTGTTGCCGTTGCCAAAATTCTGTTTGATTTCGGTATGGACAACGAGTGTATTATAGGTGCGCTTTTACACGATGTTGTGGAGGATACAAGCTACACTCTCGATTTTATCAAAGAAAAATTCGGAAACGATGTAGCTTTGTTGGTTGACGGCGTAACAAAGCTCGGTCAAATTCCGCTTTCAACTCGTGAGGAGGTACAGGCTGAAAACATACGCAAGATGTTTATCGCTATGAATCAGGATGTAAGGGTTATCATCATAAAGCTTGCCGACAGACTTCATAATATGCGTACGCTTGAGCATATGCCTCCTTATAAGCAAAGAGAAAAATCCCTTGAAACCTTGGAGATTTATGCTCCCATTGCTCACCGTCTCGGTATCCGTTCCATAAAAGAGGAGCTTGAAAACTTAGCCATACGCTATCTTGACCCCATTGCATATAAGGAAATTGAAAGCTCGCTTCAAATGAAAAGTGAAGAGGGACAGGTTTTCTTAAGCGATATTCAGCAGCAGCTAAAGGATAAAATTATACCGATTATTCCCAATGCGCAAATAACATACAGAGTTAAGTCCGTGCACGGTATCTTCCGTAAGGTTTATATTAAGGGCAAAAACTTTGAGGAAATATATGATATTTATGCCGTAAGAATTATAGTTGATTCTATGATAGATTGCTATAACGCTTTAGGTATCGTTCATGATATGTTCACTCCGCTTCCGGGCAGATTTAAGGATTATATTTCAACCCCGAAGCCTAATATGTATCAGTCACTTCATACCACAGTTCTTTCAAAGCAGGGTATTCCTTTTGAAATTCAAATTCGTACCTGGGATATGCACCGAACGGCAGAATACGGTATCGCGGCGCACTGGAAATACAAAATCGGCAAGGGCGGAAAGGATAATTTTGACGAATCGCTCGAATGGATTCATCGTGTGTTGGAAAACGGCGACAGCGCCGATAACGCAGAGGATATGGTATCCTCGATTAAGGGCGACCTTTCTATCGACGAGATTTATGTTTTCACTCCGCGCGGTGATGTTAAATCCTTGCCCAAGGGCTCAACCGTTATAGACTTTGCATATTCCATCCATTCAGCCGTAGGCAACAAAATGGTGGGCGCAAAGGTTGACGGACGAATTGTTCCGCTTGATACCGTTGTAAAAACAGGACAGGTTTGCGAGGTAATAACCTCAAAGCAACAGGGAAAGGGCCCTTCACGAGATTGGCTGAGCATCGTTAAAACAGGCGAGGCTCGTTCCAAAATCCGTGCTTGGTTTAAAAAGGAACGCCGTGAAGAAAACATTGTTGAGGGCAAAAACGATTTAGAGCACGAGTTTAAGCGAAATTATATTCGCTTTGACGATAACGACGAGCTTGAAGCATTTTTGCTGAAAATCGCAGAGCGTCAGCATTTCAGCACTATTGAGGATTTTTATGCCGCAATAGGCTACGGCGGAGTTCAGATTAATCGCTTAATTCCGGGCATCAAGGATGAATATATCCGAAACTGGAAGAAAAAGCCCGAGCCTGCCAATGCACCCGCAAATAAAATCGAAAAGGTTAACAGAGATGTTAAATCCTCGGGCGGAATTGTTGTTGAGGGTATCGATAATTGCCTTATTAATATGGCAAGATGCTGTAATCCTCTTCCGGGCGAGGAGGTTATCGGCTTCATCACAAGAGGTCACGGCTTAACCGTTCACAGAAGAAACTGCAAAAATGTTCCCGTGGATATAGAAAATTCACCCGAGCCGGAGCGTTGGGTAAAGGCTCACTGGAACGCTAATGTTCAGGTTCAGGCAAGGTCTGCATTAAATGTTTATGCTATCGACAGAGACGGCGTTGTTTTGGATATTACAACAACTATGGCACAGGCTCATGTAAAAATTCATTCCATAAATGCAAGACCTATAAACGACGGCAACTGTCTTACAACTATGACAATAACCGTAAATAATAAGGAGCATCTTGATGCTATTATAAGAATGTTAAACAAAATTCAGGGCGTTTATCTTATCGAAAGAAGCGATGCATAGGAGATTTTATGAAGGCTGTTATTCAGAGAGTGCAATATTCTAATGTAAAAATTGACGGCGCTGTTAAGGGTGAATGTAAACACGGATTTATGATTTTGCTCGGCGTTCAGCAGGGCGATACGCAAGCCGACGCAGATAAGCTGCTCAGGAAAATTCCCGTTTTGCGCATATTTGAAGATGAAAACGGCAAGATGAACCTGTCACTCCTTGATGTTGACGGCGAAGCCCTTGTTATTTCACAGTTTACTCTGCTTGCCGACTGCTCACACGGAAGAAGACCGTCCTTTACAAATTCGGCACCGCCTCAGCAGGCTAATGCTTTGTACGAATATTTTGTGCAGGGTATGAAGGATGCAGGTGTGCGAAGCGTGCAAACGGGCGAGTTCGGTGCGGATATGAAGGTTGAGCTTCTAAACGACGGACCCGTAACCATTATTCTTGATTCAAAGGAGCTACACTGATGATTATTAGACAGGAGCAGTTTGGCTCTATGGCGAATAACGCTTATCTCATAGTTGACGAGGAAACAAACGAGTCCGCTTTGGTTGATTGTCCCGAGGCAAGCCCCAAGATGTACGACCTTATAGGCTCTGAAAATCTTAAATACATTTTGCTTACTCACGGACATTACGACCATATCGGCGGTGTAAAGGAAATAAAGAAAAGCTTCGGCGCAAGCGTTGTTATCTCAAAGGAGGATGAGCCTATGCTTAATTCCTCTAAGCTGTCCCTTGCCGCCTTTGTAGGAGAACAGCATAATGACGCAGATGCCGATATAATTGTTAATAACGGCGATGTGTTAGAATTAGGCTCACTCAAAATTGAGGTAATTTCTACACCCGGTCATACTGCCGGAAGCGTTTGCTATAAGGTTAATAATGCACTTTTTACAGGCGACACCCTGTTTTATTGCTCCTGCGGAAGAACGGATTTTCCAAGCGGCAGTAATGAGCAAATGGCCGATTCATTAAGGCTTATCAAAAATCTTGACGGAGTGTTCTTTGTTTATACCGGTCACGATAAAACCTCAAATTTGCCCTTTGAAAGAGAAAATAATCCGTATATGAAGATGCTATGATAATTAAAAATATTAACCACGATTTTTCGTATCATACCGAAAAGATATGCACAATGTTTTTTCCGTTGGAAAAGCTTCATATTGACGGTGATGACAGCGTTGTTATAGAAACCGTAAAAGAAAATAATGTGCTTACCGTAAACGCAAGGGCATATTCCAAAGCTCTCTCCAAAACCGTCACCGTATCTGATGGCGAGGATATGATTAAGGCTATGTCGCTTTTGCTTTATGATACGCTCAGCGCAATGATGGGCATATCTTTGCCCTGGGGTATTCTTTACGGAGTGCGCCCTGCAAGATTAATGCATGCAACTGCCGAAAAATTCGGCATTGATTCTGCAAGAGAAAAATTTCTTTCCGACAGAGTACAGGAAAAGAAGGTCGATTTAGCCGTTGAGGTAATGCATCGTGAAAATGAGCTTATAAAGCTTTCAAGGCAAAACAGCTTTTCGCTTTATGTGTCCATACCCTTTTGCCCGAGCCGTTGCTCCTACTGTTCCTTTGTATCTCACAGCATTGCAAATGCAGGGGAGCTTATAGAGCCGTATGTTGATATGCTTTGCAGAGAATTAAAGGAAATCGGCGAAATCTCAAAGAATTTGGGCTTAAGGCTTGAAACCGTCTATTTCGGCGGAGGCACCCCCACAACCCTTGAGCCGCATCAGCTTGATACGGTGCTTACAGCCATAGAGAACAGCTTTGATTTGTCAACCCTGCGAGAATATACCGTAGAAGCAGGCAGACCGGATACCGTAACAAAGGAAAAGCTTAATACACTGCTATCGCATAATGTTGAGCGAATAAGCATAAATCCGCAAACCTTTAACGAGTCGGTTTTAAACCATATCGGCAGAAAGCATACCGTAGGGCAAACACTTGAAGCGTTTAACCTTGCAAGACAGCTTGGCTTTAAAAATATAAATATGGATTTAATTGCAGGCCTTTCAACAGATACCGTTGAATCCTTTAAAGCCTCCGTGGATACGGCTGTTTCGCTTAATCCCGAAAGCATAACGGTACATAATCTGTCGCTTAAATCGGGTGCGTATCTTGTAACGGAAAAGGAATTCTTTGATTTAACCCAACGCATAAATGCAACGCAAATGGTGGATTATTCCTACCAAACGCTCAAGAAAAACGAATACAAGCCGTATTATATGTACCGTCAAAGCAAATCCTTGGGAAATCTTGAAAATGTCGGCTACTGCAAAGAGGGCTTTGATTGCTTATATAATGTGTATATGATGGATGAAACACATTCGGTCCTTGCCGCAGGCGCAGGCGCCGTAACAAAGCTAAAGGATGCAAAAACAGGGCATATAGACAGAATTTATAACTACAAGTATCCTTATGAATATTTAAAGGATTATTCAAAAATAACAGCCAAAAATCAAGGTATAACAGCGTTCTATACAGCATAGAATTATATGAACACGCTTGGAATAACTAAAATAATTATTAATATATTGCATTTTGCATTGAAAGATTTTGCTTACTGTAATATAATGATAGTAAGAGGTGTAACTTATGAAAAATTTTAACGATGTTTTCACAAGCTTCGATGAAGTTATCAACAACGCCAGAAAAAACGGCACTTTTGAAGAAGTTTTAAACAAAACCAAGGCATATGCAAAAAAGAGCAGCGAGGCTATTGAAATATCACGAAAGAAGATTGAGCTGCTTGATGCCAAAACAAAGCTTGCCAAAATCTACGAAAAATACGGCAAAATGCAGTTTGAGCTCTATGACGGCAACGATATTGATGAAGAAGAGCAAAATAAGCTTATTGAAGAAATCGTAATGCTTCGAGGCAAAATTGAATTCATCGAGGAGGAAATCGAAGCCTTTAAGGAAGCCATTGCCGTTGATTTTGAGGCAATCAAAAATCAGAAAAAAGAAAACGATATTGTCGTTGAGGATGTCGTTGAGGTTGTCGATGTTGTTGAGGACAGCAACGAAGCAGAATAATTTAATATTTTTTCAAGCAACGTGTTTCGCGTTGCTTTTTTTATTTGGTGATGTTAAATGAATTTAAAAACAAAATATCTCTCATCGGCATTTCTTATGCTTGTCACTACAATAATAGTTAAAATAATCGGTGCGATATATAAAATTCCGTTAACCTCCTTTATCGGCGCTGTCGGTAGGGGATATTTTGCCTATGCATATAATCTGTGTATGCCTGTTCACGCAATTACTATGGGCGTTTTTCCTATTGCACTGTCAAAGCTCGTGAGTAAGTATAATTCTTTAAATAATGAAAAAATGTCAGCCGCTATGCTTAAGGCAGCTACAAGGCTTTTTTCATTAGTCGGCTTTATCGGAATGGCTGTGCTTATTGCCTTTTCAAAGCCCTATTCAGTTCTTATTGCACATTCGCCCAAATCCATATATACCATACTTGTGCTTGCACCCTCCGTTATGCTTTCCTGTATGTCCGCTTCATACAGAGGCTATTATGAAGGCTTTTTAAATATGGTTCCCACCTCCGTTTCTCAAACCATAGAAGCCCTGTTCAAGCTCATATTCGGTCTGCTTTTTGCAAAGTATTCTATGTCCTATCTATATGCGCAGTATGTAAACACAGGCTTTGTTCTCAATAACTCTGTTGCGTCAAGCGAGGAGGCACTGTCGCTCATTTATCCCTTGACCTCTGCCTGCGCTATGCTCGGAGTTACACTCGGCACATTTATGAGTCTCGTGTTTTTGCTGATATATAAAAAAATAAATTCGCCGAGGCTCAGCACGGCAAGGCCCGATGTCAGAATTGCCAAAAGGGAAATACTGACCTTTTCCTTTCCCATTATGATAAGCAGCTGCGTTCAAAGCGTTTTTCAGTTTTTGGACACAGCCTCCGTCCAGCTTGCGCTCAATACGGTTGATAAGCAGGTGTTGCAGGATGCCTACCAAAGCTCTCTCTCACTTACCTCTGTTTCAACACAGGATATCCCTACATATCTGTATGGCATTTTTTCCGCCTCTCTCGATTTTAAAAATCTTGTTCCCGGTGTAACTATGGCACTCGGCGTTTGCGCCGTTCCTGCTGTCAGCAGGGCATTTGAGAGCAAAAACAAAGAGGCGTTGGAATCAATAACAAATTCGATATTCAAATATACATCTCTTTTATCCCTGCTCGGCGGTCTTGCCATCGCAATTGCCTCAAAGGAAATGCTTTCTCTTTTTTACGGCTCCTCCTCACAGGATATCGTTCTCGGTGCAAACGATTTGGTGCGTTGCTTCTCAATTACCGTTTCTGCGTATTCTCTTGCAGGCGTTGCCGTTTTTACCGTTCAGGCTGTCGACGCTCCCGAAAAATCCATTATGCCTTTTTTGGTTTCGGGAATAGCTCGTGTTGCGCTGAATTTTATTTTAATCCGTTACACAAGCCTGCTTTTGTTAGGTACGGCAGTATCGGGTGCGATAGGCTATTTTATCATTGCTCTGTGGAACAGCGTCATTATAGTTAAGCAAACACATATAAGGCTTTCTCTCTCAAACATAGTCGTAAAGCCCGCTTTAACAGCCGCAAATGCTTTAATTCTGTACATTTTCTGCGAAAAGTTAATAAATAATTTATCAAATTTATTCCTAATTCTCTTGATTAAAGCCTCGATTTTTGCCGTTTTTTTCTGTATATTGTGTTTTTGCTTCAAGCTTATCGATATCAAAGAGCTTTTAAGCGATTTTGCAAAGAAAAAAATGGTATAAATACTTGAAATATGGGCAGAAATATTGTAAAATTGTTATAGTTAATCAAAGAGAGGCAGTTATTCCGGTGGAATTTGAATTTAAAGATAAGTATAATATTGACGATTTGATTTCCATTGTTCATCTTCTGCGTTCTCCCGGCGGTTGTCCGTGGGATATCGAGCAGACTCATCAGTCTATCAAGAAAAACTTTATCGAAGAAACCTACGAGGTTGTCGAGGCTATCAATAAGGATAACTCCGATATGCTTCGCGAGGAGCTTGGCGATGTTCTTTTACAGGTTGCGCTTCATTCCGAAATGGAAAGCGAAAAGGGCATATTTGATTTTAATGATGTTGCCAACGATATAGTTAAAAAGCTCGTTGTCCGTCATCCCCATGTTTTCGGCGAGCAGGTCGCAAATAATACTGCTGAAGCGCTAAACAGCTGGGATGCCGCAAAGCAAAAATCAAAAGGGCAAAAAACTCAAACCGACTCTATGTTGTCCGTACCTAAGGAATTGCCTGCGCTTATGCGTGCGCAAAAGCTTCAGAGTAAGGCTGCTAAGGTTGGCTTTGATTGGGATAGCGTTGAAGGTGCAGTAGAAAAGCTGTATGAGGAGATTAACGAGTTAAAAACAGCAATGCTCCAAGGTAATAAGGCAGATATAGAGGACGAATTCGGGGATATGCTTTTCTCCTGCGTCAACATTTCTCGCTTCATTGATGTAGAAAGCGAAGAAGCTCTAACAAAGGCTTCGGATAAGTTTTTAAACAGGTTTTCCGTTGTTGAGAGGTTGGCAAATGAACAGGGCATAGATATGAAAAACGCTTCTCTGCAAACGCTGGACAACCTATGGAACAAGGCTAAGAAAATAAAAAAAGCCGAATAATCGGCGATGGAGGAATTTATTATGAATAAGACAGAATTAGTAGCAGCAGTAGCAGCAAAGGCAGGTCTTTCAAAGAAGGACGCTGAAGCAGCAGTAGCAGCAACATTTGACGCAATCACAGCAGCTCTTGCTGACGGCGACAAGGTAGCTCTTGTTGGCTTCGGTACATTCGCTGTTAAAGAGCGTGCAGCTCGCGAAGGCATCAATCCTCTTACAAAAGAGAAGATCCAAATCGCAGCTACAAAGGCTCCTGCATTCAAGGCAGGTAAGGCTCTTAAGGACGCTGTAAACGCTTAATTGTTTTATCATCAAATTCAAGGTGTCGCAAGACACCTTGTTTTTGTATAGAGGTGTGTTATGAGATTAGACAAATATTTAAAGGTATCAAGAATAATAAAAAGACGAACCGTTGCCAACGAGGCATGCGACGCAGGCAGAGTGGAGGTAAACGGCAAAATAGCCAGAGCGTCTTATGATGTAAAGCAGGGCGATATAATTAAGGTTTGCCTCGGTCAAAACGAACGCACCTTTGAGGTGCTTGAGGTAACAGAGCATGCACTCAAAGAGGACGCCTCAAAAATGTATAAGGTTTTATAGAAAATTTTATATATAATCTGAATTATATACAATATACACAAAAAATGCCTTGCCCTATTATGTTATTTAATGTATAATAACAATATAGGGCATTTTATTTACACAGCCCGACAAAAACCAAACATTTTGAACGGAGCTTTGCTATGGCAGAATTAAAACAGAAAATCAGTGATGTAATTTCAATAGGTAAAAAATATTGGAATACCCCTGCAAAGGGAAATTATGTTCCGTATAAAGAGGTTGTAAATATCGGTATTGCAGGCTTCGGTGTGCATTGGACAACAACCCTTGCAAGCACAATCGGGCTTGATGCGGCAAACTTCCTTATAGGCGCAAGCATAGGTCTTAAGCCGCTCGACCTTTATGTTATGCTTTTGGTTGCAAACATTTTGGGCATTCCCGTTGCCCTTTTCAGAGGATGGTATTTTGACAATCATAATATGAAGGGCGGAAAATTCATTCCGTTTATTGTTCGCTCGTCATTTCCGCTTGTCGGGCTGTCGGCGCTGTTCGTATGGCTTCCCTTTGAAAGCTGGGAATATGTCACAAAGGCAATCGTTGTTGAGGTTTTTTATTTTGTAATTCAGTTTTTCCTTTGCTTTTATAACGAGGGATGGGCATATTTTCAGCAGATAGTTACCCCCAATGCGCAGGAGAGAGCAACGGTAATGAGCATTTCGCAGATTATCTATTCTCTTGCCCCTACAATTTCCGGCTTTGTTATTCCAACCATTGCAGGCTTAACCTGGGGACTTAACAGCATAACAACATACAGAATTATTTATCCTGCCTTTTCGGTTATAGGACTTATTGTTAATGTAATATTCTTCAAAAAGGTTAAGGAAAGGCTTATTTTACCCAAGCAGAAGATAGAGTATGTAAGCCTTGTTGATGCCGTAAGAGAGGTAGCGAAGAATAAATATTTCTGGATAATTAATATTGCATCGTGGATAGGCTTCATCGAAGGCGCCTACGGAGTTATCCTCGGCTGGTCGTTTGTTTATTCGCATAACGGCGAAAAGGCTCCTCAGCTCGGTCTTGCCAATACTATTATAGGAAATGCGGCCTTGTGGGCAATGCTCCTTGCACCGTTAGCCATTAAAAAATTAGGAAAAAGAAATCTGCTTATTCTTTGCAATACCGCGAATGTAATTCTGTTCATAATTCTGCGCTTTTCATATAAAAGCCTTATCGCAGTATGTGCCATTATGTTTTTCAACGGCTTTGCAAATACCTTCGGAAATATCTATCTTCCAAACATAAATGCCGATATGCGTGATTATCACCAATGGAAAACAGGTGTAAGAATAGACGGCTTGTTCGGTCCGCTTGCACTTATCGGTACGGTATTAAGCTTTTTCACAGGACTTGTGGTTCCGTCCATATATGAAAAAATGGGACTTCACGACGATTATAATGTGCTTTATAACGACACATTAAGAAATAATCTTTTTGAAGTGCTTATCATCAGCTCCATCATCGGTGCAATTTTAAATCTTATTCCTTATCTGTTCTATGATTTAACCGAAAGCAAGCATCAGGGATATGTTAATGTGCTTAAAATCCGTGCTATGTTTGAGGATTATGCAAACGGCGTTCTTGACGATGAAGAATTAGTTGACGCTATGGAAATAATCAATACGGCAAGAGAGCTTGACGGACAGGAAACACAAAAGCCCGATAAATCCGATTTGATAAACGCCCGACGCCTTCCCAAGAAAACGGATGACGAAAAGGCGTTCAGAAAAGAGCAAATACATAATGCCAAGAAAGCCATCAGAGAGGTTAAAAACAGAAATGAGCTTATCGAGTGTATGCCTTTTGTGATCGACGAGCTTGATAAATTTTCAACCCTGCGCTTCCAAAAGCAGCTTGAGCAGGCAAAGGCTGTATATTCATACGACGAGCTGCATTATTACGAAAATGCTGCAAAGGAGCTTAAAGAAGCAAAAAAACTTCCTAAATCCAATAAAGAGGAAAAGCAAATCAGAAGCGATGCCGTTAAGCTTGCAAGGACAAAGCTTACTGCGTCAAGGCTTATTGACAAATTCGGCAGGGAAAACCTTACCCCTCCCGACGATGCCGTAAAAGAGGAAATCCAAAACCGTGAAACTCCTGCCTTTGCAGATACATTAAAGCAAAAGCGCGACCTCAAAAAATATGTTAAATCCGTTTCGCGCTACAAGAGAGCAACTGCTCCTTATGAAAATGCAAGAACCCTTCTCACACAGGCAGAAAATTATACTCACCTTGCAGAAATAGAAGCGCTTTACGAAAGCGTTTTAAACAAAAAGGCAGAAATGTCAAGCGTTAACGCATAAAAAAATAACAAAGGGGCTGTTTTTTTACAGCCCCTTTGTTATTTGTATATTCTTTCAAGCCTTGGATTAACCATAAGCGGTGATATGTCAACCGTAGCAATATCGCCTGTCTTAACATCGCTTCCCGTGATGTCAACTGCCGTGTGGCTCAACCCGATTTCGCCGATAACGTGATACATTCTGCCGTTGATTTTAACATACATTTGCTGTTTCTTTAAAAATCTTTTTATTACGCTCAAAACATATCTGAAATCGTAAATTTCCTTTTCCTTTGCAAGTCCGAAGCCGTCGTAATGACCTATCGGCACAATGGCTATGCGTGTTTCCTTTTTTGCGGTGTAAAGTCCGTTGTAGCCTATGCTGTATCCTGCAGGAACGGTTTTTGTTTCAACAACCTCAGCCTCGAGATAGCCAAGCCTGTTTAATCCCGTTTTATTCCTGCTTATAACCCGTCCGGTAAAGGCGGAGCCTATTCTCACTGTGTCAAGACAAACATCCTCAACATTAAGCAGAGCAGGGGAGTTGGAAGCATGAAGCACGCCAACCTCGCCGACGCTCTCCTTTATTTTTGCCATTGTATCCTTAAAAAGTACAAGCTGTGCCTTTGTTAATTCTCTGTTTCTAAAGGCTGATGAAAAATGCGTGTAGGCGCCTGTAAAGCTTAAGCCATCCAAGCCGTAGCATTGTATTGCCTGCTCAATTTGACTCGGCATAAAGCCGTATCTGCCCATACCTGTGTCTATTTTTAAATGACATTTAACCGTTACATTTTGATCATTGGCAACCTTGCTCATAATCCTTGCACTCTCTAACGAGCCTATGGTTGCAATGGCATTGTGTTTTGCAATTTCTCGCGCTTCATCCTCTATGCAGGTTGAGCGCATTACCAAAATATCCTCGTTCTTAAGAATTTCTCTTAAAACAGGTAGGTCGTCAACCTCCGTTACGGCAAAGGTTTTTATGCCGTGCTCAAGCAATATCTCTGTAAATTCCTTTATGCCAAAGCCGTATCCGTTTCCCTTAACAACGCCTATCAGCTCAACTCCTGCTTTTTTCTTAATCAACTCGATATTTTCATCAAGTCCTTTTTTATCAATTACATATCTGCTCATTATCTTATCTTTTTTAATACCTTTGTTCCGAGATTATATAGATTGTAAACAGGCTTGTTTATAACATAGTCAAATTCGCCCACAAATTCCTTCATATATCCGCCGAAGCCGTGCTTGAATCTCCACAGACCGTAATGCGGATTATCGGGGTTTTGACAGTCGCCGCTGATACCGCCGAAATCGTAAACCCTGCATCCGCATTCCATACCCCACTGAATCATTGCCCATTGCAAAGCGTAGTTAGGATACACATTTCTGTGTGCGTTCGACGAAGCACCGTATTGGTACTTCATAACATTCTGTCCCCATTTGATTGCAAGCGTGCCGGCAATAGCCTTTCCCTCGTAGTATGCCATATACAGCCTTGCGTCGTCAGTCATACAGTCAAGGATTTTTTCAAAATACCATTTAGGTCTTGTGGAAAAGCCGTCCCTCTCTCCCGTTTCAGCCATAATAGCAACAAAATCGTCAAGAGCTTCCTTTCCGCAAATCTTAACCTCTACGCCCTTTTTAGGCGCCTTTCTTATTCTGTTTCTGTAATCGGACTTAAAGGTGAGCATAAGCTCGTCCTCGCTCATTCCGTTATAGTCGAAGCAGTAAACAAATCTTGGCTGAACATTTTCAAAATCCATACAACCGGGGTTAAGCTCAACAAAGCCCTTGTCCGTAAGGTGCTTTTTGTATGCCGTGTTCTCTATAACAATTTCGGGGTCTATCTTAAGACAGTACGCCTTGTATTCCTTGCCGATATCCAATATTGCGTCAAAAAGCTTATCGAATGTATCAAAATCATTTTCATCACAAACAAAGCCTCTGCAAGCGTACATCAAGGAATTTTTAATAACGGGAATGCTTCTTATAAGCACGGCGGCTGAGCCTTTAATCTCACCGCTTTCGTCCTTTAGCATAACAGCCTCCCATTTCCAGCTCGACTTAACCTTTGCCCATTTTGACGAATGCTGAAACAAGCCCTTTGGATGCCTTTTTATAAAATTTTCATATTCTTCCAAATTGTCTTTATTAACTCGAATTATCATTTGATTTCTCCCAAGCTTTACATAGTTATATTTATTATACCACAATAATTTATAATTGCAAATGTTTAACAACAATATTAATTTAAAATAATATATCATATTTTATTGACATATTCCTGTCAATCTTTTATAATAACTTTGACAAAATATTTAACAAGTTTGTTAAATTAAATAGGAGGCAGAGCTATGGGATTAACTTTAGCACAAAAATTAATTAAGGCTCATCTCGTTGAAGGTGAGATGAAGGTCGGCACCGAAATCGGTTTGAGAATCGACCAAACACTGACACAGGACGCAACCGGAACTATGGCATATCTCGAATTTGAGGCTATGGGCGTGGATAGGGTAAAGACAGAGCGTTCTGTTGCTTACATAGACCATAATACGCTTCAAACAGGCTTCGAAAATGCGGACGACCACAGATTTATTCAAACAGTAACAAAAAAGCACGGCATATATTTCTCCCGTCCCGGTAACGGTATTTGCCATCAGGTGCATCTCGAGAGATTCGGTATCCCGGGCAAAACTCTTATCGGCTCCGACAGCCACACACCGACAGGCGGCGGCATAGGTATGCTTGCAATGGGTGCAGGCGGTCTTGATGTTGCCGTAGCCATGGGCGGCGGAACATATTACATTCCTATGCCCAAGATGACAAGAATTAATCTTACCGGATATCTCAAGCCTTGGGTATCTGCAAAGGATGTTATTCTTGAGGTTCTTCGCATTATGAGCGTTAAGGGCGGCGTTGGTAAAATTATCGAATACGGCGGAGAGGGAGTTAAAACTCTTTCTGTTCCCGAAAGAGCAACCATCACAAATATGGGCGCAGAGTTAGGCGCAACAACATCTATTTTCCCGTCCGACGAAATAACACTTGCTTTCCTTAAGGCACAGGGCAGAGAGGACGACTGGACGGAAATTCTTCCCGACGAGGACGCAGAGTATGATGAGGTTATTGATATCGACCTTTGCTCGCTTACTCCTATGGCTGCCTGCCCGCATATGCCCGATCGTGTTAAAACAACTGACGAAATCGGAAAAATTAAGGTTGACCAGGTTGCTATCGGCTCCTGCACAAACTCATCCTTTGTTGATATGATGAAGGTTGCCGCAATATTAAAGGGCAAGACGGTTGCACCGTCCGTATCGCTTTGCATTGCACCCGGCTCAAAGCAGGTGCTTAATATGCTTGCCCTCAACGGCGCACTGTCCGATATGATTAATGCAGGCGCAAGAATTCTCGAATCTGCCTGCGGTCCTTGTATCGGTATGGGACAAAGCCCTAACAGCGCAGGTGTTTCGCTTCGTACCTTCAACAGAAACTTTGAAGGCCGTTCAGGCACAAAGGACGGACAGATTTATCTTGTTTCTCCCGAGGTTGCCGCAGCCTCTGCGCTTACAGGCTATCTGACAGACCCGAGAGAATTAGGCGACGCTCCAAGCATTAAAATGCCTGAGAAATTTATCGTTAATGACAATATGATTGAAGCTCCTGCTTCTCCCGAGGAGGCAGACAGCGTAGAGGTTCTTCGCGGTCCAAATATTAAGCCGTTCCCGAAAACCGAACCGCTTCCTGCAGAAATTACCGCTAAGGCCGTACTTAAGGTAGGGGACAACATTACAACCGACCATATTATGCCGGCAGGTGCAAAAATTTTGCCTTACCGTTCAAATATTCCTCATCTTTCACAGTATTGCTTTGCAGTTTGCGACGAAAGCTTTCCCGAAAGAATTAAAGCAGAGGGCAAGGGCATAATTATCGGTGGCGCAAACTACGGACAGGGCTCATCAAGAGAGCATGCTGCGCTTGTTCCGCTTTATCTCGGTGTTAAGGCTGTTGTTACAAAGAGCTTTGCGCGTATCCATGTTGCAAATCTCGTTAACGCAGGCATTTTGCCCTTCACATTTATGAACGAGGCAGACTACGACAGAATTGACCAGATGGACGAGCTTGAGCTTGTTGATATCCGTGATTGCATCGAAAATAATAAGCAGGTTGTTTTAAAGAACATTACAAAGAA
Source organism: Eubacterium sp. (assembly GCA_051881135.1). Taxonomy (GTDB): domain Bacteria; phylum Bacillota; class Clostridia; order Oscillospirales; family Acutalibacteraceae; genus Eubacterium_R. Next base: position 30,718 of record JBJEPH010000038.1, read on the forward strand.
CGAGGAATATTTGCTTGATTCCTCACATCTGTCCGAAAGACAAAGAGCCATGCTTCTTTGCGGCGGTCTTTTAGACTATACAAGAGAAATGAACAAATAATATTTTGGAGGATAAAGCAATGTCAGAATTAGAAGAAAAGAAGGCTCTCGACGATGCCTGTGACCAATTTCGCAGGCTTATGGAGCAGCAGCTTGAAAGAGCAAAGAAAATAAAGGCAGATAAGGATTTTACCGATTATCAAAGCCTTGACAAAATCGTTATCGGTATCTGCGGCGGCGACGGTATCGGTCCCATCATCACAAAGGAAAGCCAAAGAGTAATTGAGTTTTTGCTTAAGGATGAGGTAGAAAAGGGAAAAATTGAATTTAAGGTTATCGACGGACTTACCATCGAAAACCGTGCAGCCTGCAACAAGGCTATTCCCGACGACGTTCTTGAAGAGCTTAAGTCCTGCCACGTAATCTTAAAGGGCCCTACAACCACACCTCGTCAGGGCGACCCGTGGCCAAATGTGGAATCGGCAAATGTTGCTATGAGAAAGGAGCTTGACCTGTTTGCAAATCTCCGTCCCGTTAAGGTTCCCGAGGAGGGAATCGACTGGACCTTCTTCAGAGAAAACACAGAGGGCGGTTACGCAGTAGGCTCATACGGCGTAAATATCACAGACGATTTGGCTGTTGACTTTACTGTTGCAACACAGGAGGGCTGTGACAGAATTGCCAAGCTTGCATACGACTATGCAAAGCGCAACAATAAGGGCAAGGTGTCAATCATTACCAAGGCAAATATCATTAAAACAACCGACGGTAAGTTTTTGAATACTGCTAAAAAAATAGGCGAGCAGTATCCGGATATCGTAACAGACGATTGGTATGTTGATATCACAACTGCAAAGCTTATCGACCCTGCAAGAAGAAAGGATTTCAAGGTATTCGTTCTTCCTAATCTTTACGGCGATATCATCACCGACGAGGCAGCGGAATTCCAGGGCGGTGTAGGCACGGCAGGCTCTGCCAATATCGGTAAAAAATATGCTATGTTTGAGGCTATTCACGGCTCTGCTCCCCGTATGATTTCAGAGGGCAGAGGACAGTATGCAGACCCTTGCTCAATGCTTAGGGCAACTGTTATGCTTCTTTCACACATAGGCTATCAAAAGCAGGCAGACGCACTTGAGGCTGCTCTTGATAAGTGTATGTTTGAGGAGAAGAAGCTAACCATTACAGGCCGTGACACAGGCTGTACCTGTGACGAGTTCGGTGATTATGTAATGGAAACAATCACTAAAATGTCAGAGTAATAATTTAAGTTTGGAGTAAACTATGGCACAGGAAATATCAATTTCCGTTATTAAGCGCCTTCCGAGATATTACAGATTCTTGGAGATGCTAAAGGATAACGGAATCGTTAGAATAAGTTCAAAGGAGCTTGCGGAGCGTATGGGATTAACCGCTTCGCAAATTCGTCACGACTTCAACTGCTTCGGCGGCTTCGGTCAGCAGGGCTACGGATATAATGTACCCGAGCTGTATAATAAAATCGGCGAAATTCTTTGCGTAAAGGCAGATGTAAAAACCATCCTTATCGGCGCAGGCAATTTGGGAAAGGCTGTTGCTTCAAAAATATTTACGCGCCAAAGCGGCTTCAGCCTGGTTGGAATTTTTGATAAAAACGAAGCAATTTCGGGAAAAATCATTCAGGGAATTCCTGTAAGACATATCAATTATTTGGAGAATTTCTGTATAGATAATCAGCCGAAATGTGCCGTTATCTGTATTCCTTCAAATGATATGAAGGAGCTAACCGATTTGCTTTGCAAGCTCGGAATTAAGAGCTTTTGGAATTTTTCAAACTACGATATAGCAATGGCTCATCCGGAGGTGCTGGTGGAAAATGTTCACCTAACCGACAGCCTGATGACCTTGAGCTTTTTAACAAGCTCAAACGACGGCATCAGCATATCAGAATAAATAGATGGGATTGATTATTTTTGTTAAAAATAAGTAATAGAGAAGTAATCGATGTTGTAAGGTATTCGGATACCAAGGCGATTATTGTAGAAAAAAAGCCTAATTTGGATTTTTCAAGCTACGGATTAAAATATTTTATCCTCAACTTTGATACAGGCGAAAAGGAAATGGTTACAAAGGACGCATATCTGCTTAAAAAATTCGGCACGAAGCGTCAGGAAATCAGCAATGCTTTGGGCAATTTTGCTCTTTGCGATGCCCGTATTTTGCCAAACCGTCAGGTGCTCGTTATATATCCTACGGGACAGACAGGGCTTTTTGACCGAGACGGAAGGCTTATTCGTGACGGCTTGCTTACCTACAACGACAGCGAGGTTTCCTGCGTTGCAGATGACGGCGAATATTTTTGGAGCGTCTGTCAAAAGGAAAACTGCGTAATCCGTTATTTGAACGACGGCGCAAAGGTCGATTTGAGAATAGGCTCAAAGGACGCAAAAACCTTTGTTATGCCGCATTTTGTGTCTGCGGACAGCAGCTTTGTATATGTTTGCTGTAATCATAGCAAGGTTCGAAAAATCGACAAAAAGGATTTTTCTGTAAGCGATATCCCAAAGGAATATATTAATTTAACAGGATATTATAAATTCGGCGAGTACGCCATAGTTACAACTCTCGACGGCGCATATTGCGACAAGGACTAATAATGCAAAATCCCTGCGAAAAAGATATCGCAGGGATTTTTTAGTTATTAAGCGTTTGCCACCAAACTCCGAAAACCTCTCTTGTAAAAAATGTGGGTATGGAATATTTGTCGCTTCTTGCAGGTATTGATGATGAAGTTAATCCGTATTTTTCGGCTATCATGGATGCCCGTTTAAGATGATAGCTTGATGTCGATATCGCAACCTCCTTGCTCATATTGTTGCTCTCAATTATCTTTAGGGCATTTTTGATGTTTTCGTCCGTGCTTGTCGAGCTGTCCTCCAAATATAGTCTGCTCGCGTCAATTCCCATATTTTCTGTCAGTATGTTAAACATACATTCAGCCTCGGAAATACTTTCGTCAGGACCCTGTCCGCCACATAAAATTGCTATTGCGTCCTTGTGCTCAATAAGATAGTCGCCTGCATTCTTTGTTCTTACATACAACGCCTTGCTCGGCTTTGTTCCGTTTACCCTGCATCCTAAAACCAAAACAACCCTTTCGTCCTTTGCAGTGTATTGTGCACTGTCGCATACTGCTTTAAGCGTTATGCCGAATGCACCGAAAAATATAACAATTACCGCAAGGATTAATGCCGTAAATCTTTTACCTGCCTTGCTTGACCAAATCTTTTTAAGCTTTTCAAAAAATACAGTTGTAATGATTATTAATGCACCTAAGCCCATACCGAAAATGTTTCCGATATTAAGTATCCTTGCATATAGCGGAAACGAGTACATAAGTATTAAAGCCGCTCCCGATATAATGCAAAGCGCTTTAAAAATAAATATTATAGATTTTTTCATATTCATCACCTCATAAAAAGAGTATCATATTATACCGGGAAATGAAATGAACTAACAACAGAATATGTCCACGCTTCGTGGAATATATAAAAAACTCCTGTCGAATGTTAATTCCGTACAGGAGCTTTTACATTGTAGTTAGTTATAATTTTACTGTCTGCGGCTCGCCGTTGCTTTCTCTGCTTTTGTCGGCAAGATAAACGCTTAGATGACCTGCTACGCTGTCAAAAATAGATGTGCAGGCAAGGCTCGGCTTTTCGCCCCTGATGAACTTTACAAAGTCCTCTGCAAGCCTTTCGTCACCGCCTCCGTGACCGCCGTAAGCGCCTACCATATCGCCCGAAACCTTCAAATCTACTTCCTCAACATCACATTCCTCGTGATGTGCGTCAGGCGACGGATTTATTTTTAAAACGGTGAATTTTGAGTCTTCAAAATTACCGAAAATTTCGCCCTTCGTGCCTATTATATGTATGTTTCTTCTCGGCTCTGCGGAACCGCCCACCATATTGTGAGTTCCCGTTGCACCGTTTTTGAAGCTTACCAAAACGGATTGATGGTCAACAACATTGTTGTCGCATTTGTAAATGCATCTTGCATACGGGTTGTCGCTCTTCATCAGCGCAATTTTGTCCTCTATTGTGGGATTATCTATGCCCTCAAGTGCATCCCAAACATAGAACGCCCATCTTTCCGGATGGTCTATGTATAATCTTTTTGTAGAATAAACGCAGGTGTCAACATAGGGACAATCCTTCATACAAATCGTTCCTGCACCCTTTGGCGCATTTTCGCTCTTAAACTGAAATTTGCTGCCGAATGAGGAAATCTGCGCTGGCTCCGTTTCGCTCATCATCCACATCATAATATCGAGGTCGTGACAGCATTTTGCAAGCAGCATTGTTGTGTGACATTTATCACTGTTTGCCCACTTTCCTCTTACATAGGAGGTGGAAAGGTGATGATATGATACATGCTCCGTTGTCTGTATGTTGATAATGTCGCCTATTTCACCGTTTACAATTCTTTCCTTTATGGAATAATAAAACGGAGTATATCTTAAAACATGGCATATCATAACCTTGGAGTTGTTTTTTCTTGCACATTCAACAATTTGGCGCATTTCCTCTTCATTTGGTGCAAAAGGCTTTTCAAGAAGCATATCATACCCGATATTTAAAAGGGGAACTGCTGTCTCAAGATGTTGTTCGTCCATAGTGCCGTTGATTATTGTATCTGCCAGCCTTCCGTGCTTTGCAAGCTCGTCTGCGTTTTCAAAGCACATATCCTCGCCGAATCCAAAATGCTCCATCGCCTTTTTGCGTCGGACGGGATTTGGGTCTGCAACGCCCACTATCTTCAACAGCTCCGGGTTTGTAATAGCAAGCTCGCTATATACAAAGGCTCTGTGTCCTGCGCCGACAATTATCGCCGTAACGGGTTTCTGCTCCATTTTCATACCTTCTTTGCATATTTTTCTTTTTTGATTATATCACGATAATAATTTATTTCAACATATTTTTTATATTTGACATATTATTTTTTTATTGTATAATATTGTTAAAATTTATTCTATGGAGTAAATATGAAAAGATTACTTGTTTACCTGAAAAAATATAAAATTCAATCGTTCTTGGCTCCGCTTTTCAAAATGCTTGAGGCAGGCTTTGAGCTGTTTGTTCCTATTGTTGTTGCATCAATAATTGACGACGGAATACGCCAAAACGATATGAATTTAATTTTTAGAAAGTCAGCCGTTTTGGTTGCACTTGCCGTTATCGGTATGACGGCGGCAATTACAGCGCAGTATTTTGCCGCTAAAGCCGCAACCGGTTTTGCAACTGAGGTAAGACATTCGCTTTTTAAAAAGATACAGTCCTTCTCATTTAATGAGCTTGACAGCATCGGAACATCAACTCTCATAACCCGTATGACAACGGATGTTAATCAGGCGCAAAACGGCGTAAATATGTTTTTGCGTTTGCTTCTGCGCTCTCCCTTTATAGTTGCAGGCGCATTTGTTATGGCTATGACCATCGATTTTCAGGCAAGCCTTATCTTCTTGGCTGTTATCGTTTTGCTTGCGGTTATTGTCGGCACAATAATGAAGCTTACCGTTCCGATGTATAAAAATGTTCAAAAAACACTTGATAATGTAACCCTTACAACAAGGGAAAATCTTAACGGCGCAAGGGTTATTCGTGCATTTACGGAGGAGGAGCAGGAGTATTCAAGGTTCAGCAGGCATAATAATCTGCTTGCCCATTTTCAAAGAAGCGCAGGCAGAATTTCCGCATTGATGAATCCCGTTACCTATGTCGTAATTAATATCGGAATTATCTGCCTTATATATTTCGGTGCGCTTAGAGTTAATTCGGGTACGCTGACGCAGGGAAGCGTTGTTGCACTGTATAACTATATGAGCCAAATTTTAGTTGAGCTCATTAAGTTTGCAAATTTGATTGTTACCATAAGCAAGGCGTTTGCCTCGGGCGACAGAATTGCAAATGTTTTGGAAATAGACAATTCGTTGAAATTCTATGAGGATACAAAAACAGATAACCATGCCGTACAGTTTGAAAATGTTTGTCTCACATATAACGGCGCAAGCGATGAAAGCTTAACAGATATAAGCTTCAGTGCCGACAGGGGAGAGGTTATAGGCGTTATAGGCTCAACGGGTTCGGGTAAATCAAGCCTTGTAAGCCTTATTCCGCATTATTATGATGCAACCGAGGGCAGAGTTTCCGTTGACGGAAAATGCGTTAATTCATATAGCCTAAAGGAGCTTCGCTCCAAGATAGGCTTCGTTATGCAAAAGTCGGTTTTGTTCTACGGCACTGTAAGAGATAATATCCGTTGGGGCAAGGAAGATGCCACCGATGAGGAAATTAACGAAGCGCTCAAAATTGCACAGGTATATGATACGGTTTACGAAAAGGACGGACTTGATACCGTCATTGAGCAGGGCGGCTCAAATCTTTCGGGCGGTCAAAGGCAAAGGCTGTCTATTGCCCGTGCCATTGTATCGAAGCCCGAAATTATCGTGCTTGACGACAGTGCATCAGCGCTCGATTTTGCAACCGAAAGGGCGCTTAGGGAGGCTATATTGTCCCTCGATTACAACCCTACGCTGTTTATAGTTTCTCAGCGAGCCTCCTCCATTCTCACTGCGGATAAAATCATAGTTCTTGATGACGGAAAATGTGTTGGAATAGGCACCTCCGATGAGCTGTTAAACAGCTGTGATGTATATAGGGAAATCTATTCTTCCCAATTCGCCGGGGAGGTGGATGACAATGAATAATAAGCAGGTATTAAAAAAAGTGTCCTCCTATGTCGGACGATACAGGCTTCATCTGTTCTTATCTCTTGCACTTGCCGTTGTAAGCGTTGCAGGTACGCTGTATGTTCCCGTCCTGCTCGGTAATGTTATAGACTTTATTATTGATAAGGGCTTGGTTAATTTTGGCAAAATTGTACCCGAGCTTATCAAGGTTGCCGTTATAATAGGCGTTGTAGCCGTTTCGCAATGGGTAATGAATGTGTTAAACAACAAAATCACCTTTAATGTTGTTCGCGATATGCGTGACAGAGCCTTCAGAAAAATTGAAAAACTGCCGATATCCTATATAGACTCACATCCGACAGGCGAAATTGTATCCCGTGTAATTGCTGATGTTGAACAATTTGCCGACGGTCTTTTGATGGGCTTTACACAGTTCTTTACAGGCATTGTAACCATAATCGGTACGCTTGCCTTTATGCTCTCCATCAATGTTATGATAACTGCTGTTGTAGTTGTTGTAACGCCTTTATCCTTTGTAATTGCTTCATTTATCGCAAAGAAAACCTATGCTATGTTTAAGCTTCAAAGCGAAACAAGGGGCGAGCAAACCTCCTTAATTGACGAAATGATAGGCAATCAAAAGATAGTTGACGCATATTCGCAGGGCGACAAGAATATTGAAAAATTTGACGAAATTAATAACCGTCTTTTCAAATGCTCGCTAAAGGCCATTTTCTTCTCGTCAATCACAAATCCTGCAACGCGCTTTGTAAATTCCATAGTATATGCAAGCGTTGCTCTTTTCGGTGCCGTTCTTGCCGTTAAATCTCAGCAAACGGCAATTACAGTCGGAGTTCTGACCTGCTTTCTGTCATATGCAAACCAATATACAAAGCCGTTTAACGAGATAAGCGGAGTTATAACCGAGCTTCAAAACGCATTTGCCTGTGCAGGAAGACTTTTCGAGCTTCTTGACGAGCAAACCGTTCCGAAGGACAGTGAGAATGCAAGGGAATTAATTAATGTTAACGGCGAGTTAGTGCTTAAAAATGTCTGCTTCTCATACACCGAAAACAAAAGGCTTATCGAAAATTTCAATCTTTCCGTTAAGCCGGGACAAAGGGTGGCTATCGTCGGACCGACAGGCTGCGGCAAAACAACGCTCATTAACCTTCTTATGCGCTTTTACGATGTTAATTCTGGAAAGATTGAGCTGGATAATATCGGCTATGAGAATATAAAAATGAAATCGCTTCGTGATAATTTCGGTATGGTGCTTCAGGATACCTGGCTAAAGTCGGGAACCATCAGGGACAATATAAAGATGGGTGCTGAGAATGCAACCGATGAGGAGGTTATTGAAGCGGCAAAAAAGGCACATTCTCATTCCTTTATTAAGCGTCTTCCAAACGGATACGACACAGTTATCGGCGAGGACGGAGGCTCTCTTTCGCAGGGACAAAAGCAGCTCCTTTGCATTACGCGTCTAATGCTCTGCAAGCCTCCTATGCTCATTTTGGACGAGGCTACATCTTCTATCGATACAAGAACTGAGATAAAAATTCAAAAGGCGTTCAATTCTCTGATGCAGGGTAAAACCACCTTCATCGTTGCTCACCGTCTTGCAACCGTAAAGGAAGCGGATATTATTCTTGTTATGAAGGACGGAAATATAATTGAACAGGGAAATCACAAGGAGCTTTTGGCTAAAAAGGGCTTCTATTATGAGCTTTACAATTCACAGTTCCCAACCTTAAAGCAGAATTAATGCCGTATAAAGCATAAACAGCATATATCCTCTTACTGCATTTGCATTAAGAGGATTTTTGTTTTGTGCATTTTACAAATTTTGTCAAAACTACACAGTTTCACTATATAATTGATTGACTTTTATATATATAATATAGTATAATTAAACAAATCGTAATTAACTTTGCGATTGCGTTTATAGCAAATTAGACAAATTATTAAAAGGGAGAAAATATTATGAGTTTTCAGGCGTTATACCTACCGATAGGTGTTCCAAGCTATAATTTAGAATCTGCTCAGATCAAATTTGAGGATTCAAAGCAAATGCTCAGGCAGATTAATCCGTTGATTGAATTTCCCGATGAAATGCTTTTATCATTAGATAAGCTGAATGCTTTTCTTGACGGTAAAAATCCCGATTTTGCCATTGTGCAGAATATTACATATGCAAACAGCAGCTATATTACGGAAATATTAACCAAGATTAATTGCGATATAGTTCTTTGGTCATTGCCCGAGCCTGTTGTTGACGGCACAGAGCTGCGCCTTAATTCACTGGGCGGTGCATTTTCAGCCGCTAATACAATGTTTAATATGGGCAAATGCTTCAATTATGTTTACGGCTCAACCTTTGACGATGACACGAAGGATAAAATTAAAGCATTTTTCGTTGCCGCACGATTAAAGAACTCTTTGTCGATGCTAAATATGCTTCAAGTAGGTCACACCAACGACGGCTTTGGCTTTGGAAGCGCAGACGCCGCAGAGCTAAAAAGGTGTTTCGGCATTAATCTTAAAAGCGTTGAAGTAAGAGAATTAATGCAAAAGGCTAAAACCTATAATGATGACGATATCCGCGACTTTATATTTGATTCCTGCCGTATGATTCCTAATCTTATGAATCTTGACAGGCAAAATATTTTTGACGCCGGAAGACTGTTTAAGGCTTATTTTGATTATTGCACTGAAAATAATATCGGTGCAATTTCCTCTCGTTGCCGTCCCGAATTTTTCATAGAGTACGGAACACCGATTTGTGCCGTGCTGTCCATTTTAAACGATTTGGGCGTTCCCGCAGCCTGCGAAGCAGACATCTACGGTGCGCTGTCTGTATATATAAGCCAGTATCTTTCAAAGCTTCCTGCATTCTTCGGTGAACCTGTTGATATAAGCGAGGAAAACAATACCGTTACATTTTGGCATTGCGGTATGGCGCCTACATCTCTTGCAAGAGAGGATACGGGCGCACAGGCAGGCAAGCATTGCGAATGCGGTATAGGACCTGCACTCGACTTCGGTTGCCGTCCTTCAAAGCACGCTACCGTATTCAGAGTGGGTAAAAAGCCTGACGGAAAGCTCAGATTCTTTATTTCAACAGGCGAGGCGCCCGAGCGACTTAAGCAGTTTAAGGGCACAACTATCGTATTCCAACCCGATTGCGATGCGAAATATATGATTGAAAAAGCAGTTGCTGACGGATGGGAGCCTCATTTCACGGTTGCTATTGCAGACATTTCCACCGAGCTTGAAGCTCTTGCAAAAATGCTTGATATCGAGGTAGTTCGCTACAATTAGTATTAAGCGTTAATTTATTAGATATTTAATATTGAAAGGTGATTGTATGAGTGAGCAATTAACTCACGGAATTAAATTTAAGGATAAGCTCGGCTACGCAATGGGAGATATGGGCGGAATTTTAACCTTTTCCCTCGTGAATTCATTTCTCACAATGTTCTATACCGATGTGCTCGGAATTGCCAACGGTGCAATAACCGTGCTAATGCTTGTTGCAAGAGTATGGGACGCCGTCAATGACCCTATGTGGGGTGCGTTTATCGACTCACGACGCCCTACGAGGTACGGCAGATTTCGTCCGTATATTCTCGGCGCTTCAATTCCTTTGGCTATTGCCGCGTTCTTTATGTTTTTTAAGGTACCGGGACTCAGCGAAAAGCAGTATTTGGTTTATGCGTATATTACATACATTGTTTACGGTATGATGTACACGGGCGTTAATATCCCATACGGCTCATTAGCTTCCGTTGTTACAGATGATGAAATCGAGCGTTCCTCTCTTTCTATGTGGCGTTCCATCGGCGCAGGGGTAGGCGGCTTGCCGGCACAGATATTGCTCCCCTTGTTTGTGTATTCAACAGTAGCAACAGTTGGCGGTTCAATTAAAGTGCTTGACGGTAAAAGGCTTAGCATTGCTGTCGGATGCCTGTCGCTTATTACGGTTATAACCTTCTTTATCCATTTTAAATTGACTAAAGAAAGAGTTACCGTTTCTCAAAATCAGTCAAAATCCGATTACAATCTTTTTAGAAGCGTAGGTAAGCTTGCAAAGAATAAGCCGTTTCTTGCATTGTGCGGTGTTTCAATGCTTCTTATATGCTTCCAGATGTACACACAAACGGTTTATAACTATTTGTTCAAAAACTTCTACGAGAAGCCCGGATTATACAGCATAGTAACTATTTGTACATATTTGCCTATGGCAATGTTTCTCCCTGTTATGGGCAAGCTTGTTCGTAAATTCGGTAAAAAGGAGATATGCAGTGCTGGCATAGCCTTTGCCGCAGTAGTTAATATCGTTATGTATCTGTTTGGCTTTACTGCACTTTCCTCAAATCCGTATCTGTTCCTTGTTATGACCTTCCTTTCGGGTGCAGGTCAAACCTTTCTTGTTATGGAAATTTGGGCAATGGTTATGGATGTTATCGACTATCACGAGCTGCTTTCGGGCAGAAGGGAGGAAAGCACGGCATATTCCTTTTATTCCTTTGCAAGAAAGCTCGGACAGACAGCCGCAGGTGCCGGCGTTCCGGCAATTCTCGGTATAATCGGCTACGACGGCAAGCTCGCTTCACAGCCTGTTGAGGTTATTGAAAAGCTTTACGGCATTTCAACCTTGGTTCCCGCTATTATACTGACCGTTCTGTTTGTTTTGCTTTTCTTTGGGTATAACCTGTCAAAAGGAAATCTTGAAAAAATGAGAGCCAAGCTCGACGCACAGAGATTAAACGAAGAATAAAATAAAAAAAGAAGCCTGAATTAATTAGGCTTCTTTTTTTGGTATTAATTCAAATATTGCTTCTATTGTGTTGCGGTATTTCTGCTCTGCATTATCAAGCTCGGCTAAAGAAATTTTTCCCTTTGCCTGCTTTTTTTGCAGCTTTTCAAATTTATTTTTTGCACAACGGTATTCGTTTGCGATTTTATTAGCCTGCGCTAAATTGTTAAATGAACCGAAGCTTGCATTTATGTTCAAAACTGCTGTAACATTTAATGCAATTATCATAACAGCAATCACAAAATAGAGCATTTTACTGTCAAGCGATTGAATTATAAAAAATATTCCTGTTGCAGTAACAATGCCGTCCATTGCAAGCTGACGCTTAACAAAATCCTTATTCTTTACCCTCTGCGTGCAAACATATTCCTCTATTGCATTTGTTTTTTCTATTATAGCATTGTCAGTATTCAACCTTGAAGCCCTCCTCAGCCTGCGCAACCTTCAGCATAATGGCACATTCGATACGCTTTCTGTGAAGCTCACAGCCAAATTCGTAAACTCCGTTTACACTGCCTGTCGTATGGTATGCGTTAGCGGCACAGCCTCCGCTGCAATAAAGCTTTGCAAAGCAATCCTTACATTCCTTATGCGAATAAACATTACAGCCCTGAAATTGCTCTAACACCTTTGGATTGGTAATACCGTCATATATGCTTCCAAGCTTAAAGTCCTCATCACCCACAAATTGATGACAGGGGAATAGGTCACCGCTTGGAGTAACTGCCATATATTCCGTACCAACGCCACAGCCGCTTACTCTCTTAACAATGCACGGTCCTGCGTCTAAGTCTATCATATAGTGATAAAAGGTAAAGCCGTTGCCGTTTCTGTATCTTTTGAGCATTTCGTTTGCAAGTGTTTGATATTGCTCCTTCAGCACGGGCAAATCGCTTTCCTTTAATGCCCACGGCTCGTTCGGACTGCAAACAACAGGCTCAACGGACAGCTCCTTAAAGCCGAGGTCTGCCATATGAATTAAATCCTTTGAAAAGTCCGTGTTAAAATGCGTGTAGGTGCCACGCATATAGTAGTCCCTTTGATTTCTGCTGTCGGCAAATTTTTTAAATTTATCAACTATTAAATCGTAGCTGCCCTTGCCGTTTTGCGTCTTGCGAAGATTATCGTGAACCGATTTTCTGCCGTCGAGTGATAAAACAACATTGCTCATTTCTCTGTTGCAAAATTCAATAACCTCGTCGTCAACAAGCACACCGTTTGTTGTAAGCGTAAAGCGAAAGCTTTTGTTGTGCTTCTTTTCCTGCTCTCTGCCGTATTTTACAAGCTCCCTGCAAACCTCCCAGTTCAGCAGTGGCTCACCGCCGAAAAAGTCAACCTCCAAATTGTGCCTCGTTCCGCTTTGCTCAATCAAAAAATCAAGCGCTCTTTTTCCAACCTCAAGGCTCATCAGTCCCTTGTCCGCTCCGCCGTATTCGCCCTTGCCGGCAAAGCAGTATTCACAGTTTAGATTACATCCGTGAGCAACATGAAGACAAATTGCCTTAATAACGCCTTGGCGTTTTTTAAATTCCTTTGCCGTTGCTTCAAAGGTGTCCTGCGCAAACAGCCTGCCTTCTGCCCTTAGGGCTTCTATATCATCAAAGCAGGCGTCGATATCCTTAGCTGTAACCTCGTCGTCGTTTTTGTATTTGTCAAGTATATACGCCTTTATCTCTTTTTTAGAGTGGCTTTCATACATAGTGATAATATCATAGGTTGCCTCGTCAACGCTGTGTACGCATCCGCTGTTTTGGTCAAGTATGATATTATATCCGTTCATTTTATATGCGTGTATCATAATTCCGTCCCATATAGAAAAACGGCAACCTGTGTTGCCGTTACTCTAACTAAATTTTATTTCTTTAGCTGCTCACATTTTTGGTTAGCTACCGAGCAAGAAGTTTTTGAAGCAGACTGGCAGGATGTCTGGCACTCACCGCAGCCGCCCTTCTTTGCTGATTCGCATAAATTTCTTGAGCTTAATGTGTTGATCTTTTTCATAAAAAGTCACCTCGTTACAAAATATTACTTTGATATTATAAATTATATATTCTTCTTTGTCAATATTTTATTAGGAAGTAAACCGCTGTCCGACACAATATTAACTCCGTTCTCCATTGCTCTTTCTATGTATTGCACCGTTTGAGCGTCAATTATTTCATTCGGCATAATAATAGGAATGTCGGGCGGATAGGCATACACAAATTCGTTGCTCCTTTTTCCTACGGCATTTTTAAGCTCGCTCTCCTCAAATTCATCGCTTATGCTTATTATGCTTATTTCATCGGTTACGGGAGGCTTGTGCTTGATAGGCTCAAATCTGTCCTCAAGTCCTTCGTCTATTTCCTTAATTATGCCCTTCAGCCTTAAAAGCTCCTCCTCGCTGTCCGCTATTGTTGACATAAGTATTACATAGTTTTCCGAAACCATTTCAGGCTCTATATTATATTTTTGCCTTAAAAGCTTTGCAAGGGTCTGCGCCGTCATATCACAGTAGTGCGTGGATAAAACAATTTTTGAAATATCATCGTTGTATTTTATTTTAAGATGCTCTGTTTCAACGCTCCTGAAATCGCACAGCCGTGTATAGTATTGCGAAAAATCATTTCTTTTATTTAATATGTGATCACAGCAAATATCAATGCTGTTCATAAGCAAATAGCTTGGTGAGCTTGTTTCAAAAATATCTATATATCTCTTTATTGCGTCGATATATTTTTCGTTATATACATTGATAACGGCAGTCTGCGTCAACGCAGGAAGCGTTTTGTGAAGGGAAGACACAACTATGTCGCCCTTTGCGTATTTCGGAAAATAGCCGATGCCCATATGCGCTCCGTGTGCCGAATCCACTATCAACGGAATGTCACATTCTATTTCGCTCATAAATCCCTCATATGTGGGGGAGGTGATAACAACTGCCTTCGCGTCGGAATTTTCTCTTATTGCCTTGTCAACGGCGCCTTGCTCAACTCTTGTATAAAAGCCGTTGTCAAAATCGAACACAGGCTCGATATATGCAATTTTCAATTCCAACAGCATACAGGCATTAAAAACGCTTTTGTGACAGTTTTTGGCAACTATAATTTTGTCACCTCTTTTACACAAGGCGTATATTGACGCCAAAATGCCGAGGGTTGAGCCGTTTACGGAAATAAAAGAAGCCTCGCTCTTGTATATTTTTTGCAGCTTGTCCTGTATTTCCTTTATGGAACCCCTTGCGTCGTGCAGATTGTCGTATCCTTCAATTTCGGTTATGTCGATTTGAGCACCCAAAATCCCAAACTTCTCATTCCTTTTATGTCCGGGCATATGATACGGATATCTTTTTAAATGCTTTAAATCATACTGTAAGCTCAATTTTTTCTCTCCTTAGATTTGCCGTGCCAAGCATTATGTATCCCAAAAATACCGGCAGAGCCTCTATTAACCCTGTTTCCTTAAAAATCAAAAGCAGTATTAAATCAACTAAAAGTATTCCTGCGCTTGCAAAGGTGAATAGTTTGTAAACAGCGCCTTTTTTAAAGTTTAATAAAAACAGCAAAAATATTGTTATTCCCATAATAACGGAAAATGTCAGCGAGCCGACGCAGTGAAAATAATAATCGGGCATTTTGCTGTAATCAAATTCAAATGCAAG
>JBJEPH010000039.1:0-14477 GCA_051881135.1 Eubacterium sp.
GCCTTTTTGCATCACCGCATCGTAACAGATAACTGTACACAATAAATTCTCTCGGTTTTAATCCTTCATCGAATATTTTATTCGGTGTTAGAAAGAAACAAGATTTGCGATATTCAGTTTTCATTTTTATCTCCTTTCGTAATATTGAAAGAGAAATCTCTTTCTGTTATTATGGTAACATAGAGGTTGTGCTGATACAATCAATCTGCGTGACAGAGTGTTAATCACATAATTTTTAAATAACGATTTCGGAGGTGTGATGGCTTTGGAGGAATATTTTACAGAGCAATGCTTTTCCCTATATATGAAAATCGTTCAGGGCAATCCCGACTATACAGTTACTTATCACGGCTTTAATTATCCGAAGGACAAGTTTGAATATGAAGGTAATGCCAGCGATGATATCATGACTTACCTTGATTATGATTTTAGAACCATACAGGCTTCACGCAAAAGGTTAAGAGAAATATATAACCAAATTAAGAACAGTAATGATACCGAAAGATTGTTTAATGATTTTTGCAGTGAGGCAAGAGCTATAGCAAAAATTATCAAAGATGATTTGCCTGTACTTTCGCAAGTGCTTTCAGTGTTCATAGAAAATGTTTATCAAACAAGTGATGATATAATTCCATCTATGGATGAGATGTGGTATCAAATTGATACACTGACTTATGTAAAATCAAACCTAACCGAAACATTATCGTGGCTTGCAGATAAACAACTGAACAGTGAGAACAGAAGAGAACTACCTGTTCTTGACAGCCTTACTGATTTCAATGCAAAGGTTAATATTGAATATGCTAACGGTGAAATTAGTTACACATATCTAATTGATAATGTTGAGAGGTTTTTGAACATACTAATCTACACCTACGTATCAACCAAACCAAGAATTGCAGTTTGTCATTATTGTGGTAAATTCTTCGTACCGAAAACCAACAGACGAACACTTTATTGTGACAGGATTACTGCCACCGGTAATGATTGCAAGACCGAAGGAGCAAGAGCAACCTACAAGAACACAATACAAAATGACGAGGTGCTAAAGCGATATAACGGAGAAAAACACCGCATCCAAATGTATTGCAGAAGGAGCTTGCTTGACCTTAATGATCCGCTTGATGATATGTACAACTGGCTTGATTTCTTTGAGACGAAGATGAACGCATACAAGGCAGGAGAATTCTCCGGCGAAGAACTACTATCACTCTTTGAGGAAAAGAAAAAGGAGAACCACCCGGGTCTGCGACTTGGTAAATATTTCTCAATATGAAAGTTAAAAGGCTTCGCCCAACATTGTTAGGTGAAGCCTTTATGAATGTAGAGATTTTATTTACAATGAATTTTGAATTTGTAAATACTGTTTTTGGTTGTCATTGTGATGATGTTATCTTCGATTGTATATGTTCCGAAATTTGTTCTTAGATAACCATCCCTAAGATTGAAATATATGAAGCGTTCGCCTTTTCTTATATCTTTACTTTCTAAAATATACAACTGACCTTCAAGGTAAAGGAAACACTCACGCCATCTCCAATCACGATAATTTTTATCCGATATTTTTTCAACAGAGATAAGCTCTGCGTGTCTATAAAATTCAATAATCTTACACATGGTGTTCTCCTATTCTTTCATTAGTTTTAATGCTAATTTGAAACCGATTTCAAATGCCTGAGCTTCAATCAGCGAGGCGTATTCCGTGAAGCAATCAACTTGTTTTTCAAAAACATTCAGGTCATCATTCTTGAGGGAAGAAGATAGTGTTTCGTGATGTCGTGCAATCAACGAAACTAATTCTTTCTCCTCATCTGTGATAACTTTATCTTCATTTGGTCGAATGTTTCCGTACCATAAATCCTGAAGTATATTCATAAATAATCAACTCCCTTGCAGTACAAACAAATACCACAAAGGAGTTGCAATGTCCAGCATTATTTCAACTCAATATAAAATCTTCGTTTTCACTTATATCGAGAAATTCAGTAACCAAATTTCTTACCGAATCAACAACCTCATTTCAATCTAATTCGGAAGTATAATAATTGCTGTTAATATAGTTTTTCCAATTATTTTGCATCGCTTCGTCTTCGGAAATTAAATCAATTATTTTCGATTTAGCATTACCTCTATATACATTCTAACCTTTTCTTCAATTTTCAGAGCTTTAGCATATTTCATAAGGCTGTTTAGGTTTTTGCTTTTGCCCTTCATATATTCATTTAATGCATAGCTGAAGACCTGAATATCATATTTGTCTTTGTTTTTGATAAGGTCACAAATTGTTCTGTCAATATCATAAACGCTTACAACATTACCCAAATGAGTTGCTTTATGACTTCTTCCTAATTCCCAAATATCCTTATTTGAATATGACACATCAAATCCGATTTTTTTTAGATGATTTGCATTGTATCCACTGCATACGGTTACTGCATTTTTGAACGGCTCTCTTTCCATAAGCTCGTGAATATATAATGCAGTTTCACCCGAATAAATAATCTTCTTATTTCTGACATAAGCAATATACAGCTCATCAATCCAAACATCATCACTTGCATATACACCCTGACAGATGCGTTTTAAATTATGCTTTTTAACATATTCGCTTAAATATGTTTTTGAAATACCTAATGCGGTAACATCACTTGTTAACAGATATCCGTTATTATCATTCATTAAGGTATTCATTTGTTCTGCTTTGTTCATTATATCACCTTACTTTTACACAATTAGGTATATCATATATAAGCGAATAAGTCAAGTTTTATGCTGAAACTAATATATTATGTTCCCTTTAATAATTATTTACTGTTATAAAAAATTTAGTATAGTATTGTTTCGGTTAAATATTATGTAATGTTTGCATAATATTATTCCCTTGCGGTACAACAACTGATATAATCCCCTTAAAGTAGACACTTGAAATAACAAAAAAGTTTCAAGACTACTTTAGGGGGATTATATCACACAACATACCACAAGGGAGTTTCAATGTCCAATAAATATAATCTAATCGCTTTGAAATATATTTTTTTGTTAGCATACAAACAATAAATAAAATTCTCTACAATATAGAAAACCTTTAAAAATCAAGACACTTAATTTCTCAAACTGAAATTTGAATTTCCAAAAACGGTTCATTTGACAAATGTCTGCAATATCTCTCCTGAATAAAGATTGCGTTGTTTGATTTATTTTCATTAATTAATTCCATTATTTCATTTCGGTTATTTTCGTTATAACCCTCAAAGCATTTACATTTGTAATAACCGGACGGTAAAACCATTATGTTCTCACCATCGGCCTTTGCAACCTCATTATATGCAAAAGCCGATGTTTTTTTGTCTTCGGATAAATACAGCAAGCCTTGATTATAAAGACCGATATATTTTTTACTTTCCTTTTGGAAGTAAAGCTCTGTCATTAAAGAAATATATTTTTTATGTGTAGGATGTAATTCCTTTATTGGCTTAACAAGCAAATAGCGTTGGTGAATAAATCTCTTAAAAGAAGAAGCGTTTTTTGTAATTTCTTCGCTTTCTTCCATATGGTCAGACATATTTTTCAACTTTTGAGCAGTTCTGTTAATACGCTCTATTTCCTGTGCTGCCGTATTCATTCCGTCCTTTAAAATCAAATCAATATTAAGCTCTCCGTTTATATCCAAATAATTTGGAAATTGTTTTAACGGTATACCTAATTCCAAACAGGTCAGAATAAAATCAAGAACTACCATCTGTTCTGTTTTGTAATATCTGTATCCCGTTTCTTCATTGATATATGCAGGAATAAAAATACCAATTTTTTCATAATAACGCAACGCTTTAACGGTTATGCATTTTAATTTTGCAACCTCGCCGATAGATAAATAATCGCTCATTTTTTTAATCTCCTATTGACTCATCCCTTGGGGCATAGTTTATGATATATCATATCACATAGGAAGGATTTATTCAACCATGAGCGACAATAGAAGATTTTTCAGATATGTTATACCCTCAATAGGCTCTATGCTTGTTACAGGACTTTATTTTGTGGTTGACGGTATTTTTGTTGGCAGAGGAGTTGGAACTAACGGTCTTGCAGCAGTTAACATTTCCGTTCCGTATATTTCTTTGCTAACGGCAATCACGATGATGATTACAATGGGTGGAGCTTCTCTGACTTCAATAGCCTTTGGTAAAAAAGAAACGGATAAAGCTAATCGTATTTTTAACATTAGCGTTTTTCTTACGGTTGTATTTTCTCTTTTGATGAGTCTGATAAGCATATTTTTCTCCGAATCTATTGCAAAGCTTTTAGGTGCAAATGAAATTTTACTTGCAGACACGGCAGTTTATCTAAAGTATTATGTGGTTTTCGGCGTGTTTTTCTGCGGAGCAATGATGCTGTCGGCTTTTATTCGCAATGACGGAAATCCTACACTGGCATTTTGGGGAATGATTGTGGGTGCATTAAGTAATATTTTTCTTGATTGGCTATTTATTTTTCCGTTAAAAATGGGAATAAAGGGAGCCGCAATTGCATCAGGATTGGGTCAGGTGCTCGCATGCATTCTTTTATCGTTTCATTTTATTTTGAAAAAAGGAAAATTGCATTTTTCCCTGCCGAAAATAACGATTGGAGAAATAAAAAATATATTAAAAACAGGGCTTCCCGAATTTGTTAATCAAATGAATTCTCCGGTTACAACCTTTTGCTATAATCAAATTGTTATACGAGCTTTCGGTGAAATAGGAATGGCAGCTTTTTCGGTAATCGCATATCTGCTTGTAATTATATTGGCAATATTCATAGGACTTGCTCAGGGGCTTCAACCGTTACTTAGTCTTAGCAGAGGAGAAGGAAATTTAAAACGGGAAAAACGGTTTCTGCGTCAGGGACTCATACTCAACATAGCTTTGTCTTTAACGGTATATATTATAATGGCTGTTTTAGGAAAACAGATTATAAGTATTTTTAATCCCAATAAGGAGATGATCCGCCTTGCTTTTGACTGCGTTTTGGTTTACGGCATCAGTTTTCCCTTTGCGGCAGTTAATATCGTTTATACTACCTATTTTCTTTCAGTCAAACAAACCGCTATATCCTTGCGGATTGCCGTTTTAAGAAGCTTTGTTTTGAATGTAATTTGTATTTTTGCCGTACCTGCCATTTTGGGAGAAAAATTTATTTGGTTAGGAATTGCTTTTGCAGAGGCGATGGTTGCAATTTATGTTTTGCTTTCTGTAAAAAAACAAAAAACAGGCTGTGGGAAATCAAACTAAATTGATTTTCCACAGCCTTGATTACTGTTATTTGCTTTCTATTGCGGCAGGCTTTTGGTTTGATTTTGCAATTTTTTTATATGTACTGTCGCTGAATTTCTTTTCTCTGTCATAGGTGTATAAGCCGTTTTGCTCCTGCTCAACATCGTAAAGCTGAGTATAGCAAAATCCCATTATTCTTTCGTTGTCAATAATTGCTTCGGTAAGTCCGCAATATCTTTCGGCAAATTCGTTCTCGGTTTTGACATCCTTGCCGTAGCCCCAGGATTTGTATTCACTGTCTGCCGCCCATTTAATTCCGCCGTATTCGCTTATTGAAACAGGACCGCCGTTATAATGCTGTCTGAACGGATGCAGCCAAAGCACATGCTCATAGAGCTTGTTTTTTGTAACCAGCTCGTCAAATTTTTTTCGGAATTTAACGGGATTACAACGATAATCGTGTAAATCGTAAATATCGGTTTTATCGGTGTGAAAATTACCGCTTGTATCAATACACGGACGGGTAACATCTAACTCCTTTGTTAAATCATAAGCAGCAGTGAGCAGGGAATTTTTTTGACGCTTACCGTGATAATTCCATGTTTCGTTGAACGGACACCACACTACTATTGAGGGATGATTAAAATCTCTTTCAACTTCTTCCTTCCATTCTTCAAGGAAAATATCTCTCACTTTATCTAACGAGTAATCAAGTCCCCAGTTTGCATATTCGCCCCATACCATATATCCCATTTTATCACAGAAATATAAAAATCTCGGGTCGAACACCTTTTGATGAAGCCTTGCACCGTTAAATCCTAAATCAAGAGAAAGTTGAATATCTTTTATGAAATCTTCATCCTCGGCAGTATAAATTCCGTCACGGTAATAGCCTTGGTCAAGCACTAATCTTTGAAAAACGCTTTTGCCGTTGATTAAAAATTTATATCCGTTAAGCTCAACATTTCTCAATCCGAAATAGCTTTTAACATTATCATCACCGAATGTTATTTCTAAATCATAAAGTCTGCCGTTACCGATTTCCCAAAGCTGTGATTCATTAAGTGAAATTGTAACAGATTGCTTGCCGGATGCATTTTTCACTTCGCTTTGCCCGGCTTCTCTGCCCTCAAACAAAGCGGTACAAACCAAATCGGCTTTGCCGGATAAATCAAATTCAACAGTTACTGTGCTGTTTTTATAGTTGGGATAAATTTTGAACGCTTTAACATAGTCTTTCGGCACATATTCAAGATAAACGCTTTGCCAAATTCCGGTTGTCCTTGTATAGCTGCAAGCATAGCTTTCTTTTTTTACGCTCTGCTTTCCTCCTGCTATAAGAGGAGATTTTACATCGTCCTCGCAAATAATAAATATTTCATTATCGCCATCGGTAACAAGCTCGCTGATTTCAAATTTAAAGGAGGTGTATCCGCCCTTATGTCTGCCTGCACATTTACCGTTAACAAAAACAGTTGTAAAATAATCGGCAGCACCGATATGCAAAAATACCAAATCGTCGTTTTTGCCGATATTCACAATCCTTTTGTACCAAACGAGATTTACAAAATCCGTATAGCCTATACCCGAAAGCTTGCTTTCAATACAATAGGGAACCTTGATTTTTCTGTCACAAATAGCTTTTTTATATATGTCAAAGGCATCTTTTTCATTTGTTGAAAACCGAAAGCCTTTTTCTGCTTTTTTGAATCCGAATTGCCACTCACCGTTAAGGCTTTCCCACTTTTCTCTGTAAAATTGGGGATTGGGATGTTTTGTTATATTATCCATTGTATTAACCTCTCTTACCTTTGTTTGCTTTAATCAGCAGTGCCGATACAAAGGAAAGCACCGCCGTTATAATTCCGAATAAAACGAATATGATGTTAAGTCCGTAAAGTGAGTTATGAATTGTTGACAAGAGCCAAGCAAGACCGATTCCGAAAATGACACCTGCAAAAAATGCAGATGCATTTACCGCCGCGTATGCTTTTTCGGTATGGAAAACAGAAAATATATAATCTGTTATTGCAAGAGCAAAAAAGCATACACTTGCCATTGTAAATACCGTATTGGCAATTATGGCTATTCCCGTTACGGATTGAACAAGCAAATTGCCTGTAAATCTGCTGACAGTATAGTATGAAACAGCAGGAAGCACGGCAAATAAAATACCTCCAACTATCAAAAGCCTTGGATAAATGTCTGCTTTGTTTTTCTTGCATATTTTAACAATAACCGAAATTAAGCAAGCTAATCCTGTCACTATCGTCAGTACCTTAAAGAGAAAAATCTTTAACGGTTCATTGAAAATATTTGTAACAAAATATGAGCCTGCCGTGGCGCAAATAAATTCATCATAATACTTAACAAGAACATATATGCAACAGGATAATGAAAATGCCGTAAAAAAGGAGGCAAAAGCTGTTTTTATATAATTGAGTTTTGTGCTTTTCATTTTGCATTTTCTCCTTTTTCAATTATGGCACGGGTATCAATAGTTGTTTTCATAGCATTAAGCAGACTTTGCTCGCTATCGTAAGGTACATCTAAAACCGAGCAGAATATCATCATTCCGCCAAGCTCCTTTTCTATTGCATATGCGGTTTTGTCCGTTATCATCTGTGCACTGTTAAACCACATATTATCGGAAGCATTTTGGAATTTATCATAATGAGTATAGTTAGGATCGTCATAATCAATCCAAATATAGCCTCCGTCATTAGGTCTTGCATAAAACGGAACTCCAAGATTTATTTGCTCCGGCTTAAATCCCTTTTCCAAAAAATATTCAACAGGCTGAACAGCACCGCTTGTAAAAGAGGAATGATTGCCGTCATTGTCAAAATTGTCATAGCACATAAGCTCTATTTGATCAAGAGCTTTAATAGCATCATCGCTGATACTGCAGGTCCATGCCGAGAAAGCACAGGACAGCTTTAATCCGTGAGGCGAAAGAGCTTTTTTAAGGTTTATAAGATGTTCGCTGAATACCGGCCACTGCTTTTGGGTTGGATATTCCCAGTCATAGCTTACGCCGTCAAGATCGCATTCTAAAAGGAACTCAACGGTGTTTTCAATAACCTCATCTGCACATTGAGAAAGAACAACATCCGGATCGCAATCATTAAAGAAAATTGTTGCAAATATTTCAACTTCTTTGTCCCCGTAAAAATCACGAATCTGTCCAACATATTGTGAAAGCTCCTGAACGGTTTTGCCTTCGCTGACAACAATTTCTCCTTCGTTGTTCCAATAAGCAGCCGGTATTATATGTATTTGATTAATAACGTCGCAATACTCCGGTGAATAGCTGTTTTCCGAGGATTTATCAAAAATGGCACCGCTTGTTAAATTTGACATATATACATAGTCTGAAACACGGAAATCATTAATCTTTTTGCTTTCAACATTGTAAATCTCAATTTCTCTTATTTTGAAAAGATTATCGGAATCAGTTATTTCCAGCTTGATTTTTTGTGTTGTTACAGGCTCAAAGGCACAGAAACGGTAATCCTGAACGGTATCCTGCCTGTAAAAGCTTTCCCAATGCTCATTACCCGGTGTGTTCACATAATACGAAAGGGTGAAACTTTTTATATTCATTCCTTTTTCCCGCAAAATAATCGTATTAAAGGTCTGTTCCTCTTTAAATGTCAATTCAAGATAATCTGTTTTGCCTGATGATTTCCAGGCGGTATCGGTATCTCCGTCAACAGCCTTGCTTGCATTTTTTCCTTTTGAATTGACAATGCTTTGAAGCTGAGACGAAACAATATTTTCTGTGCCTTGAGGCGCGTCAAGGTCAGAATATCCGTTTCCTGCCAAAACAGTTGATGTAATGAGTAAAGCTAAACAAAGTATTACTGCAAATACAGATAAAATAATTTTCTTTTTCATTTTTCCTCCTGTGCTATACCGTATAGCATTAAATTAAGAATTGTGCTCAATCTTTTTTCATAATTATTGCTTTTGTTACTTATATCTTCGTTTTCCAATGAATAGAAACTGTTAAAAGCTATTTCAAGTGCCGCATAATATTCTAATGCTTGTTCTTTAGTTACACCATCCCTTAACTTAATGCAGTCAATAATAGATGACTGAACCTCTCGGTTAAAGTCTATAAATTTCTTCTTCTGATTTTTTGTTAATTCTTTTAAATCGTTTTTATCGGATAATATTATCTCGTGAATTAGGTGCTTATATAACGGGTTATCGCAAAAGAAACTATGCCTTATTTTCAAATAAGAGTCTAAACTCGACTCGTATTTAAACTGATTGATATATAAAATATATTCATCAATGGCTTTATCAAGACAACAAAGATAAAGCTCCTGCTTGTTTTTGAAATTATGGTAAACAAGACCCTTTGAAGTATTACTGCTTTGACAAATACTGTTAATACTGCCGTTTTCAAAGCCGTGCAAACCAAATTCTTTTATTGCAGCACCTATGATTTTATCCTTTGTTATTTTTGTTTTTAGTTCCTGCTTCATAGCAAACTCCGAAAAATAGTTTATATTGACAATCATATTGACTGCTTGTATAATAAAATAGACTTACAGGTCTATTTTATTATATCTTGAAAATCAAGCGGTGTCAACCGTTTATTAGGAAAGGGGTAATATTTAATTTATGAAAATTAATTTGAAGGATTCCACAACTAAAGAAATACTTATGTTTTCGTTGTTGCCGTTTGGCACGATGACGCTCTATACATTGATAAATACGGCGCTGAATATGTATTTTACAGATGTTCTTGGTCTGTCCCTTGCTATGACAAGTATTGTGCTTTCGGCAACAAAGGTTTGGGACGCAATAAACGATCCGTTAATGGGTATGATTGTTGACAAAACGCACACAAAAAAGGTAAATGCCGTCCTTACATACTTTGGATGAGCGGTCCGGCAATTATTGCAACGGCTATTTTGTTTGCTCCGGTAAATTTCGGTCAAAAGGGAAATTTCATTTATGCAATAGTTGCATACATTGTTTACTACACTGTTTATACAGCACTTGATATTCCTTACCAAGGCCTGACTCCGCTTGTATTTCCGGAGGACAAAAAGCGTGTTAAGGCAGTTTCTTTCAGCAATATTATAGGCTCACTGGGTACTGTGTTGCCGTCGGTTCTTTTCTTTACCGTAGCAGGATTCTGGGGCAGAGATAATCAAAAGCAGGGATACTTCGGTGCGGCACTTATTTTTGGTGTTATGGCGGCCGTTCCTATGTTTATTTCCTATTTCGGCATCAAGGAAAAAATTTATATTCCTCCTCGCAAGGATAAATACATTGACGGACTCAAGGTTGTATTTAAAGACAAAAAATTCATTTGTCTTGTAATTGCCGCATTCTTCTCATCGCTTGTAAATATCGGTGCTATGTTTTTGCCGTACTTTGCAAAGTGGAACTGTGCAGGAGTAATTCCTATTGACGATTTGTGCAACTGGATTTACAACACCTTTGGCATATCTATTCAGCTTACAAGCGAGGGACTCCTCACTCCTCTTCTTCAAATCGGAAGCGGTCTTTCATATATGCTTTCAATGGCTCTCGTTCCCGTATTTCTTAAAAAGATGGACAAGAAAACTCTTTGGATAGGAGTATCCTTCTTCGGTATATTCGCAGATATAATTTGCTTTGTGGTTGGTATTTGGATTGTTCCTTACAATACAGTTGCCGGCGCAATTGCATATACGATTTTGAGGTTCTTTACAAATTTCCCTGTGGGAATTATGACAGTTCTTCTTATTGCAATGTTCTCGGATGTTGTTGACGACCTTGAAATGAAAACAGGAAAAAGGCTTGAGGGAACTGTTTTCTCGTTTAGGAGCCTTGTTACAAAAATTTCCCTTGCAATATTTAATGTAATAATGCTTAACGTTGTTGATAAATTCGGATACAATTCGGATGTAATGACCAAGCTTACAAACAATCTCGCAAAGCCGTTGATTGAAAGCACAACAAAGGCTACACTTATTGACGGTGTTAATTATACTACGCTTCTTAATGTTATATTCTTTATGCTCACGGCACTCGGTGCAATCGGACTTTTGCTTCAGGCAATTCCTATGTTCTTTTATAAGTTTGATGAAAAAGCACAGGAGGGCAAGCTCAAGGCATTTAGAGAAGAAAGAGAGAGAAAGCAAAACGAGGAGCTTAATGCTATTGCGGCAGAGCAGTCGGTAAATCAATGATTATCAACTTTATAATATAAGGAACTTAAAATGAATTGTTACTCTTTTTTTACGACCAATGAAATTCGTCCCGAAGGATGGCTTAAAAGGCAGCTTGAAATACAGGCGAAGGGGCTTTCGGGAAATTTAGATAAAATTTGGCCTGATATAAAGGACAGTAAATGGATAGGCGGCAGTAAAGACGGTTGGGAGCGTGTTCCTTATTGGCTTGACGGATTCATTCCTCTTGCATATCTTCTTGAGGACGAAGATATGATAAACCGTGCTAAAAAATATATTGATGCCATACTTGAAGGTCAGTGTGATGACGGCTGGATTTGTCCCTGTTCAAATGCAGAAAGAAAAAAGTATGATATTTGGGCGGCGTTTCTTATTCTGAAAGTGCTCGTTTTGTACTGCGATTGTTCTGGAGATGAGCGTATTGAGTCAGCAGTTGCCAAAGCGATTGCCTGTCTTGATAGGCATATTGATAAATATCCGCTTAAATTCTGGGGTAAATACAGATGGTTTGAATGCTTGATACCTTTAAAATGGCTTTACGATAAAACCGGAGATGAAAAGCTGCTTGAATTTGCCGAAAAGTTAAAAAAACAGGGCTTTGACTACGAAAGGCACTATGCTCACGGAGGATGTAAAAAAGCGAGAAATGTATGGACATTCAAAACCCATGTTGTGAATACAGCTATGGCGTTTAAGGCTCCCGCACTTTATGAGACTCTGTTTGATAGAGATAGCCAAGACAGGTCCAAAAAAATGCTTGAATATATAAGAAAATATCACGGCACCTGTACGGAGCATTTTACCGGTGATGAATGTCTTAACGGTTTAAGTCCCGTTCAGGGGGCAGAGCTTTGCTCCGTAGCAGAGGCAATGTATTCTTACGAAATTCTTTTGGCAGTGACCGGAGATACATATTGGGGTGATGTGCTTGAAAAAATTTCGTTTAATTCTTTCCCTGCAACTAATTCGGATGATATGTGGACTCATCAGTATGACCAGCAAATAAATCAAATTGCCTGTGCAAATCAAAAGCATAGAAAAATTTACGGAACAAACAGCGGTGAGTCAAACCGTTTCGGTTTGGAGCCTAATTTCGGTTGCTGTACGGCAAATATGAATCAGGCTTTTCCGAAGCTGGCTCTTTCGGCTTTTATGAAATCGGAAAAGGGTATATTTTCCGCTGTTTTGGTGCCGTCATCAGTCAACACGGTAATAAACGGCGTTAATGTTAAAATAACACTTGTTACCGATTATCCGTTCAAAGAAAACCTATCATATATTATAGAAACCGAAAGAGAGGTTGAATTTGAGTTTTCTTTCAGAATACCTAAATGGGCTGATGCAACCGTCGACGGAAAAGCAGTAAAAAATGAAAAAGTATTCAAAATACGAAAATTATTTTGCGGTAAAGAAGAAATCAGCATTGTCTTAAAATCAAAGCCTCAATTAAAGCAATCACCCAATGGGCTGTATCATCTTGAAAAAGGACCGCTTATCTATTCACTGCCTATAAAATACGTAAAGAAAAAGCTTGAATATGTTAAGGACGGTGCAGAACGCAAATACCCGTATTGCGATTATGAGTTTTTGCCTGTATCACCATGGAATTATGCTTTTGACGATGCCGAATTTGAGGTTATTGAAAAAAATATTTCCGATATGCCTTTTTCAAGAACTAATCCGCCCATTGAAATTGTTGCCTCAATGGTTAAAATACCATGGAAAACCAAGTGGAGAAACCCCTATGTTTGTACTCCGAAGCCAAAGGATATTATAAAAATCGCTGAACCCGAAAAGCTTTCCTTTGTTCCGTATGGCAGCACATATCTGCGCATGACGGATATGCCGAGATTTAAGTAATTTTCAGTGATAAAAAAATATAAACATACAATAAATTAAAACTATGAGGAGAATTTATGGTACAGATTATTTCAGATTCATCAATTCTATATACTCGCGAACAAGCCGAAAAATTAGGAATTGAAGCAATTCCGCTGTGTGTATCGTGCGGTTGCATAGAAGGCAGAGATATGCATGTAAATATGGATGATTTTTATGACGAAATAAAAAACGGTCACCATCCTAAATCATCTCAGCCGCCAATAGGAGATGTATTAGAGGCTTACGAAAAATATGAAGATGACGACATTGTAAACATTTCCATGGCAGATGGATTGTCAGGCACATATTCAAGTGCGTGCATGGCAAGAGATATGGCAGAAAACAAAGACCGAATCACAGTCATCGATTCAAAAACACTTTGCGGTCCTCATCGCTATATGGTTGAAAAAGCCCAACAAATGAAGCTTGAAGGCCGCAATTCAAAAGAAATCATTGAGTGGATTAACCTTGCGACTGAAAGGCATGAATCTTTCTTGATCTCACAGGATTTTAATTTTTTGAAAAGAGGCGGTAGACTTACGCCGACAGCAGCAACCTTGGGGACAATTTTAAATTTGAAACCGATTTTGCATCAAACATCGGATGGAAAAAGACTGGAAAAGTTTGCAGTAAAGCGCACAATTAAAGCTGCTATACAAACAGTCATAGAGCATATGAAACAAAAGAAAATAGATACTCGCCATATCATCTATATATCACATGCAAGAGCATTAAAGGATGCGGAATATGCAAAGGCTGAGATGGAAAAGCATTTTAAGGATGCAGAGGTTTATATGCTTGAACTCTCAGCGGCATTTGTTACACAGGGAGGTCCTTTTTGCTTAGCAATCCAATACATAGAAAAATAATTTTTTGTAATAAAATTCCTTTATATTCTTTTTGTAAATTTGCTTTATCAGTGCTGGTTAAAATTCTGTGCTTAGGTTCGCAGAATCCTGACCACAATTATGACCACAACAGAAAAAACGAGGGTGAGCAAAGAGTTCGCCAAACGAATTTTTGCAGAGAAAAAAGGATGACAAAAGCCCTAAATACCGCTATTTTCAGGGTATTTAATCATCCGTTTTACTACTACGAACCAGTAGGTCGAGGGTTCGAGTCCCCCGCAGCGTGCCAAAAGTCCCGT
>JBJEPH010000040.1:0-3533 GCA_051881135.1 Eubacterium sp.
AGCGAAAGCGACAAATATCGCTTTAATACTGCATTTTTGACGGGTTCGGATTATTTCCGTTACCCTATCTATGGCAAAATATTATATCAATTTAATTATAATTCATATATTTTACTTGTGCAATAATCTTTTTTAATAATTTATTATTGAAATATTTTTATTCTCATTATATAATAAATTGAAATATTATAATTTACGGAGACGGCTATGGAAAATATTAACATAGAAAAGTTAATAAATTCTTCAAAGCAGGGTGATGTTAAGGCCTTTGAAAAGATATACAACCTAAAGTATGACGAGCTTTATTCAAGGCTCGGTGAAAACAGCGACGCTGTTGAGGCGGCATTTGTTAAAATGATTGCAACGATAGGTGCTGTTTCAGGCGAAAAGGATGTTGACGCTTGGGTTGATAAGGCTGTTGCGTTTGCCGCAGAGCAAAATATCGAGCAGAGCAAAAAGCGTTCGAGAAGCAAGGTTTTCAAGGGTGTTTTGGCATCAAAGGATGCCGAAATAAGATTTAAGCTAAGCGGAGCAAAAAGATTTTTTGCAGGCTTAACAGCCGTTCAAAAATCTGTTTCTATGGTTGTGCTTTCATTGGTTGTTATCGGAGGCATTGTGCTTGCCTTTGCATTAAAGCCTCAGGCGCCGGTAAACGATTATCAAATAGAGCAAACAACTCTGCCGGGAGAAAAGCAGGTTGCTAAAAATGACACCGATGAAACCGAAATAGAGGGCTTGTGCGTTTATTCGCCCGATGGTGAATCCGTATATTACAGCAGTGACGGATGCGTAAGAAAAATGGACAGAGAGGGCAACGGAGATGTTGTTGTGGCATACGGCGACGCGTATTCGATGATAATTAAGGATAAGCTTCTCTACTTCATTGCAAACGGAAAAATCTGCACGGTTAACACGGATGATGACCAAATGGTAAATCAGGTTAAGACAAAGGGCAATTTGCTTGTTCATACGCAGGATAAATTTTTTGCACTTGACACAAAGAACGGAATTATCTATTCGCTCACCGAGGATATGAAGGCCGATAAAACCGTTACGGTTAAATCCGCCCATATCAAGTACAGGGACGGATATATCTATTACTACAAGGAGGGCGACGACAGCCTTATTCGTCAAAAGGTCGATATTCCTATGGGCAAGGAGGAGGTAATCTCCGACGGCAAGGATATGCAGGGTATGCGCTTTGGCTATCAAATCAGCGGTAATAAGGCGGTTGTTCCAACCTTTGACAGCGACAGCAACGGAAATATCATCATATATGATATGAAGAGCAAAAAGTCGAATTTAATCAAGCTCGACCACTATTTTGAGGATTTTGCGCTTGCAGGAAGCACAATTTTCTTTACGAGCTACGGTAAGGGTACATATTCCTGTGATATCGACGGCAAAAACGCAAAAAAGGTTAATGACGCCTGCCTGTATTTTGTAAATGCAAGCGGAAGCTATTATGCATTTAACAATTTGACAAACGGCACAACGGTGCTGTATTCCGAAAAAACAGGTAAGTTTGAATATACGATAAAAGCAGATGTTGACAGTATGGAAATCTTAGGCGATTTTATCATCTATAACTGTGACGGTAAAATGACAAAGGGCAGACTGTCGGCTATGAAAAATGAGGCTTAATTATGTTGAAGAAAAAGAAAATTCTATCTATCGCGCTTGCTGTGATTATGGTTGCATCAGCCATTGTTTTGCCACAGCTTATGTTTGCCTATGACACTCAGGGCAAATGCGGCGAAAATGCCGTGTGGAGCTTTGATGCCGCAAGCAAAACGCTGACCGTATCGGGTGAAGGCGATATGGATGTGTATGAAAGGGACAATATTCCCTGGAGGGTTAATCTTGCAGGCGAAATAGAAAAGGTTATCGTTGATGATGAAATAACCTCTGTTTGCGACGGCGCGTTTGCAGAAATGGAAAATTTGCAGAGCGTTAGCTTCGGTGAGGGTATCACGGCTCTGCCGACGGAAATTTGCCTAAATGACGCATTACTTGAGGAAATTTTAATCAAGGGCGAGATTGTCTCCATAGGTGACCTTGCCTTTAGCGGATGCAGCAGTATATCCTCCTTTGATATTGCATCCACCGTTACCGATATAGGCAGAAGCATTCTTACGGGTACGGCTGTTAAGCAATTAACCATTAACGCAAATTTGAACACAGCCGGCAACAGCTTCGGCGGTGCGTTTGATATTGCAGGCTTAACTGAGGTAACCTTGGGCGAGGGCGTAACGGTTATTCCCGCTTATGCGTTTTACAATGCTATTTCTTTGGAAAAAATTAATTTCGCAAGCGGAATTGAAGAAATAGGCGATTGTGCCTTTGCGTACTGCACAATGCTTCAAAATTTTGATTTGAGTGAGAGCATAAAGAAAATCGGTAGAAATGCATTTCTTAATTCGGGTGTAACAAGCATCGTTATTAATTCCGATTTGGAGGACGCAGGCGACGGCTTTGGCAGTGCGTTTGCAAATTCAAATATCACCAAGGTGGTTTTCGGCGAAAGGGTTACGGCTGTTCCGAGCAATGTGCTTACATATGCGTCAAATGTTGAGCAGGTATATTTTCTGAATAAGGACTGCGTTATCCCCGACAGCGAGAAAACTATTGATGAAAGCACGACAATTTACGGTTGCTTTGTTTCAACAGCCAAGGATTACGCAATTAAATATAACCGTAATTTTAGCTTGATTTGCACTACGGGAGAGCATAATATAACTCAAGAAGCCGTAGAGCCTACCTGCACGGAGCAGGGATATATTTTAAATACCTGTACCGTTTGCGGATTTACATATAATACGGATTATGTTGACGCAAAGGGGCATAATTGCAGATGGGTGCAAAGCGTTAAGCCAACCTACACATCGGCAGGCTTAAAAATATATCAATGTCGCGTTTGCGATTATATTGTCAGCCGACAAACCGTGCCGATGCTCGAAAGACCTACTGCTTCGTCAACCACAAAAGCAAATAACGGCACAACCGTAATCCATTACACTCCAACGGCTCCGCATACAATTCCAACCACCGTGCTCCCTACAATACCGGGAGATTTAAAGTATGACGGGTTCAGGGTTGTTCCCGGTGAGGGCTGCTTAAAGATAGTTTGGCTAAAGGATACGCGCGTGACAGGCTATAATATTTATATGTCTGCCGACGGCAAAGCCTTTAAAAAGGTTGCTTCGGTTAAAAACAAGGACAGCAAAGGCTATTACATTGTTAAAAATCTGGAATACTCAAAGGTTTATTATGTAAGAATTACCGCTTTCGTGGGCGACAATATTGAGGGCAAGGAGTCAAGAGCGTTTACAGTTAAGACGAAATAATAAAATCGGGTAAGGAATTTATCCTTACCCGATTTAGACTGTCGATAAAGTGGTCTGAACCACGCCAAAATAAAATCAAATAAACCTATTAAGCCTTCCTAGTTAAAATGAGGTGGGTGCGATTTATCGCACTCGGAGGGATTAAAAAACGGAATTGGACATCGAATCCAATTCCGTTTTTGCGTT
>JBJEPH010000041.1:0-13759 GCA_051881135.1 Eubacterium sp.
GGGCGTGAACCCAAACGGTTTTCAAGACCGCCTCGTTATGACCACTTCGATACCTCTGCATTCATAATGCTTCAATATATTAACATAAGAACAAAGTCTTGTCAAGAAAAAAATTGGATAAATTAAAATTAGTTTTTCTATTGACATTTTTGAATTAATATGATAAAGTATCACTTGCATTAAGGTGCAACAACTTGACAGGTTAGAACCAAGTTACACGCAGAAGTACTCAAGCTGGTGACGAGGCGCCCCTGCTAAGGGCGTAGGCCGGGAAACCGACGCGAGAGTTCGAGTCTCTCCTTCTGCGCCAACAAAAAAAGCAAGCCGTTTCGGTTTGCTTTTTTTGATTTAAATTATGAGACTCGAACTCATAGCCATCCTGCGACGGTTGCCAAGGGCAGAGGAGCAAGGCAATATAAATCAGTCAGCGACAGCGAAGCTGTCGAGTCTCTCCTTCTGCGCCAACAAAAAAGCAAGCCGTTTGGTTTGCTTTTTTTGTTGCATTATAAATTTGAAATTGTTATAATATGTATTGATGAGAGGGGTGTACTTTTATGAGTAAAAAAGGTAATACACTAAAAACAATTAAAGGCGTTTTATGCTTCGTTTTGGCATTTATTATTTGCTTTGCAATAGGTGAGACCGTGTCTGTTAGCTGGCGTTCCGATCCAAAAAACATCAAGCAATATGAAACCGATAATGTTTATATTAATTCTACAGATAAGCCATATATCAGCGCGCACAGAAGCGGTGGCGGCATCGAGCCTGAGGAATCTATGTTAGCATTCAAAAACTGCTTGGGTGACACGGGATTTAGTATTGATGTATTTGAATTTGATTTACATATAACAAAGGATAATCAGCTTGTTTTGCTTCATGATGACACCTTGGACAGAACAACGGATTCAGACACGGTTTTCGGAGTAGAGGAGGCTCGTCCCGAGAATTACACCTATGAAGAACTAAGACAGCTTAATATAGGCGCAAAATTTGTTAACGAAGCAGGAGAAATGCCGTATAAGGACATCACAGGTGATGATTTAAGTGATGATTTAAAAATTGTCAAGGTTGAAGACATTTTGGATTTTCTTATGTCTAAGGGCGATTACGATTATATAATCGAAATTAAAAACGGCGGTGAACTCGGCAAAAAAGGCGTGGATATTCTTTATCAGATTTTAGAAGAAAGAAATCTCCTTGACAGTGTTATCTTCGGAACCTTTAAAGAAGAGGTATCGTTCTATGTTGACGAAAACTATCCCAAGCTAAAGCGTTCTGCTACAATAAACGAGGTGCTCGAATTTTATTTTGCGGCGCTGAGAAACGATAAGAATTTTAACCCGAGCTATACCGTTTTGCAAATTCCGTTTAATATGCCGTGGAGACTTGCAGGTAACCTTGCTACTGCAAGAGTTATCAACTATGCACACGAGCATAATTTAGCAGTTCAGTATTGGACTATTAACAAGGAATCCGAGATGAAATATCTTGCATCTGTCGGTGCCGATTGCATTATGACCGACTATCCCGACCAACTATATAAGGTGCTTAACGAAAATAAATAATTAAATATGCAAAAAGAAAAAACCGTGAAATTCACGGTTTTTTATATTACTGCAAATTTGTTCTGATTAGTTTTCTTCGCTTCTTTTTGCGAAGCATTCACTGCAATAAACCGGGCGACCTTCAGTTGGCTTAAAAGGCACAGTACAGGCTTTGCCGCATTCAGCACATATAGCTTCGTGATTTTCTCTCGGAGCCTTTGCAGCAGCTTTTCTTGCATCTCTGCACGCCTTGCAACGCTGAGGCTCATTAACAAAGCCCTTTTCAGCATAGAATTCCTGCTCTCCTGCAGTGAAAACAAATTCTTGGTTACAGTCCTTGCAGACCAAAGTTTTGTCTTCGTACATTTCGTTTCTACCTCTCTAAAGATTTTGCCTGGGGAAATCGGTTTTTATTGCAAAATCATTAAGCGCAGTAACAAAATTCCTTTGCCGTCAAACCTATGTGCCGTGGGTATTTTCAGAAATTTACTCCGTTGAGCTTCTTTCTGATTCGCTGTATAGCATTGTCGATTGCTTTTATGTTTTTATCAAGCTTTTCTGCAATTTCGCTATATGAGCAACCGACTATATAAAGTCTTAAAACCTCGTTCTCAAATCCCGATAATTCTTCATAAATGGCTTGAGTTAAGCGATTTACGCTTGTGCTTGCAAGATATTCGTCCTCCGCACTCAAATGCACATTGTTGTCCAAATATCCTTCTTCAAGCGTAACCAGGCTTGATTGAGGAATATCCTTTAACCGAGAAAACTTTTTCAGAGCTGTTTGAATTGAATTGCTGATGCATTTGCAGGCATAGGTATTTAGGGAGGCTCCTTTATTGCAGTTAAACGAGTTAATTGCAGCCAATAAGCCAATCATACCCTCCTGAACTAAATCATCCTTTTCGAGCGGAGAATTTATGTATTTCATAGCAACTACTTCAACCAAGCTTTTATATCTTAAAATCAGCTCGTTTGTAGCTTCTTCCTTATTATCGCCTTTGTGAATTATCTCTAAAAGCTCTATATCCGTTAAGTTATTAGTTTCCGACATACAAAACTCCTAACTCCACTTATACATTTTAAACTAATTTTATCTTTAAGTCAACAGAATTTTATATAATATGCTTAAACATTAAATCTGAACAGAACAATATCTCCGTCCTTCATAACATATTCCTTGCCTTCGCTTCTGACTAATCCTTTCTCCTTTGCATTAGCCATAGAGCCGCAGCTCATAAGGTCGTCAAAGGATACAATCTCAGCCCTTATGAAGCCTCTTTCAAAATCGGTGTGTATTTTTCCTGCAGCTTGCGGAGCCTTTGTTCCTTTTTTTATCGTCCAAGCTCTAACCTCGGGCTTACCTGCGGTAAGATAGCTGATTAATCCAAGCAGGGAATAGCTCATCTTAATAAGTCGGTCAAGACCTGATTTTTCAAGACCCATATCCTCAAGAAACATTTCCTTTTCATCAGGCTCAAGCTCTGCAATCTGTGCTTCCATTTCGGCACAGATAGGAAATGTCTGTGCGCCCTCCTCGGCGGCAATCTGCTCAACCGCCTTGTAGTATTTGTTGTTTTCTATTCCGTCGGCAAAATCGTTTTCGCCCATATTGCAGGCATAGATAACAGGCTTTATTGTTAAAAGTGCAACATCCTTAAGATATTCCATTTCGTCTTCGCTTATTTCAACGGCTCTTGCAGTTTTTCCCGTTTCCATCTCGGAGATTAAGCGCTCTAAAAATGCAACCTCACCGGCAATTGTTTTGTCGCCCTTCATAGCCTTTCTTCTGTTATCAATTCGTCTTGAAAGAATATCCAAATCCGACAAAATAAGCTCTAAATTAATTGTTTCAATATCTCTTGCAGGGTCGATATTTCCGTCAACATGGGTAATATCATCATTTTCAAAGCATCTTACAACATGAATAACTGCGTCAACCTCACGAATATGCGATAAAAACTTATTTCCGAGACCTTCACCCTTGCTGGCTCCCTTAACAAGACCTGCAATATCAACAAATTCAATAGTTGCCGGGGTAAACTTTTCAGGCTCATACATTTCTGCAAGCTTGTCCAGTCTTTCATCGGGAACGCTTACCATACCGATATTCGGCTCAATTGTGCAAAAAGGATAGTTTGCACTCTGTGCTCCGGCGTTTGTAATAGCGTTAAAAAGTGTGCTTTTTCCGACATTCGGCAAGCCTACCATACCTAATTTCATCTTTTATGCTCCTTGCGATTTGTTTTTGTTATTGTACTACACAATAAAAATTATTTCAAGTATAAATATGTTCTTGACAATGATATTTAGTTGTATTAAAATAATCTTTAATATTTTTAGATGATATGGGAGGGTTATATAATGGAATTGAACGGTTCACAAATTGTTCTTGAGGTTCTGAAGGAACAGGGAGTAGATACTATTTTCGGATATCCGGGCGGAACAATTCTAAACATATTTGACGAGTTATACAAGTATGGTGATACTTTTAACCACATCTTAACTGCACACGAGCAGGGTGCTTCTCACGCGGCTGACGGTTACGCAAGGGCAACAGGCAAGGTAGGTGTTTGCTTTGCAACATCCGGACCCGGCTCAACAAATCTTGTAACCGGTATTGCAACGGCTTATATGGATTCTATACCCGTAGTTGCCATCACGGCAAACTATGCAACATCGGGTTTGGGCAGGGATTCCTTCCAAGAGGTTGATATTTGCGGAATTACAATGCCTATAACAAAGCATAACTTTATGGTAAAGGATGTTACCGAGCTTGCCGATACTATTCGCAAGGCATTTAAAATTGCTCAAAGCGGACGAAAGGGTCCCGTTCTTGTAGATATTCCAAAGGACATCACTGCCGATGTTTGCGAATACATACCACAGCCCAAGGTTGAAATTGAGCCGTTTAAAAAGCCTAAGGACGAATGTGTTGAAAGAGCAATTAATTTGCTTAAATCTGCAAAGAAGCCGCTTATTTATGTTGGCGGAGGTGCAGTATTATCGGAGGTAGGCGACAGCTTAATCAAATTTGCCGAAAAAATCGATGCTCCTGTTGTTTCAAGTCTTATGGGACTCGGCGCTTTTCCAAACGGTCATCCCTTGCATCTCGGTCTTATCGGTATGCACGGACATTTTGAATGCAACAAGGCTGCGCACGACTGCGATGCTCTGATTGTTTGCGGTGCAAGATTCAGCGACAGAGTTGCAGGCAACAGAACAAAATTTGCCCCTAATGCAGAAATTCTGCATATAGATATTGATGCGGCTGAGATGGATAAAAATATTGTGTCAAATTATCATCTTCGCGGCGATTTAAAGGATATACTTCCGATGATTACCGAAAGAATTGACCAATTAGATCACAGCGAATGGATAAAAGAGGTTAACGGCTTTAGACGCCCGTTTGTTCAAAAGCAAATCGGCGATTATGTAAATCCGCAAGCACTTATTGAAAAGATTGACGCAGCAACCCCGGACAACACAATCATCGTAACGGATGTAGGACAGCATCAATTATGGGCTGCTCAATTTTATAAATATAAGCATCCGCACACATTGTTATCCTCAGGCGGCTTAGGCACTATGGGATACTCAATGGGTGCCGCAATGGGCGGTCAAATCGGTTGTCCCGACAAAACAGTTATTATGTTTGCAGGTGACGGAGGCTTCCATATGAATCTTAGCGAGCTTGCTACTATGGCGTCTTACAACATTCCTGTAAAAATGTTCATAATGAACAATACGGTTTTGG
The DNA here is from genome assembly GCA_051881135.1 of Eubacterium sp. Lineage (GTDB taxonomy): Bacteria > Bacillota > Clostridia > Oscillospirales > Acutalibacteraceae > Eubacterium_R. The sequence continues at coordinate 5,302 of JBJEPH010000041.1, forward strand.
GTATGGTTCGCCAATGGCAAAAGCTGTTTTATGACAACCGTTTTTCCGATACCGACCCTCACAGAGCTACCGATTTTGTTAAGGTAGCAGAGGCCTTTAGCGTTAAAGGCTTAAGAATTAACACAAATGACGAAATTGATTCTGTATTGAAGCAGGCATTGGAAACAGACGGACCTGTTCTTATTGATTGCAGAATAAGCCCGGATTCCAATGTACTTCCTATGATTCCTCCCGGAGGAGCACATACGGATATAATCGAGCAATTTAATTAAGGAGGTATTAGGCTATGAAAGAAAAACTTATTTTATCGGTTCTTGTAGATAACGAAAGCGGTGTCCTTCAAAGAGTGGCAAGCCTGTTTTCAAGAAGAGCATATAATATTTCCTCCTTGACGGTAAGCGAAACGGAAGATCCAAAATTTTCCCGTATGACAATTGAAACTATGACGGAAAGGGAAAATTTCAGACAAATAAAGCGTCAGCTTTTGAAGCTTGAAATAGTTAAAAAGGTTTCAGAGCTGACAGAGGAAAATTCTGTTTCATCGGAGCTTGTATTAGTTAAGGCAAAGGCTCAGGGTGTTGAAAAGAAAAACGCACTTCTTGAGGTAAACAGAAGATTCGGCGCAAGAATTCTTGATATTTCACTTACAACAGTTACTATGGAGCTGACAGGACTCGGAGAAAGCATTGACAGGTTTGTTGATACTCTCGAAAAGGAATTCGGAATTGTTGAGCTTGCAAGAACGGGTATTACCTCTCTGCAAAGAGGCGAGGGCTCGTTCACAGAGGATATTTAAGAACAGGAGAGCATAATTATGGGTATGACTATGACTCAAAAAATTCTTGCAGCACATGCCGGATTGGACAGCGTTGTTGCAGGACAGCTCATTGAAGCAAAATTGGATATGGTTCTCGGAAACGATGTAACATCTCCTGTTGCTATCAATGAAATGAACAAATTTGAAAAGAAATCTGTTTTCGACAAAACAAGAATTTCACTTGTTATGGACCACTTTACTCCTAATAAAGATATACAGTCTGCGGAAAACTGCAAGCAGGTTCGCACATTTGCCAAGGAACACGGAATTACACATTATTTTGATGTCGGCAATATGGGCATAGAGCACGCTTTGTTACCGGAGCAGGGAATTGTAACCTGTGGCGATTGCATCATCGGTGCCGATTCACACACCTGTACATACGGCGCACTCGGTGCTTTTTCAACAGGCGTAGGCTCAACAGATATGGCCGCCGGTATGGTAACGGGCAAGGCTTGGTTTAAGGTTCCTTCAGCAATTAAGGTTAATATTACGGGAAAGAAAAATCGCTTTGTATCGGGTAAGGATGTTATTCTGCACCTGATAGGAAAAATCGGCGTTGACGGCGCGCTGTATAAATCACTTGAGTTCACAGGTGACGGAATCAGTGAGCTTTCTATGGATGACAGATTATGCATTTCCAATATGGCTATTGAATGCGGCGCTAAAAACGGAATTTTCCCTGTTGACGAGCTGACATTGGAGTATGTTAACGGCAGAAGCGAAAGAGAATACACGGTTTATGAAGCAGATATGGATGCAGAATATGACAGTGAAATCACTATTGACCTGTCTGAATTAAAGCCAACCGTTGCTTTTCCACATCTTCCGGAAAACACAAAAACCATCGACGAAATTGACGAAATCAAAATCGATCAGGTTGTTATCGGCTCCTGCACTAACGGCCGTATGGAGGATATGCGTATTGCCGCTGAAATTATAAAAGACAAAAAGGTTGCAGACGGTGTGCGTGTTATCGTTATTCCTGCCACTCAAACAATATATCTAAACTGTGTAAAGGAAGGCATTGTTGAAACATTTATCAAAGCCGGTGCTATCGTTTCCACACCAACCTGCGGACCTTGCTTGGGCGGTCATATGGGAATTCTTGCTTCGGGCGAGAGAGCCGTTTCTACATCAAACAGAAATTTTGTAGGCAGAATGGGACATACAAAATCCGAAATTTATCTTGCATCTCCTGCAGTTGCCGCCGCATCGGCAATTAAGGGCTATATTGCAGATCCTGCTAAGGTTTAATTGGAGGTTAAAGTTATGAACGCTAAAGGTAGAGTACATAAGTTCGGAGATAATGTTGATACAGATGTTATCATTCCTGCAAGATATTTGAATCGCTCAGACGAGGAATGGCTTGCATCACATTGTATGGAGGATATCGACGCAGATTTTTCAAAAAATGTTAAGCCGGGTGACATTATGGTTGCCGAGGCTAATTTCGGTTGCGGCTCATCGAGAGAGCACGCACCTATCGCTATTAAGGCATCGGGTATTTCCTGTGTAATTGCGTCAACCTTTGCACGAATTTTTTACAGAAATGCCATAAATATCGGTCTTGCAATATTAGAGTGTGACGAGGCCGCAAAGGATATTAAGGCGAACGACGAGGTCGAGGTTGACTTTGACAGCGGTGTTATCACAAATCTTACAACAGGCAAAACATATCAGGCACAGCCTTTTCCGCCATTTATTCAAAACATCATTAAAAACGGCGGATTAATGAAATCTATCAAATAAGGATTAGGATAAATGGATTCATATTTATTAGACAAAAAGGCTCTAAAAAAAGGTTGGGGCTCCACAGAACAGTATTGGTTTTCTCTTAACAGCTACCGAATTGTAGATTACAAGGATTTATCCGCTTTGGATATTCCTCAGGGCGAATCTCAAAGCACATATTTTTTATCGCTTGGATATATACCTTATTTTTTCGTGTCAAATGAGGAGGTTATAAAAAGCTTTATTGACTCTGTTGAGGAAAAGAAGCTAAAGGAAGCGCTTTCAAAAATCGATGAAAACGATTATGTTAATTCATTTTGGAAATATGTAAATGTTTATCCCTCGCTTGCGGAAAAATACAGCGACTTTGAGGACAGCTACATACTCAGCAAGGCAATTGCCTGGTGTGATGAAAACTCAATAAAATACGAGCTTCAAAAGTGATAAAACTTTTCTAACGTAAAGTAAGCCGTTACAGTAAATAAAACTGTAACGGCTTTAATCTTTTAATCCTGTTATGGTTTTCTCATTTGGTGAACAAACTTTTCAAGCTCAACTATATTAAATGTATAGGAGGCTGCATCGGTATTGGGAATGTAATATCTTGCCTTTAATGTTCCGTTCAATACGGCAAATGCCTGTTTTACGGTATTTGCCATGTAGTTTGCACATTCTCTCGCATTAGAGCCGCTTGCAATTACCAAGCCTACATTCTTATGCTTCTCAATAGGAGGATTTGCTCCTCTTAGGTATCTTGCCGAGCAATAGCGCTGAAATCTGTCTATCAGCGCCTTAAAGGGTGCGGGAAAGAAATTATTATACATAGGAGAGAACACTGCAATATAGTCGGCATCCTCAAAATCCTCAAAGAAAATGTCTAAATCCTTGTTGGAGCATCCGTCGTGCATCTCACAATATCCGCAGGCAGTGCAGGGAGCAGGGGACAGCCTGTACAAATCATATTCTTTTATTTCACAATCAATAAAATAAGACTTAACCTGTTTTAATATTTCAGCGCATACTCCGTCTTCTCTCGGAGAAGAATTAATAATAAGTAGCTTTTTCATTTCATCACCGAAAATATTATACTAAATCACTCGGAATATGTAAAGGAATAAAACTTTTTATTATAAAAATTATTGACAAATTATTATCAAAGATATATCTTATTAACGAATAATATTTGAAAAGAAAGGATAATATGACAAAATATAACATAACAGGTATGACCTGCGCGGCTTGCTCGGCAAGAATTGAAAAAACAGTCAATTCTGTTGACGGAGTAACCTCGTGCGCTGTCAGTCTTTTAACTAATTCAATGAGCGTTGAGGGGAATGCTGACAGCAACAAAATAATCAAAGCAGTTGAAAAGGCAGGCTACGGCGCAAGCCTTGTAAATGATAAAAGAGAAAAAAGCAATAGTGAAATCGAGGATAAGGAAACTCCGAAATTATTTAAAAGATTAGTGCTTTCCGTTGTGTTTTTAATTCCGCTGATGTATATTTCAATGGGGCATATGATGTGGGGTTGGAAGCTTCCGAGCTTTATGGAAAGCAACCATATTGCAATGGGACTTTCACAGCTTTTGCTTTGCGTTGTAATTATGGTAATTAATCAAAAATTCTTTATAAGCGGCTTTAAGGGGATAATTAACAGGTCGCCTAATATGGATACTCTTGTTTCCCTCGGAAGCGGTGCATCCTTTATATACAGCACATACGCATTATTTGCGATGACCACAGCTCAAATAAACAATGATATGGATGCGGTAATGCATTATATGGACAGCTTTTATTTTGAATCTGCCGCTACAATATTAACATTAATTACCGTGGGAAAAGCTCTTGAAAGCTATTCAAAGGGCAAAACCACAAATGCGCTTAATTCGTTGATGAACCTATCTCCTAAAACTGCAAGAATTATTGTTGACGGCAAAGAGAAAGCCGTTCCTGTTTCAGAAATTAAAATAGGAGATACTGTTTTGGTAAAGCCGGGCGAAAGCATTGCAGTTGACGGCGAAATAACACAGGGCAACAGCACCGTTGACGAGTCCGTATTAACCGGTGAGAGCATACCCGTTGACAAGGAACAGGGCGACAGCGTATCAGCAGGAACAATGAATTTGTCCGGTTATATTCAATTCAAAGCCACAAGAATAGGCGAAAATACAACGCTTTCACAGATAATCAAAATGGTATCGGATGCAGCCTCCACAAAGGCTCCTATATCTAAAATTGCAGATAAAGTATCCGGTATTTTTGTCCCTGTTGTAATCCTTATCGCAATAATCACATTTACCGTTTGGTTGCTTCTTGGCAGTGAATTCGGCTATGCTTTAAGCAGGGCAATTAGTGTATTGGTTATAAGCTGTCCCTGTGCTTTAGGTCTTGCAACTCCCGTTGCCATTATGGTCGGAAACGGCAAGGGCGCCAAAAACGGAATACTGTTTAAAACCGCCGCATCTCTTGAGGAGGCAGGAAGAATACAAATAGTTGCTCTTGATAAAACAGGCACAATAACCGTAGGCAATCCCGTCGTTACGGATGTTATTCCTATAAATGAATACACGGAAAACGAGCTTTTATCCATTGCTTATTCTGTGGAAAAAATGAGCGAGCATCCGCTTGCAAAGGCAATAATTAATAAAGCACTCGAAAAAAATATTTCCTCATTTAACACCGACAGCTTTAAAGCGCTCGTGGGTAGCGGTGTGGAAGCATATATAAATAACGAAAAGGTTCTCGCAGGAAGCTACAAATTTATCAGCACAATTATTGATTTAGATAAAGAAACTGCACAAACGGTTGAGCGCCTGTCCGACAAAGGAAAAACGCCTATGCTGTTTGTCAAGGATGAGAAGCTTATAGGCATTATTGCAGTTGCCGATGTCATAAAGCAGGACAGTCCGCAGGCAGTAAAGGAATTGCAAAATATGGGCATAAAGGTTGTTATGCTGACAGGGGATAACAGTCGTACTGCAAAAGCAATCGGTGATTTAGCAGGTGTTGATTATATTATGTCGGATATGCTTCCCGGCGACAAAGAAACGGCCATAAAGGAGCTTCAGTCATTCGGTAAGGTTGCAATGGTCGGTGACGGAATTAATGACGCACCCGCACTTACGAGAGCAAATATAGGTATTGCTATCAATGCAGGGGCAGATATCGCCATAGATGCGGCAGATGTTGTATTAATGAACAGTAAATTAAGCGATGTACCGAGTGCAATAAGATTAAGCCGAGCCACATTGACAAATATTCACGAAAATCTATTTTGGGCATTTATATATAATGTTATCGGCATACCTCTTGCCGCAGGCGTTATGATTGGAATAACAGGCTGGACATTGAATCCTATGTTCGCCGCCGCGGCAATGAGTCTGTCAAGCGTAAGCGTTGTCTTAAATGCGCTGAGATTAAACCTATTTAATCTGCACTCTGCAAAGCACGACAGAAGAATTAAACCTATAAATATTGAATTAAAGGAGAAAGAAAAAATGAAAAAGGTATTTAATGTAGATGGTATGATGTGTTCACATTGCGAGGCACATATAGTTAATGCAATCAGTGTAATAAACGGAGTAGAAAGCGTTAAGGCATCGCACGAAAGCAAAACAGTTGAGGTTGAGCTTTCAAAGGATGTTGATGACAGTATTATCAAATCCGCCATCGAAAAAGAAGGCTATACCGTTTTATAATAATTGTGTAAGCAGAACCGTGTAAGGCATATTTATTGCGCTTTACACGGTTTATTTTTTAATTTTTTCATTAAAGTCAAAAAAAGTCAAAAATGTTATTGACTTTCTCTGACTATTGTGCTATAACATAATCAAGGACAAAGAAAGTCAAAGTCAAGAAAAGAGATGATATTATGAAAATGAGCGATATGATAGCTGATGTAATTTTGGATATGTTTGACGATAATTCGTCAACCGTTCAAATTCAGCGAAATGATTTGGCAAACCAAATAGGTTGCGTCCCGAGCCAAATTAATTATGTAATTACTTCAAGATTTACTCCCGAGGCGGGATACAGGATAGAAAGCCGAAGGGGAGGCGGAGGATATATACTTATCACCCGTGCCGAAAGCAAGGACGATGCTATTATGGGCTTTATAAATTCAATCGGCGACAGTATTGATGAAAGAACTGCAAGAGTTCATATTTATAATGCCAACTTTCAAAAGCTTATTGATGATAAAGCCTCAAAAATTTTAGCGTCATCAATGTTGGATTCAAACTTTAAGGGCTTACCCAAGGAGTATGCCAATATTATTCGTGCAAGACAGCTAAAGCAAATGCTTCTCGCATATATTGATTAAGGAATTTGTAATATTTATAGGAGGTATCTAATTATGAAATGTACTCACTGTAACAAAAATGAAGCTAATACTCATTTAAAAAAAATTATCAACGGTAAAAAGGAAGAAATGTATTTATGTGAAGAATGTGCAAAGGAGCTCGGCGTAATGGATGAGTTCAGCTTTGACCCATTCGCAATGGACAGCTATTTTGGAAATCTTCTCGGCGCAGGAGCAAGTGCATTTAACTCGCTCGTCGGCATTGACAGATGCAGTAAATGCGGATCCTCGCTTAACGATATCATATCAACCGGTCATGTAGGATGTGCCGACTGCTATGATAAATTTGAAGACAGATTAAATCCGAGCATTCAAAAGCTTCACTCAAGAGCAAAGCATATCGGAAAAACAATTTCATATACAGAGGAGCCCGAACCGCAGGAGGAGCCCGTATCAAAGCTTGAACAGCTAAAACAGGAGCTTAAGACGGCTGTTCAGGAGCAGAGATTTGAAGACGCCGCTGTATTGCGCGATAAGATAAAAGAATTATCACAGGGGGAATAAAATATGAGCAAGTGGTATCAGGGTAATGCAAATAATTCCGATGTTGTTATCAGCTCGAAAATTAATCTATCAAGAAATTTTGCGGATATACCTTTTCCAAACAGAATGTCAAACGAACAGCATAAGGCAGTTAACAAAAGAGTCTTTGCAACTATAAAAAATTCTCAGCTTGGCAAGGAATTTGACCTGATTAATTTATCTGCCGTTCCATCCGCCAAGGCACATTCCTATGCTGAAAAGCAATTGATAAACACCGATTTTATATTCTCAAGGGAAAACAATTCGTTTCTGCTTTCAAAAAATGAGGATATTTCAATTTCGATGTGCGACGAAAATCATATTTCAATTTCCGTATTTGCCGCAGGTCAGGATTTGGAAACAGCTTATAAAAAAGCAGATGAGATTGACGACATATTCATCAAAAGCTATAAAATCGCGTTTTCCGACAGGCTCGGCTTTCTGACATCATCACCTGTAAACATAGGAACAGGTCTTTGTGCAAGCTTTGTTCTTCATTTGCAGGGACTTGCAGGAAAAGGCGCAATTGCAAGCCTTTCCTCAATGGTAAGCAAGCTTGGAGTAAGCCTTCAGGAGCTTTATCCTAACGGCGCAGGAGCGTTTTATGTACTGTCTAATCAGGTTACTCTCGGCATCACGGAAAAGGGAGCAATTGATAATTTGAACGCTATTTGCACACAAATTATTAAGCAGGAGCGAAATGCAAGGGAAAATTTGAAGGAAAGCTCCGATTTCGAGGATAAGATTTACAGAACTCTGGGCATACTTAAGCTTGCAAGGAAGCTTAATACAGAGGAATTTTTAAACAGTATTTCCCTTATAAGACTCGGCATTTCATTGGGTTATTTTGATTATAGCTATGAGCTTATCGGAGATATGCTTCACGGCTTGTTAGATGCTTCTTTGGTGTCGGATTCAAGTATTGAATTAACCAAGCCTATGTGTGAGGCACTTCGAGCAGAAAAGGTTAGAGAAGGTTTAGAATAAAACAGGTGGTGATACCGTCTGTTTTATATGGAGGTATTA